>JALSIN010000304.1:5000-14222 GCA_026989935.1 Polyangiaceae bacterium | reverse complement strand
CCCGGGCAGTCTGCACCGTTTTCGCACCCCGTGTGGACGACGTCCCCCGCGCTTTCGTGGGGGCTGCATGAAAGCGCCAGCAAGAGCATCGCCCCGCGCACCGCATCTCGGATCGGACGAGAACGGTTCTGGGAGAAGGGCCGGACGTGGACTTCGTGGGAACTCCTCATGCGCCCTCCAACGTTCCCGAAGCGGCCCCAGCGTTACAGCGCCCGCTTCGCGGGACCGGCGCGAAACGCGGGGCCACCGCTGCGGGCACGCTCGGGCATCGATCAATCGAGGGCGAGAGCGTGGGCGCAGCGGCGCCGGCCCGCCTGCACGTCGTAGGCGCAGACCACCCCGCTGTTGTCCGCGGGCGCCAGCTTGCCCTCGCAGTCGTCCGCGACCCGGCACTCGTCGGCTTGGGTCGTGCAGTAGAACCCCGACGCCCCCGGCGAGGCGTCCAGGACGGGCTCGCCCATGCGCTGGAAGTCCGGGTCCACCAGCCCCGCGAGGCCGCATCGCTGATCGGCCGGGCAGTCGTCGTTCGTGCGGCAGTCGCCGACCGCCACACAGGTGCCGGCGGCGTTGTTGCGGCGGCACACGCACACGCCGCCCGCGCCGCAGTCAGCGTCCGACGTGCACGGGCGAAGGCACGCGCAGGTGTCCGCCCCCACGTAGACGCAGGTGCTGCCCGGGAAGGCGCCCATGCACGAGGCGCTGCCGTCATCGCCGCAGGCGGTGGAGGGGATCGGCTGGGTACACATGACGGGGTCGTCGGGGACCCCGGGACAGGCGACCGGGCTCGCACGGTAGGTCCCTCCGTCGTCGCAACGCTCGTAGCCGTTCGGCTGGGACGTGCCGGCGAAGACCTGGGCCTCGCAGGCGCCGGGTGGGGCCGGGCCGTCCCCACCCTCGTCGCAAGCCGGGACGGCCGCGAGCAGGAACATGACGTGGAAACGGACGGCGCATCGTGATGGCATGGTGGGTCACCTCCGGGGTGGGTCACCTGCTTGGTTCGCTGCTTTCGGCCGTTGTTCGCCGCACGCCCGATCTCGGTCGGGTGAGATGCCTCCAGGACGCGCATTTGGAATCCCGCCCCCCCGGCGACATTCATTTCTTTCGTGCTCCGCTGCATCCCGTCCGCAGGTGAGCGACGCGCGGCCCATCGAACCGCACCGTCGTCCGCCCCACAGTGGGGATCGGAGCGCACCGCATCGAAGGATGTCGAGGTTCGCTGGAGCCGGTCGCCCCGGGGGCCGGACGGCGACGGGGTAGGACGGGCGCCGTGGCTCAAGGTGGCATGCAGGCGGAGAAGAACGGGTCGCAGTAGAGGCCGGTGCAACAGTCGGTGATGTCGAGGCAGTCGTCCCACTGCTCACCGCAAAAACCATTCCCCAAGCACCACGGGAAATACGGGTCACAAACCATGGGCGCGCAGCAGTCTCCGTCCTCCGTGCACGGTTCGTAATACGCGGCGCACGCGCCGTTGCCGCCCGTCGTGCCCCCCGTGCTCGCCGAGCCCGTCGTCGCGGGGCCGGTCGTACCGCCGGTGTTCGCCGCACCCGTGGTACCCGCCGTGGTCGCCGGGCCGGCCGTCGCCCCCGACGACGCGGTGCCCGCGGTCGCCGAGCCCGTCGTGTCGCCCTTGGACCCGGTGCCCGTGTTTCCCGCACCCTTCGTGGTTGTCCCCGACGTGGAGGTGAGGGTGCCCTCACCGGACGTGGTCCCGAATCCCGAGTCCACCGTACTCGAGAAGGTACAGGCCACGGCGCAAGCCAAGAAAACGAGGAGGCCACGGCGGTCGGCGGCACGGGCCCGCCGCCGGACCGCCCCGCGACCGCGCGGACCGTCCTGCGTCCCGGCGGCAGGGGTCGGACACGCCGATCCGACCCCAGCCGGCGTCCCAACCGGATGGACGGCGCGCCCGACCTCGCCCGGCGCGGCGCCGCAGCGACCGGAAACACTGGATGCGAACGGGATTCGCGTCCGTGACATCGGCCTTCCTTCCTTGGGCCTCCAGGTGGCCGGCCGGCCACGCGGACCAACGCCCGCCCCGGCCACGGCCCAAGTGTTTCCTTTTACGCGTATCATGCCCTTCCCGACCCGCGAAGAACCTTCCCCTTCGCTGGTCACGGTCCGGGCACCTTGTTCTTCACGTATCGTCGGCCACCTTCGCATCCAAGCGATCCTACACGCGATCTCGGCCCACCGTCAACTGTCGGTCAGCGTCCGGTCGATGGCCTCGTCCAGGGGCGTCGTGGGCGGGTCGAAGGCCCCCCGGATTGCGCTATCATCCGGTACGAACGCAACGTCCCACTGGTAGCTCATCTCCGCCACGGCGCGCAGCACCGGCGCGACCAGGCCGAAGACACGAAGGGCCGCGGACGGCACCCGGCGGACGCGGACACGCGTCCCCGCCCGGGCGGCGAAGCGGTCGATGAGCGCCCGCGTCGTGCCCTTCCAGGCCACCGGCAGGTGCCAGATCCGTCCAAAAGCCTCCTCGTGCTCGCCGAGGATGGCCAGTGCCTGCGCCACGTCGTGCGTGAAGGCGTACCCGTGCGGGGTGTCGGGGTCCCCGAAGACCCGCACGGTGCCGCCACGCCGGACGGCCGCGAGGAGGTCGGGCCGAAAGACGGCCGTGTTCGCGGCCCCGGGGCCGAAGAAGTCGCAGGCGCGCCCGCAGGCCACCTGCAGGTCGCCGCGCCGGTGCAGCTCCATGAGTTCCTCGGCCAGCTCGGCGCGAAGGCGCCCCATCGGGGCACACGGGCGGGGTGGGGTCTGCTCGTCGAACGGCGTCTTCCGGGGGCGTCCGACCATGTACAGGTTGTCGAGCTGCACCAGGCGGGCCCCGGCGTCCCGGGCGGCGGCCCAGGCCGCACGAAACAGGGGCGGGAGCAACCGGTCCCAGCGGTGGTACTGGGCGGGGTTTACGGTGTTGAACACCACGTCGGCGCCCGCGCAGGCGTTCGCGGCCGTCGGCGGGTCGAGCAGATCCCCCTGGAGCCACGAAACGCCCGGGATCGCGGGCCCCGGTGGACCGCGGCGGAGGACGCTCACGACGTGCCCGCGCGCCGCCAGAAAACGCGCCAGGGGGAGGCCAATCTGGCCTGCGCCGAGCACCGTGGTCACGAGCGGTTGACTTCGACCGGTCATGGAGCGAGAGATTGGATGTTGTAATTACACTTGTAAATAAGGGATTTATCAAGTTATCTTTGTAAGAATGCAACAAATACCCCTGGCATGGGACGACCTTCGGGTCTTGCTGGCGGTGGCGCGCCAAGGGTCGCTCATGGGGGCGGCCCGGGCGCTCGGCGTCCACGTCTCGACGGTGAGCCGCCGTCTCGACGGATTGGAGGCCACGGTGGGCCGGCGGCTGTTCGACCGGTCGAGGGACGGGGCGCACCCCACGGCGGCCGGCGAGCGCCTCGTTCCCTTCGCCGAGGCAATGGAGACGGCCGCGCTGGGGGCGAAGGCGGCGCTCGAAGGCTTCGAGACCGCGCCCGAGGGGCGGGTGCGCCTGTCGGCGCCCCCCGGGGTCGCAGACCGGCTCGTCGCGCCGGCCATCGGCACGCTGGTCCGTCGCCATCCGGGGTTGCTGGTGGAGTTGTCGGCGAACGTGGACTACGCGGACCTCGCCCGCCGGGAAGCGGACCTCGCCGTGCGCACGCACCGGCCGACGGCGGGCGACCTGGTGGCGCGCCGGCTGGCGACGGCACGCTACGTCGTGCTCGGGCGCGGGGGGTCGGCGCGGACGAGCCCACTGTGCCGGCCGGAGGAGGCCCGGTGGATCACCTGGGGAAACAGGCTCTCGCACCTGCCGGAGGCGCGGTGGCTTGCGGACCGAGTCCCCGATGCGTGCATCGTGATGGCCAGCGACAGCCTGTCGGCGATGCTGGAGGCGGCGCGCGCCGGGGTGGGGTTGCTCCTCGCGCCCGAGCCCTTCGCCCGCCACGCGGGCCTCGCCCGGGTGCCGGTGGGGCCGCCCTTTTGCCACGCGTTGATGGAGATCCCCCCTGTGACGCTCCACGTGGTGGTGCACCGCGCCCTGCGCGACGTCCCCCGGATCGCGGCGGTCTGGCGCTGGCTCGTCGAGACGTTCGGCGACGAGCCGAACGGCGCGTAGACCCGGCAACGACCCGCCGGCGCACCCGCAGCCGCGCGATGGCAGGCGCGGCCCCGTCCGCTCGCCTGGGGCGTCCCCGAACCGGGCGCGCCACGCATCTCCGTGGTCACGCGCACGCGCTCACCATGGGCGCCCCCGGCGCGTCCGCGGACCGCGCCCCGACGTGCGAGGGGGCGGGGCGCCGGCGCGACGACGGGACGAAACCGAAGCCGAAGCCGATGACCGAGCACGCCGACCTGCGCACGTGCCCCCACCCGGGATCGGCCAGGGGCCTAGCACGGCGACGGCGTGTCGGGGGACGGGGCCATCAGCAGGGGGGCAGCAGGTCACCGGGCGCATCGCAGGGGGACCAGCCGGTCGGGATGCAGCTGTTCGGGAACAGGTAGGGGGCCCCGTTTCCGCCCTCGCAGGCGGTGGTCTCCACCTCGGCACAGACCTCGTCGGCGGGGTGGCAGCCGAGGGGCACCTCCGCTCCCAGGCACCACGGGTCGCCGAGTTCCTCGTACGGGCGCCCGTGGATCACGGCGCAGGCGGGCTCGGTCGCACAAGCCTCGACGTCGAGCACGGTGCAGTCCACGCCACCGGTGGTGCTCCCGCTGCCGGCCGTGCCCGTGTCCGCGGTGCCGGTCGTCCCGGTGTCGGTCGCGCCCGTGGTGCCCGTCGAGGGGCCCGTGGATCC
Source organism: Polyangiaceae bacterium (assembly GCA_026989935.1). Classification (GTDB taxonomy): domain Bacteria; phylum Myxococcota_A; class Polyangia; order Nannocystales; family Nannocystaceae; genus J032. The sequence goes on along the minus strand of JALSIN010000304.1, from coordinate 9,438 downwards.
GGTGGTGGTTCCGGTCGTCGTCGAACCCCGCGTGGTGCCGGTTCCCGTGGAGGATCCGCTCGTCCCCGTGGTGCCGGTCGTGCTCCCCCCGGTGCCGCCGTCGTCTCCGCTGCAGCCGGAGGTCAGCGACACGACACCAAGGACAAGACATGCCTTTTGTAAGTATCGAACTCTCATGTCATTTAGTTTGGCCCCGCCCCCGTCCCGGCGCAACCGCCCGAACGCGCCCGCCGGCATCGCCACGAACGGCTGCGCTCGAAGCCATCGAGGCGAGGGGGCCGGCCGGCCTCCGATCCGGCCCCCGGACGCATCCGTCGCGGACACCCACCCCCTCGTCCGTACCCAGGCCCGGGCCGTCCCCGCCGACGAGTCGAACGCCTGGACCGGATCCCGGCCTGCCCGCCGCCTCCCTCCATCCCGGACCCGCTGGCCGGGGTGGGCCACGGCCTCTGCGCCTCCCCCTCCTTCCAGCTCCCATGCTCGGATCCAGCGGCGCAAGGCCTCGGCCCGGCCCGCGATCTTGCGCGCGACGGACACGATCACCGCTCCTTTCGAGCGGACCCGCCGAACCGGCCGCATGGCCCGCCCCCGGACGTCTTCGCCGGTTCGAGCGTTTCCTCCCATGGCTCCATCCTCCCCGTTGGAAGACGCTCCAGAAAACCCGAGGGGGGGCCGATATTCAACGTTTGACACCGTTTGGCCGGTACCTATAGCATCGTTCGATGCGAAAATCCCCTCTCCGTCACACCCTCCACTTGGCTGCCAGCCTCGCTCTTACCTTGGGCGCTGGGTGTAACGGCGGTGGGGAGTCTTCCTCAGGATCCACCGGCGGCTCCGGCACGGCCACCTCGGGATCCACCGGATCGACCTCCAGCGCCACGGCCTCGTCCTCATCCTCCAGTACGGGCTCGAGCAGCACCACCGCCGCATCCGGCTCCGACACCGGTACCAGCACGGGCACCGCCGGCTCCGACACCGGCACCGGTGGCTCGGGATCCACCGGGGGCATCGCCTGCACTCCACCGGACACCGACTGTGGGGGCACCTGTGTGGACACGAACACGGATCCAGCCCACTGCGGCGGCTGCGACATGCCCTGCGGCGCCCAGTCCTGGTGGGGCTGCGCTGCCGCCAACTGCATGGACATGCGGGCCTGGGGCAATCCAGAGCTTGTCGAGACCGACGACGCGGGCGACACCACCGAACCGCAGGTCGCCATGGACCCAGACGGCAGCGCCATCGCTGTCTGGCGGCAGTCCGACGGTACGCGCGACAATATCTGGTCGAATCGATTCGTCCCCGGACAGGGATGGGGCAACGCACAGATCATCGAGGCCGACGACGCGGGGAGTGGCGATGCCCCCCAGGTCGCCATGGACCCAAGCGGCAACGCCGTCGCTGTCTGGCGGCACCACGACGGAACGCGCTACAACATCCAGGCCAACCGTTTCATCCCTGGACAGGGCTGGGGCACTGCGGAGATCATCGAGACCGACGACGCGGGCCACGCCTACTCTCCCCAGGTCGCCATGGACCCAAGCGGCAACGCCGTCGCTGTCTGGTACCAGCGCGACGGTACGCGCAACAATATCTGGTCGAACCGCTTTGTCCCCGGACAGGGCTGGGGCAACGCCGAACTCATCGAGACCGACGACGCGGGATCCGCCACCAGCCCGCAGATCGCCATGGATCCAAGCGGCAACGCCGTCGCTGTCTGGTCCCAGAACGACGGCACGCGCTACAACGTCTTGTCGAATCGATTCGTCCCCGGACAGGGCTGGGGCACTCCAGCGCTCATCGAGACCGACAACGCGGGCAACATCTTCGACCCACAGGTCGCCATGGACCCGAGCGGCAACGCGGTCGCTGTCTGGCGGCAGTCTGACGGTACGCGCGACAATATCTGGTCGAATCGTTTCGTCCCCGGACAGGGCTGGGGCAGCGCCGAACTCATCGAGGACGACAACGCGGGATCCGCCGCCTTTCCGCAGATCGCCATGGACCCAAGCGGCAACGCCGTCGCCGTCTGGCGGCAGTCCGACGGCACCCGCGACAACATCCTGGCCAACCGCTTCGTCCCCGGACAGGGCTGGGGCAACGCCGCGCTCATCGAGACCGACAACACGGGCGACGCCTCCACTCCCCAACTCGCCATGGACTCGAGCGGCATCCCCGTCGCTGTCTGGCGGCAGTCCGACGGCACCCGCAACAATATCTGGTCGAATCGCTTCGTCCCCGGACAGGGCTGGGGCAACGCCGAACTCATCGAGGACGACAACGCGGGATCCGCCTTTGTTCCCCAGGTCGCCATGGACCCGAGCGGCAACGCCGTCGCGGTCTGGCATCAGCACGACGGCACGCGCAACAACATCTGGGCCAACGTGCTCAAGTAACCCCTGCCCCCCCTACCCCCGTCCTCTCTTCACTCCATCGTGGCCGGGTGGACGCGGACCGTGCGGGGCATCTCTTCGTCGAGGGCCCAGGCAAGGGGAACGTGCACGATGGAAACCCCGTCGAAGTGCGGGTCGCCCGACAGCCGGACCGAATCGCCCCTGAGTGTCTTCCCCATGTCGATCACCTGAGCAGCGACAGCCTTCCATAACTACACCGGATCACACGAGATATCCGATGTGCGGTGGAACCATCGTCGATGCGGCAGGTCGGGTGCGTTGATACGGGTAATGCGCTTTCCGTTGGCGGATTGACGGGTTGTGCGAAGCGTTGGAGCCGGTGCAACCGTGCGCCGCGATCGAACCGAGGTCCGCTCCGGAACGTCCTTCGAGACCTACGTCCGGCTCGTGTAGACCTATCGCCGCGAAGACGGCATGCCCGCCCAGAGGTTCATCGCCAACCTGGGCGAGATGTCGGACCCGGCGTTCGAGAACCAAAGGCTCGCCTTTAGCCCGTCTCGCGAGAGCAAGTCGCTGGTGCTCCACGACGCCCCGGCCTGCCATCGACGTGGCGGTGGCCCTCGAAACATGGCGCCCGTGGAACCTCTCGGCGCGCCTGCACCGGATCGTCCCCGAGCGCAAGGTGGCGGCGGTGCGAGCGGCCGCGGTCATCTGTGCGCCGTCCCTTCAGCGCTGCGTGGCGCCCGGCTCCAAACTGTCGGCCATGCGGCGGTTTTCACGCACGGCGTTGCCCGAGCTGCTGGGTGTCGCCCCGGCGCGCTTCCACGACACCCGGATCCACCGCGTGCTCGGGAGACTCGACGGCATCGCCCCCGCGACGCCGAACAACCACACGTGCTCGAACGGCTGCGCCTCGCCCATCGAGGCCGAGATCGGCGCCCGAATCGCGCCGAGATCTGCCACGTAGCGAGCCTTCCTCTCCGTCCGACGAGCCCCCCAACGGCGGCTGCCGCTGCCCGGAATCGACACAACCGAAAAAAATCACGAAATTACGAGCCCTTGACCTTCGAGGTGGTCAAGAGGAGAAAAAAAGACGGCCGGCGCGTCCTTTCGGACGGCCGGCCGTTAGCTCTGGCGGCGACCTACTCTCCCACAGGGTCCCCCCTGCAGTACCATCGGCGCTGGAGGGCTTAACTTCCGAGTTCGGGATGGGATCGGGTGTGGCCCCTCCGCCATCACCACCAGAAACCTCACACGCGGCGTGCAGCCCCGGTTGGAAACACACCGCGCGGCTCGAGAGCGACACCAAAGGCAGCCTCATGGGCCTTCGAAGCGTCGATTGCGTTCTCGTGCGAAACCTCGGTCGCGACCCCACGGCCCCGCCGTCGAAAGACGGCCAGGTGCTCCTGGAAGGGAGCGTGGGTCAAGCCGAACGGTCGATTAGTACCGGTTAGCTCCACGCATTGCTGCGCTTCCACATCCGGCCTATCAACGTCGTCATCTTCGACGGACCTTCAGGGAATCCTCATCTTGGAGTTGGCTTCCCGCTTAGATGCTTTCAGCGGTTATCCGTTCCGGACATGGCTACCGGGCAGTGCCGCTGGCGCGACAACCCGAACACCAGGGGTCCGTCCATCCCGGTCCTCTCGTACTAGGGACAGCTCTCCTCAAGATTCCTACGCTCGCGGAAGATAGGGACCGAACTGTCTCACGACGTTCTGAACCCAGCTCGCGTACCGCTTTAATGGGCGAACAGCCCAACCCTTGGGACCGGCTTCAGCCCCAGGATGCGATGAGCCGACATCGAGGTGCCAAACCTCCCCGTCGATGTGAGCTCTTGGGGGAGATCAGCCTGTTATCCCCGGAGTACCTTTTATCCGTTGAGCGACGGCCCTTCCACATGGAACCGCCGGATCACTAAGGCCTGCTTTCGCACCTGCTCCACTTGTATGTGTCGCAGTCAAGCTCCCTTGTGCCTTTACACTCTGCGGCCGGTTTCCAATCGGCCTGAGGGAACCTTTGCGCGCCTCCGTTACGCTTTAGGAGGTGACCGCCCCAGTCAAACTACCCACCAGGCAGTGTCCCGG
>JALSIN010000303.1 GCA_026989935.1 Polyangiaceae bacterium | reverse complement strand
ATCGACGCAGACGTGCACATCGAGGCCCGGCTGGGTCCCGGTGGCTCCGTTGATGAAGCCCACCGCGCCGTGCTGGGCGATGCAGACGTCGCTGCCGAGGGCGCTGGCCTGAAGCGACTTCGAGGGACTGGCCACGATCACCTTGAGGCCGTCGACGAGCCCGTCGGTCTTGAAGCCGGAGCGGAAGTCGCACACCTTCCACACCGTCGTTCCGACGAGCGAAACGGGGAGCGTCCCGGAGCCCGTCCCGAGCTGGAGGTCCTGGCTGCTGCCCGTGCTGTCGTCGCAGGCTACCGTCGCACAGGGCCCCGCGTGCCCGGCCACCGGGGCGCCGTCCCCCTCGAGGGTCGCGAAGAGCCCGCAGCTCGGGCAGGTGGCGCCGTTGTCGACGTTGTAGAGGCCGTTCATCGCGGTCATGGTGCGCAGGTTGCTCGTCATCTGCGCGTCGAAGCCCGCGGCGAGACCGGCGACGATGGCCAGCCGTGCCCATAGGTCGCCATGGGTGGCCTGGGGCGGGTAGCCGAGCTGCATCAGGTTCGCATCCTGCTCTGCCGTCGTGGCCCCGCACTTGCCGATCTTCGACTTGAGCCCGTCGAGGTTCTTCTTCACGGCCGACGAGCCGTTCGTCATGGAGAGCACCTTGTCACCGAGGAAGGTCTCGCACTTCGCGGCGGCCGCGAGGATGTTCGCCGGGTCGTCGGGTGCCAGGCCCTTGCTGATGTTCTTGTCGACCGCCTTCTGGTACTCGTCGGGGCACTTCTGGAAGAACTTCTGCGTGGCGCTCGCCACCTTGCCGATCGCCTTGGAGATCTCCTTCTCGCACTTGTTGAGCACCTGCGCCGAAGCGGGCGCCGGCGCTACGGCGAGCCCGAACGCGGTGAGACCCGCGGCGAGGGCCGTGGCGGTTCGGTTCGCCCCTCCACCTCCCATCCTTCCCATCCTTCCCATCCTTCCCATCCATCGCGGCATGTTCGTCGTCCTCCTGGGTTGGTGGCCCGGTCCCAGCGTGCTCCTGTGGCGTGATGCGCCAGCTTCCCTTTCTACACCCGCCGGGGTGTCGGCGTAAAGCACCATTCTCGCCGCCGGGTGGGAAAACGGTTCCGCCCCACGGGGTAGACACTCCGGGCAGGCAGATGCGCGGGTGCCAGCGCTGCACCGGAAGAGCCTGCACCCACCGCCGAGCCGGCCGAGGCGGCCGCGGCCCTGTCGCCATGCCCGGGGGCCGAGGCGCCCGGCGGGGGTTGGCCCGTGGGGGTGGATGCCGGCCGCCGCGGCACGCCGGGCGACCGGTGGGAAGGCCGCCGCCGGGGTGGCGAGCGGGCCACGGCGGGGTGGCTCGGGTCGTGGCCGTCCCGAACGCGATCACCGGGGCCCCTCGGGACCCCGGTGATCGCCGGGTTGCGAGTCGGCGCCCGGGCGGGCTAGCGGCGTCGGCGGCCGGCTACGGCGAGGGCCAGCAGCCCACCGCCCATCAGCAGCGCGGTACCGGGCTCGGGCACCAGCGTCCCGGTCAGGGTGAAGTCCTCGGTGGAGAAGCCGAGGTCGCCGGGCTTGAAGCTGTTGTTCGAGAAGGTGAAGGTCAGCGTGCCGTTGCCCGGCCCGAAGATGAGCGTGCCGTCGAGCCAGGTGGTGGGCTCGATCGTCGGCGGGACGTTCGGGCACGCCAGGGGGCCGGCGGGCAGCGCGTTGTCGCAGCTGCTCACGCCGGTCTGGGCGATCTCGTTCAGCGTGGCGTAGCTGATGGCGTTGCCGGCGACCGTGCCCGGGGTCGAGCCGAACGTACGGGTCACGCCGGTGGAGGTGATGATGGTGTAGAAGCCGGCACCGTCGACGGTTCCGTCGAGATCCACGGTCCGGATGACGGTCCCGAGGTCCAGGAACATGCTCACCAGTTCCCCGGTGTCGGGGTCGACCGTGAGGCTCCCGGTCACCGGCTGCGGATCGTCGTCGCCGAGCAACGCCACGATGTTGTCGGGCGTCCCCTGGAAGGTGTCGATTTCGATCGTGCCGGTGAGGTCGTAGAGCAGCGGCACGGCCTGGGCCGCCGCCGCAAGCAGGAGGGCGAGGCAGACCGCGAGGCCGGTGGTGGCGGTCCGAACGAGCATCCGA
>JALSIN010000302.1 GCA_026989935.1 Polyangiaceae bacterium | reverse complement strand
TGTAGTTCTCCGGCACGATCTCCACGCAGCCGACCGCGGCGGTCCCCGCCTCGAGCCGGTCCGCCAGCTCGCGCGCAAAGCTCCAACGTAGGCCAAGGCCCGCAGCCGGGGCCGGGCCGGGTCCGCCGCCGTCGTCGCCGCGGGCCGTCATGTCTCGTTCGGCCCGGAACCGGCGTGCCCGGCCCCGGCGAAGCGGTCGAGCGTGGCCCGGTAGCCTCCGTCTTCGATCCACGCGTCGAGGTGCTTGGCGCGCAGGATCGGAAAGGGGTGGGTGCGAAAGGCGGTCAGGAGGAACTTGTAGACCTTGTCGAGGCCGGAGAGGTCTTCGTCCTCGTACAGGCGGATCTGGTCGCGGAAGGCCGCTTCGTCCATGGCCTCCACCATCCGGCGCGAACCGCCCGCGAGCTTCATGAACACCCGGATCGGGACGGCCGGATCCTGCACCGCCAGCAGCGCCGCGCGGTCCGCGGACAGCTCGGACTTGCGGTACCAGTCGTACAGCGGCAGGGCCAGGCCCGTCCCCAGCAGGGCGCCGATCCCCAGTGTCGCCTGCCCCACGGCGTCGAGCAGCGCCGTCAGGTTGCGGGCGAGCACCGTGTAGAGCATGTGCTCGCACTTGATGTGCCCCACCTCGTGCGCCACCACGAAGAACTGCTCCTCGGCGTCGAGCAGGTCCACCAGGCCCGAGGACAGCACGATGAATGGCCGCGTGTGCCCATAGGTGTAGGCGTTCGGCACGGGATCCATCGTGACGTACAGCTCGGGCACCGGTACCCCGAGGATCTTGCAACTCCACGACAACGCGCGAAAAAGATGCGGGAACATGCGTTCGTCCACCCGCACGTTGTCCGCCACGTTCTCCAGGTAGAGCGCCCGTTCCAGCCCGAGCTCCAGCACCTTCTTCGTCAAGGCGCCCAGGGCGGGGATCTTCTTGAGCGAGGCGGTGGCCTTCGCGTCCAGCGGGTGCATGAAGTCCGCGGCCGAAAGGCCCCGAAGAACCTGGAGTCTGCGCTTGCGTGTGGTCGTCACGGGGGGGCGCTCCGTCGGGCGCGGGCCTGGTCGGAAGCGGCCTTGCGCGCCTTTTCGTGTCGCTTGCGCACGTTGTGGTCCAGGTGGCGCTTGCGCAGGCGCAGCGAGGCGGGGGTGATCTCGAGCAGCTCGTCCGCCTCGATGTAGGCCAGGGCCTCCTCCAGCGAGAACGTCCGCGGCGGCGACAGGAAGAGCTTCTCGTCCGCGGCGGCGGCGCGGATGTTCGTCAATTTCTTCGTGATGGCGGGGTTGACCACGATGTCCTCCGGCCGGTTGTGCTCACCGATGATCATACCGGCGTACACGGGCGTTTGCGGCCCGACGAACAGGGCGCCGCGGTCCTGCAGGCGGTGCAGGGAGTACGTGACGGTCTCGCCGTCTTCGAGGACGATCATCACCCCGTTGCTGCGCGTGCGCATGTTCCCGAGGTACGGCCCGTAGGACTCGAAGGTGGAGGCCAGCACGGCGCTGCCCCGAGTGGCCGAAAGGAGCTCGGAGCGAAAACCCAAAAGGCCCCGCGACGGCACGCGAAACGACAGGCGGCTGCGTCCCGCCCCCGCGGCGTCCATCCCGGCGAGCTCGCCGCCGCGGCGGCCCAGCGCCTCGATCACCGCGCCCACGTACGCCTCGTCCACCGTGATCACGACGCGCTCGTAGGGCTCCTCGACGGCGCCGCCGTCCGTGCGCCGCAGCAGCACCTCCGGCCGCGACACGCACATCTCGTAGCCCTCCCGGCGCATGGTCTCGAGCAGCACCGAAAGGTGCAACTCGCCCCGGCCGCGCACCTCGAATTCCTCCGGGGACTCAGTGGGAGCGACCTCGAGGGCGACGTTGGACAATACCTCCCGGGCGAGGCGCTCTTCGATCTTGCGCGACGTGACGAACGCGCCCTCGCGCCCCGCGAACGGGCCGTCGTTCGGACGGATCCGGATCGACATGGTGGGCGGATCCACCTGCAGCGCCGGGAACACCGTGCGCGCCGCCGGGTCGGGCACGGTCAGGGTGTCGCCCACCCGAAGGTCCGTCATGCCCGCCACGGCCACGATGTCGCCCGCCGCCGCCCCGTCGAGCTCGAAGCGCTCGACGCCCGCGAACCCCAGGATCTTGCGCACCCGGAAGATCTCTTCGTCGGCCACCGTCGTCTCGTTGTCGCCCGTCGCCGGGCACACCCGGGCCATGCGGTCGCCGACGGCGATTCGCCCGCGGGCGAGGCGCCCCACCGCGAGGAACCCCACGTACGGGTCGTGGTAGAGGGTGGAGACCCAAAGCGCCGCCGGCGCCTCGGGCTCGACCACCGGGGGCGGCACGTGCTCGACGAGGGTGTCGAGCAGCAACGACAGATCGCCCGGCGGATCGTCCGGGTCGGCCATGGCGTAGCGCTCGCGCGCGCTGCAGAAGACCACCGGGAAGTCGAGCTGCTCGTCGCTCGCCCCGAGGGCGGCGAGGAGATCGAAGGTGGCGTCCACGGCGGCGTGGGGCTCGGCGGCCGGCCGATCGATCTTGTTGACGGAGAGCACGATGCGAAGGCCGTGGGCGATGGCCTTCTCCGTGACGAAGCGCGTCTGCGGCATGGGGCCCTCGACGGCGTCCACCAGCAGCAAGACGGCGTCCACCATGTTGAGGACCCGCTCGACCTCCCCGCCGAAGTCCGCGTGGCCCGGCGTGTCCACGATGTTGATCCGCACGCCGCGGTGGTCGAGCGCGGTGGGCTTGCTCGTGATCGTGATCCCCCGCTCCCGTTCCAGATCGCCCGAGTCGAGGGCCCGCTCCCGAGGGGCGGTCCCACGGCGAAAGGCGCCGGCGAGCTCCAAGAGCCCATCGACCAGGGTCGTCTTGCCATGGTCCACGTGGGCGACGATGGCGACGTTGCGGACGTCGTTGCGGGGGCTGGGCACGGTGGGCGCACGGTGGCGAAGGAAGCGCCCGGGTGCAAGCCGCATGCGCGGGCGCCGCCCGGCGGGCCCGACCGCGGGGGTTCGGGGACGGGGCAGCCGTGCCGGACCTTCGGCGCGCGTGCGGGGCCCTGGCCGCGGGTCTGCGCCTAGCGGGCCACGTCCCAGCGCCCCTCGCAGGCCGCCGCGAGGGTGTCGAGCCATGCGCGATGCACGGGCTGCGGGATCGCGTGACCCACCCCCGCAAACGGTACCAGGCGGACCGGCCAGCCGAGCGAGCGCAGGTGATCGACCGTCGCCTGGGCACGATCGAAGGCCACCACCGTGTCGTCGGCCCCGTGCAGCGCCACGATGGGCACGGGGCGTTCGGGCGGGCGCTTCGGGTAGAGCGGCTCGGGCAGCAGCCCCCCGACCGGGATCGCGCCCGCGACGAGATCGGGGTGGCGCACGGCCACCGCAAACGAGAGGATCCCCCCCTGGGAAAAGCCCGTCACGATGGGCTTGCCGCGGGTCGGATGCTGCTGCGCCGTCGCGCGGATGAACGCGGCCAGGTCGTCGGCGGCGGCGGCCACCCCCCGCGCCAGGGCGGCGATGTCGGGGTCCCGGGCGCGCACCGGAAACCACGACCCCCCTTCGTGCCAGGGGGTGGGGGCCGCCGGGGCCACCACGCGGGCCGGGGTGTCGAGGCCCCGCAGGGCCCGTGCGAAACGGTTCGGGCGGTCGCCGAGCCCGTGGATCGCGATCACGAGCGGGAGCCGGTCGCCGGCGGCGGCCCCCTTCGTGACGAAGGTGACCGCCTCGTACGCGGGGGGAGCTTCGGGACGAGGCGCCGGGGCCTTCTTCGTGGCGGGCGCAGCGGCTGTGGGGCGGGCATGGGCCTGCCCGGGTTCGGCGATTTCGCTCGCGGCGCGCGGGTCCGCCGCGGGCGCCCGGCTGGCGGGGGCGCGCGGGCCCGCCGTGGGCGCCCGGCCGGCGGGGGCCGGTGGGGGCGCTTCGGCGCGGCAGGCGGCGAGCGCGAGCAGGGCGAAGGCGGCGAGGGGGCGGCGGAGCCAGCGGGCCACGGCGGCAGGGTAACGCACCGCCACGGTGTCGCGTACGGGCGGCCCACCGGGGGTGATTGCGCCGGCCTGGGGCTCGCGGGATGCTTGCAGCCCCGTGGCCGCCGACGACCGGAACGAGGCGAGCGAGGTCCTCGAAGGGACGGTCGAGCGCGTGGTGTTCCACGCGCCCGAGTCGGGCTACACGGTTGCGCGCCTTTCGAGGCGCGGGCAGGAGGCGGTGACCGTCGTCGGGCACGGCGGCGCCGTCGAGGAGGGGGCCGAGGTGCACCTGGTCGGTGGGTGGACCACCCACCCCACCTACGGCCGGCAGTTTCGCTATCGCACCGCCGTGGTTCGTCCGCCGCGGACGTTGGGTCAGATCGAACGCCGCCTGCAGCGCTACCCGGGGGTTGGGCCCGCCGTGGCCAAGCGGATCGTGGCGCGGTTCGGGCACGATACCCTCACGGTGCTCGAGCGCGAGCCGCGACGGCTCGAAGAGGTGCGGGGCCTCGGCCCGAAGACGGTCGAGCGCATCGCTGCGCACCACCGCACCCAGACGGGCCCGAAGGCCGCCATCGAGGCCCGGCTGGCCGAACTCGGGATCTCCACGCGGTTTGCGGCCCCGATTCACCGGGCCTTCGGAGACGAGGCGCTCGCGGTGCTGCAGGCAGACCCGTATCGTCTCGCCCGCCGCATCGAAGGGATCGGCTTCCAGACGGCCGACCGCATCGCGCGGTCGCAGGGGATCGAGTCCGACCACCCGAGCCGGATCGAGGCGGGGCTTCTGTACGTGCTCGAGCGGGCCGAGGGGGACGGACATTGCGCCCTGCCCGTGGCGCGCCTGTTGGCGGACGCCCAGGCCCTCTTGTCGGTGGAGGTGGACGCCCTCGAAGAAGGCTTCGGCCGCCTGGTGCAGACCGGGGACGTGGTGATCGAGGGGGACCTCGGGGGCTCCGAGCCGCTGGTGTTCCGCTTCGCCATGCTGCGGGCCGAGCGGGGGGTGGCCGAGGCGCTCGCGCGCCTTTCGGAGGAGCCGGCGAAGCGGTGGAAGAAGATCCGCCTGCCCGACACCCTCAGCGCCGGCCAGCGTGCGGCCGTCGAGGCGGTGTCGGAGCACCGGGTGACGGTGCTGACGGGCGGGCCCGGCACGGGCAAGAGCACCGTGGTCCGCAGCATCCTCGAGGTCGCCCACGCCAACGAGGTGGACGTCCTGCTGTGCGCCCCCACCGGGCGGGCGGCCAAGCGGCTCGAGGCGGCCACGGGCCAGGCGGCCTCGACGATCCACCGGTTGCTCGCCATCGATCCGGCGACGGGGCGCTTTCGGCATGGCCCGGACGATCCGCTGCCCCCGGGGCTCGTCGTGGTGGACGAGGCCTCGATGCTGGACGTGCACCTGGCCCGGGCGTTGTTCGAGGCGCTGGACGAGCGCCATCGCCTGCTGCTCGTGGGCGACGCCGACCAGCTCCCCTCGGTGGGGCCGGGCAACGTGCTGCGGGACGTCCTCGATGCCGCCCAGCGGGCGCCCGAGCGCATCCGGGTGGTGGCCCTGCGGGAGGTCTTCCGCCAGGCCGAGGGCAGCAGCATCGTCGAGAACGCGCACCGGATCCTGCGCGGCGAGCGGCCGGTCTCGGACGACGCGCGGGCGGCGGGGCGGCGCGGGCAGTTCTTCGTCGTGACCGCGCGCAGCCCGGAGCAGGTCCGCGACCACATCGTGCGGGCGGTCACCGAGCGGATCCCGAGCGCCTACGGCTTCGACCCGAAGACCGAGATTCAGGTCCTCGTGCCCATGCACCGCGGGGCCGTGGGCACGAGGCATCTCAACGAGGCGCTGCAGGCTCGGCTCGGGCAATCGGGGCCGGCGGTTCGTCCCGCGGGCGGCGCCCGAACCTTCCGGCTCGGCGACCGGGTGCTGCAGACGCGAAACGACTACACGAAGGGGGTGTTCAACGGCGACGTGGGGACGGTGGTGGCGGCGGACGCCGCCGGCGGTGCGTTCGTGGTGGAGTTCGATGGGGTGCGTGTGCCGTACGAAGCGACGGATCTTTCCGCGCTGCAGCTCGCCTACGCCATGACGATCCACAAGAGCCAGGGCAGCGAGTTTCCCGCCGTGGTGATCGGGCTTGCGGCCGACCACCACGTCATGCTGCGGCGCAACCTCATCTACACCGCGGTGACCCGGGCCCGATCCCTGTGCGTCGTGGTGACGCAGCCGCGCGCCCTCGACCGCGCCGTGGCGCGGGCGGACGCCGCGCGCCGCTACACTGGCCTGCGCGCCCGGCTGCTTCGCGCGCTCGCGGGGGGTGTGCACGTGGTCCGCGTGCCGTAAGGCCGGGGGTTCGCTTTTTTTCGGCGTTTGGGCGTGCTAAGAGACGACGGCGATGTCCGGGCACAGCAAGTGGTCGACCATCAAGCGCAAGAAAGGGGCGCTCGACGCCAAGCGCGGCAAGATCTTCACGAAACTGGCCCGTGAGATCCAGGTGGCCGCCCGGGTCGGAGGTGGCGACCCCGATGCGAACCCGCGCCTTCGCCTGGCGCTTTCGGCCGCCAGCGCGGCCAACATGCCCAAGGACAACCAAGAGCGCGCGATCCGCAAGGGCCTGGGCGAGCTCGACGACGGCACCACCGTCGAGGAGGTGCGCTATGAGGGGCGCGGGCCCGCGGGCGTCGCCTTCGTGCTCGAGTGCATGACGGACAACCGCAACCGGACGGTCAGCGAGTTGCGCCACCTGCTGTCGAAGGCGGGTGGCGAGCTCGGTACGGGCGGGTCGGCCACGTACATGTTCGACCGGCGCGGGGTGGTCGTGTTGCCCAGGTCCGCGGGGGACGAGGACGCCGTCCTCGAGCGGGCGCTGGAGGTGGGCGCCGACGAACTGGAGGACGACGGCGATGCGTGGGTCGTGCTGTGCGATCCGGGGGATCTGGCGCAGGTGCAGCAAGGCCTGTCCGACCTGTCGCCGGAGGCCGCCGAGATCCGTTGGATCCCCAAGCCCGAGTACGTCGTCGAGCTTACGGGGGAGGCGGCCGAGCAGGTGGCGAAGATCTGGGCCAAGCTCGACGACCACGACGACGTGCAGCAGGTTTACACGAACGCGCAGCTGCCCCCCGAGGTCCTGGAAGCACACGGGCCCTAGCGTGCCCGGATCGTGATGGCGCCACCTTCGTCCAGCGCAGGCCCACGTGTCCTCGGGATCGACCCGGGCACGCGGGTGGTGGGGTACGCGCTGGTCGAGGCCCGGGGGCGGGCGGCGTTTCGTTACCTCGAGTGCGGGGTGATCCGCCCGCGCGCGGCCGACCTCGCCGATCGGATCCTGGAGATCGCGGCGGACATGGAGGAGGTGATCGACGCCTTCGAGCCCGCGGAACTCGCCATCGAGCGCGCGTTCGCCGGCAAGAACGCGCAGAGCGCGCTCAAGCTCGGCCAGGCGCGTGGGGCCCTGGTGCTCGCGGCCCGGCGCCGGGGGCTTTCGGTGTTCGAGTACGCGCCGGCGGCGGTCAAGCGGGCCGTGGCCGGGCACGGGCGCGCGCCCAAGCGGGCGATGCAGGAGCGGGTGGCGTTCCTGTGCGGCCTTGCGAGCCTGCCGCCCGCCGACGCCGCCGACGCGTTGGCGCTTGCGATCTGCCACGTGTTCGGGAGGGGCGCCGCGTGATCGGGCACCTGCGCGGCACGGTGCGCCACAAGGAGGCGGCGCGGGGCATGGTCCTGGTGGACGCGGGGGGCGTCGGCTACGAGGTGTTTGTTTCGCTGCAGGGGCTCGCGGAGGTGCCCGACGAAGGCCGGGCCGTCGCCCTGTGGATCCACACGCACGTGCGCGAGGATGCCATCGAGTTGTTCGGTTTCCCGCATCCCGAGGAGCGGGCGGTGTTTCGCGCCTTGCTCGCGGTGCCGGGCGTCGGTCCCCGGCTGGCGCTGACGGTTCTGGGCGGGATGGCGCTGTCCGACCTGGTGGACACGATCGCCGCCCGGGACGCGCGGGGGCTGTGCAAGATCCCTGGGATCGGCAAGAAGACGGCCGAGCGGATCCTGCTCGATCTGGCCGACAAACTGCCGGCGGGTTCGGGCGCCGCATCCGACCCGCGAAAGGGCGCGGATGCCCGGGCGCCCGCGGTGGACGAGGCGGTGTCGGCCCTCGTCCACGCGGGGTTTCGGCGCAAGCAGGCCGAATCCGCCGTCGTGGCGGTGTGCGCGGATGCGGGGGATGTCGCACCGCCGGCCGACGAGTTGGTACGTATCGCCCTGCGCCGGTTGGTCGGGCGCCCGTAGCCCGTTGGCGGGTCGGGCGGGACCACGCGGGGCGGCCGACCGTCAGGCGCGCACCCGATTGAGGTCGAGCATGTCGCCGCAGGTCAGCACGTCGGCGACGCCCGCAACCTCCATCTCGCGTAGCACCGGGGCGAAGGGGGCGGTACGGGGCTGGTCCTCGAGGATCTCGCGCAGCGCCAGGACGGCGGCGCGCCGGCGAGCCTTCGTGACGGCCTCGTCGAGCAGGCGCGCGGCGGGCGAGTCCGGTGTGGCGCCTTCCCCCATCGAGACCACACGGGCGACCGAACCGCGCAGACCGGCGACCACGTCCGTCGTGGCCGTACGGACCTCTCGATCCGGCTCGATGGCCTCGACGCGTTCGATGCGGCTCTTGATCGCCCCACCGCGGCCGGCGCCGCGCACGATGCGTTCGACCACCACCGGGCCGGCCCGCACCTCCTTGGGACGCGGACGGGGCGGGATCGGCGGCACGTCGCGCGGCGCCACGCCGCGTTCAGCGACCTGCTGCTCCATGGCCTGGCCGCGCTGCAAGATGTCCTCGCCGTGGGCCCGCGGGAGGATCGTGACGACGGTCTCTTCCTTGATGATCGCGTAGAAGCGGTCGCCGTAGTCGTCGATGGGGACGATCGTCTGCGGTTCGCCGAGCATCGCGTCGAGGGTGTTGATCGCCTTGCCGGCCGTCTCGGCCCGCTCGATGGTGGCGTCGATCTCGTCGCGCAAGGATTCGTCGGTCTCGGCCTCGCGGCCGGGCACGAGCTCGCGCAGCCGTTGGACCGCGCGGTGGGTGATCGAGTATCGTCGATGCCCGCTGTACGGATGCCGAATCATCACGACGCGCAGTGTGACCGACCCGGGGCCGAACGTCCACCGGTGCCGCGTGCTTTCGTTGCGCCTGGGATGGGGGCCACGAGATCCTTCGGAGAGGCGACCATGACTCGTACGAAGCGCACGATAGCTGAAATGGGGGGGGCGTCGCGGGCGCGCCGCGGCCGTTTGCCGCGGGGCGTGCGCCGTCTTTGGGCGTGTCTGGGGACGATCGTGCTGGGCGGGGTTCTCGCCGTGGGACCGACCGCGCACGTGTGGGCGCGATGGTTTCCTGGACACGGGCGTGGCACGGTGGCACCTGCCGAGGGGGTCGAGGGGGCCGTCGATGCGGCGTTTGCCGCCGCTCGCCGCCAGGCGCTCGCGCAGGCGCTCGACGCCCTGGGCGCCCCGGTGCCCGCCGACGTCCGCAAGACGCTCGTCGATCGCTCCTTCGAGCGCTGGACGCAATCGTACCGCGTCGTGTCGCAGGTCCGCCGAGGTACGGTCGTCGAGGTCCGGCTCGAGGTGGACGTGGATCTCGGACGTCTTGCGCGGGCCGTGGGCGTGGCTACGCCGGCGTCTCGGACGGTCCGCCGGGCGGTCTTCGGGGACGGGTGCGAGGCCGTGTCCGATGCCGTTCGCCAGCGCCTCGGAGGGGACCGGGGTGCCACGCCCGTGGCGGCGGTAATTGCGTGTCGGATCATCGGAATTGCGCCGGTTGCCGGGGTGGTCGTGGCGACGGCCACGGCCGTGTCCCCGACGGCGGCCGCGACGGGTTCGCGCGTGACGGTGACCGGCAGCGGCGCGGACGAGCAGGCCGCCGTGGAGGCCGCCGTGGCACGCCTTGCCGGCCGGATCCGCGTCGGACCCGGCGCCGGCCCCGTACGCCTGCGCTTCGGGCCGGACGTGGCCGCCCGGACGATCCGACGCGTCGCGCGCGCAATCCGCCGCACGATCCCATCCGCCGTAACGGCGTACGTCTGCGGCGTCGAGCCCGGGGGCCGGGTCGATCTGTGTGTCGAGGGGAGCGGGGATCTCCCGGCCCTCGCGGACGTCGCCGAGGGGGCCTCGGGGGCCGGCGAACGGCTCGAGGCCGCCATCGACGTGGTGTCCGCGGTGGTCTACGTTGGGGGGCGCCCATGAACGACCGCTGCCGCCGCTGGCTGGGGATCGTCGCCTGCACAGGGGCGGTCGCGTTGGCGGTCGGCTGCGCTGCGGGGGGGAAGACGGCCGAACTGGTGCTGCACGCCCCTCCGGAGGACCATGATGCCGAGGTGTACGTGGACGGGCACTATGTGGGCCAGGTCGGCGCCATCGTTCGGCCCGGCGAGCGGTTGCGGCTTGCGCCGGGCGTGCATCGGGTCGAGGTGCGAAAGCCTGGTCGCTTTCCCCTGCAGCGTACGGTCGAGGTTGAACGCAGGCCGCCGCCGCAGGTGGACGTCATGGTGCGTCTGCCGGAAGATCCCCGCTGACGGCCGGTCGCACCGTGGCGGGCACGAACGCTGGCGCGAGGTGCTCGCGCAGGTACCCACGTACCCGCTCGGGCTCGGCCGGGCCGTCCACGGTGAGGACGAGCGTAGGTTCCCCGTCGTCGCCCGCCTCCCAGATCGCTCGGCAGGCTGACACGCCCTCGATCGACAGGGCGCAACGCTCGATCCCTTCGAGGCTGCCGCGCTTTCCCCCATGCCAAAACAGGCCGTCGTCCCGGCCGAGGATCTCGACCGGTTCGTCGCCTTTGAAACGCGCCGCGAAGCCCGTGTGGAGCCACCGGCCGACGCCGGCGGGTGTACCCGGATCGTCGTCTTCGGGCCGTGGGAAGCGCTCGGAGGCCCCGGCCCCCGCCACGAGCCACTCGCACCCTCCTGCCTCCATGGGGGCGCCGGGCTGGGCGGCCCAGGGCGTAACCGGGCGAAACGGGGGGCCCGCACCGTCCCGCACGGCGAATGGGCCGAGTTCTTCGAGGTAGGCGACCTGCCGCAGGCCGTGCTCGGTCGCGGCCAGGGGCGTGGTCGGGCCCACGCCGAGCCATGGCGCGGTTCCAAGCGCCCCCGCCGCCGCGCGCCGCCCGCCCTCACGATCCGTGGCGAGGGCGACGAGGGGTTCGCCGGCGGCGCGGGCGGTTGCGAGAGACTTCGCGTCGGGGGCGTCGTCGAGCACCAGCGCGCCGGCAGCCGCGATCCAGGGGAGCACGACGGCTTCGAACAGCGGGGGAAAAGCGATGTTGGCCGCGGCAACGATCGCCGCCCCCTCGTCGATCCCCGTAGCAGCGGGGAGCGACGCGAGCATGTCGCGTACACGATCCTTGGTGCGGAAGACGAACAGAGGGGCCCCCGCCGTGGTCAGGGCAGGCAGGACGTAGGCCGTGCCCGCCGGGGGCGGTGGTCGCTCGGAGGCAGGTTCGAGGCGCTCGAAGACGGTCAGCCCGCCGGCCAGACGCCGCCTGGATCGCACGGCGTGGCCGGGCCAGGAAGGCGGCGCCGTGTCTTCGCCGGCGGGACGCCGCAGGGCCGCGGACACGGCCAGCGCCCGGGCCAACTCGTCGAGGGGGCGGGTGCCCTCCGCCGGGTCCAGCAGGACGAACGGGGCGCCGATCCGGTCACAGGCCAGCAGGCTGACGAGGGTTTCGGTGGAGGGACCGAGCGCCACGGCGACCAGGTCACCCGGCGCGATGCCGGCCCGCGCGAGTTCGTCGGCTCGCTTGCGGGCGCGGATCCGCAGGCCGCGCCGGGACAGGGTCGTTTCCTGGGCGTACAGGAGACGCCGGTTGCCGCCGCGAGCCACCGCGTCGTCGAGGGCACTGGTCAACGGGCCGGACACGTTGCCCGCGAGCCTGTCAGAAGCGGCCGCGGTAGCCAAGGCCACCCGCCACCGCGAAGGCCGCGCCCGGCGGCAGGCCGACCTCCGAAAAAGGGGGATCGGATTCGTCCGGGCATCCCGAGCGCGACCAGCCGGTGCCGGCCGCCAGGAGGGCGGGGCGGATGGCCAGGACGAGGGCGTGGGCACGATTGGGACCAAGTTGGACCGCGAGTGCAGGGCGTAGATCGATCTGCAAGCCGAAGCGGTGGCTCTCCGTCCTGCCGTCCGTGGCGCCGCAGGCCGTGATCGCCCCGGGGCCCGCGCGGCGCAGCGATTCGACGA
>JALSIN010000301.1 GCA_026989935.1 Polyangiaceae bacterium | reverse complement strand
CCCCACGGCCAGGCGCTGTGACGTGCCGATCTCGAACCATGCCCCGCCGACGAAGGAGACCGAGAAGATGGCCAACCCGAGACGCGCGGTGTCGCGGATCGGCAGGGGCCAGGCGAAGTCGAAGGCGCCGCCGAGATAGGCGCGGCGTTGGGGCCCCAACAGGGCGACCGCCTCGACCCCCGCGCCCATGGCCAGGGGGACGTCGAGCGGGCGGCCGGCGCGCGTGGCGTCGTACGGGTGGAGGGAAACGAGCGCGGGTGCGATGGACAGCGCCGCGCGGGGTGGACGTACGGCGGGTGTCGCCACGCTACGGGCAGTGTCCGCAGAGGAACCGGTCGCGGTCTTTGGGCCGTCGCCCCCTTGCTGCGCCGGTGTGGACGCCGCCGCCGCCTGGTCCCACAGTGCGCGCTTGTCCGACAGCGTGGGCACCGGCGCGTCCGGGTCGAACAGGTCCAGATTCCCGGCCTCCCAGTGACCGGGGCGGTCGGCGACGCCGCCGAGCGCTTCGATGGTCGCCACCACGCGCTGGGCATCCGGAGCATCGGGGCGGCGGCGGAGGTACTCGTTGTATGCGGCAATCGCGCTTCGCAAGTGTGCCTGGCGGGTGTCGTCGTCCGTGGCCGTGGTCGCGAGATGTTGGTGGCAAACCCCGATGTTGTAGTGAAGCTGCGGTGACGGGCGAAGCGCGAGGGCGTGCTCGTACTCGGCCAGGGCGGTGGCGAAGTCGCCCGCTCGTGCCGCCGCCTGGGCACGAGCCACGGCCTCGCGCGCGGCGGCCCGGTCGAGGGCGGCCTGGGCCGGATCCTCCGCGGGAGGCGCCAGGTTCGCGTGCGCGGTTGGGGTGGCGAGGAGGGCGGCCAGGGCGGCGAGGGGGCCCACACGCGGAAGTCTGGTTGCGCGCCGCCCGCCGCGGCGGAGTCGAGGGCCGCTCGTCATGGCTGGGCGCGGTGCTTCGGTTCGGGGCCGGGGATGGGCGGAAGCGGCGCCGGCTGTTCGTCTGCGGCCATGGCGAGTCGTCCGCTCTTGGACGGGTCGAAGCGCTCGACCCCGCGTTCGGCCAGTCGGACGTCGCGGTTGCGGGCGACCTCGGCGCGCCGCTGCAGGTAGATCTGTACGAGTCGGCGGGCGGCGTAGTGCGCCTTGATCCGCCACTTGGGCTCGTTGGCGAGCAGGACCGCAAACGCGATCTCGGGTTCGTCGGCCGGCGCGAAACCGATGAACCAGTTGTAGTTGAGCGCCGGGGGCCGCTTGCCCGTGATGCTGCCGGTCTTGCCCGCCACGTCGATCCCCGGCACGAACGGCTGCCCTTTCCCGTCGAAAAAGCTGGCGCGCGCCGTCCCCTTGCGCGTCGTGCCGACCATCATCCGCCCGACGGCGCGCGCGACCTTGCGCTCGAGCACACGGGTGGGCGCGTGGTCGGGGGTGTAGACGAGGTCACCGGTCGCGTCCCGCACCTCCGCGACCACGTGCGGCGGCTGGAAGACGCCTTGGCGGGCGAAGATGCTCGCGAGCAGGGCGCCGTGGATGGGGCTTTCGTCCGCGTGCCAGAAGCCGGCGGCCATCTTGGCGCGCTCGATGGGGTCCGCCGGCACCTGGATCGGGCTGCGTTCGACGGGGAACTCGAACGGGATCGGACGATCGAACCCCAGGTCCCGGGCGGTCGTTCGCAGCGCATCGGCGTCGAGGTGCCGCAGCGCCAGCTTCGCGATCACCACGTTGTGGCTGTATGCGACCGCAGCCGACAAGGTGGCGCAGGTCTTGTCGCGTTTCGGGTCATTGCGCAGAAGGTCGTCGGTGATCCCGCGCAGGCCCCCATGGAAGCACACGCTCGTGGCGGGGGTGACCTCGCCGGTGCGCAGCAGGGCGGCCGACGTGACGAGCTTGAACGTCGAGGCCGCGGGCGCCCACGCGGTCGCCACCACCTCGAGGGGGTCCACCTGCGGGTCCATCGTGGAGTGTCCGGCGAGCACGAGCACCGCGTTGTCCCGCAGGTCGAGGACCACGGCCGCCGCGTAGGGGACCTCGCGGTTGCGGAAGATCGTCAGGGCGGCGTCCTGCAGGACCGGGTCGAGCGTGTAGCGGATCCGGGTGCCGTCTCGCAGGGCCTGCACGTACACCGCGCTGCCCGGGTCCGCCGAGGGAGACGCG
>JALSIN010000300.1 GCA_026989935.1 Polyangiaceae bacterium | reverse complement strand
CTCGGGGCCATCTCGGGGCCGCTGGCGTCGAGCCACCAGATCCCCTGGGCGTAGTCGGCCATGTCCGGGCTGCTGGGGGTGTTGAGCACGTAGCTGCCCGCCGCCCCGGCGAAGTCCGTGCCCAGCGCTGCCGGATGGGCGACCGAGAGGTCCGCGCTCGTGCCGCCCGCGAAGTCCCCGGCCAGCACGTGGGTGTCGGAGGGGGCGGGGTCGTCGCCGTCGGCCGGCTCGATGGTCAGCACATAGGCCTCGGCGCCCTGGGCCGACGCCGCGTCCACCAGGAAGGTGTCCGGGTTCGCGGCCCCCTGGTCGTCCACGCCGAACCGGCCGGCCGAGACGGCCTCGCCGCCGACGATGAGCCAGCCCTCGTAGACGAAATCGGCCCCGGGGTCGGGCAGGCCCGAAAACGACACGGACACGGTCGCCATGGCCGCGCCCGTATCGCCCGTGGCCGCCGTGGTGCTGCCCTCGCCCGTCGAGGCGGCGGTGTCGGACGTGCCGGGGCCGGTCGTGTCGCCGGTCGTGTCGCCGGTGGTGGTGGTGCCCGTACTCTGGGCGTCGTCCCCGCTGCACGCGGCCAGCAGCAGCAACAGGGGCAGGGTCAGAGGGATCGTGTGTTGGATGGTCGGGTCTTGCATGTTCGGTCGTCCTTTCGGGCACCGCGGGGTGCCCGGGCGGGACGACGAGCGCCGCAAGGCCCGGTTACGGTTTGGAAAATAGAATGTTTGCAATGATACGTGTGATAAAATAGAATGATAGGCATGGAACGGGCTCAGCGCGTGCGGGAGATCTGGAGCTGGTTGCCGGCGTTTCGTGCGGTGGCCGAGACCGAGCACCTGCCGTCGGCGGCGCGGGCGTTGCACGTCGGGCCGTCGAGCCTGTCGCGCGCGGTGGGCCTGCTCGAGGACGCCGTGGGCCGGCCCCTGTTCGACCGGGTGGGTCGGCGGATCGTGCTCAACGACGCGGGACGGGAGCTGTTGTCGGCGGTGCGTCTGGCCATGCGCTCGGTGGACGACGCGGTGACGACCCTCGGGCCCGGGCAGATGGTCGGGCGCGTGACGATCCACGTCCCCGGGCCGATGGCGCCCTTGCTCGTGCTGCCGGCCCTGGCGCGGCTTTCCGCGCGACACCCTCGCCTCGTTCCGGTGGTCACCAGCGTGCCCACCGCACGGGTCCCACACGAACTGCACGCCGGTCGCCTGGACGTGGCCGTGGTGGAGGGCGCGGTGCCGGCGCAGGACCTTGCCGTCGAGGCGCTGTTGCGGGTGCCCCACGCCGTGTGCGCCGGCCCGACCCATCCGCTCGCCCGGGCCTGCCACCTTACGCCCCAAGACCTGGCCGAACACCCGTTCGTGGCCCCGATCCCCGCCCCCGACGGCACCGTCCCCGATCGCTGGCCCCCGGGCTGGCCCCGGCGGATCGGCCTGCACGTCCTGCAGATGCAGGTGGCCCTCGAGGCCTGCCGCGCCGGGACGCACCTGGCGGTCCTGCCATGGCCCGTGGCCGAGCGCGCGGGGCTGGTGCGCCTACCGGTGGAGGGGATCGACGGCGCGGTCTGGTACGCGATCCACCGCCCGGACCTGCCGACCACTCGCCGCACCCGCGCCGTCGTGGCGGCCCTGCGCCGGCGCGCGGCGGATCTCCAGCGTGCCGCCGCCTCGCCGTCCTGACCCCGTGGATCCGGTTCGTGGGCCGGGGCCGACATCGCCGCGGACGTCCGTCTCGCAGGCTGGGGCACCCGGTGACGTCGCGCACGGGTTCGGGGCCGCGGGCGGCCACGGGGCGCGGCGTGCGCCCAACCGCCGCGCGCACCCCGGGCTTCCCTCCCGTGTCTGCAACCGTCGTCGTCTCTAAAAATCCATCTGTGGACGACCTGCGGCACGCCATGCATCCGATGTGCGCAGGCGTCTCGGCACTCTGTCCGCGGGCCCTCGACCCGGGTCGCCCCGTGCCGTGCGCTACGGGGCCTGCGCGGAGGCGATCTCGGTGGGCTCGAAGACGCCTCGGTCGGTGATGATCGCGGTCACGAGCTCGGCGGGGGTGACGTCGAAGGCGGGATTTTCGACGGGCACGCCCTCCGGCACGATGCGCGCCTGCCCGATCGAGGTGACCTC
>JALSIN010000299.1 GCA_026989935.1 Polyangiaceae bacterium | reverse complement strand
CCCTCTGGGATGTTCTCGACGCCCCACCCGTACGGCGCCGATCCGTCGGACTGTATGAAGGCCCCGTCCACGTACAGGTCGAGCGCGTCGATCCCCTGGTCGTCCTCGGCCTGCGCCGTGATGTCGAAGTCCACCCCGGGCTCGAACACGGCCCCGTCCTCGGGGGACGTGATCGCCACCGTCGGCGGCGACTCGTCGGCCACCGCCGGCCCGAACAACGCCAACAGCTCGCGGTAGGAGTTTTGCATGTTCGACGAGCCGCACTGGGCCGCGTGCTGCTGTCCGCACACGATCCCTTGGTTTGCGACGATCGGGATGCACTCGTCCCGAAAGCTCGGATCGCCGCCGGCGTTGTATGGGTTCATGATGTCCCCCGGCTCGTCCACGTGTTCGAGCCCGTAGGAATGGGCCACCTCCTGCCCGATCGTCGTCGCCTGCGTGCTCGCGCTGAACTGGTCGCTTGCGCTGTGGAAGGCGTAGGTGATGTTGTTGTGGGTCTGGGCGTCGTTGCAGTCGAGCGGCGCGATCCCCAGCACGCCGCCGCCGAACGGGTTCGTCGGTCCCACCATGTTCATGGTGTAGTCACCCGACGCCGGCCGCGTGTCCACGACCAGGACGTTGAACGGCGCCCAGTCGGTGCGCACCGCCTGCATCACCGCCTCGCGCTTGCTGCCCTGGCCGTACGGGGCGAACGACCCGGCGAGTTGCCCGATCTGTGTCCGGTTGCTGCGCGAATCGTCGTATCCGGACGTAAGCTGGGCGCCGTCGAAGTTGATGAAGATGACCCCTTGCTTGGCGGGCTGCGGCTCGGCCGGATCGTGGGCGAGGGGTGCGCCGTCCGGCACCGGCACCGGGTCGCCTCGGTATTGGCCGAGTCCGACGGCGCGCAACTCGTCGAGAGACATGTCCCAGGTCGCCGGACGCTCGTCCGGGCCCGCGAGCGCGAGCGCAGGGGCGAGCAGCATCGTGGCGAACGGGACCGAGACGGTCGTACGGCGAACAAAGGGTCGGGGCATGGCGAGCAACTCCTCGTCGAAGGGTCGGACGGCGGCGGATCGAGCGCCGCCCCTTCACCGTAGGGCCCGAAACGGGGGACCCCGGCCGCCTGCAACGGGATTCGGCCACCGTGCTCAGCGCTGTTGGCGCACCTTGCGGCGCTCCGGGCCCCTGGCATCCTCGCCCAGCCTTGCCGGACGCGCGCCCGCACGCCCTCGCCGCCCTCCTCGCCCTCCTGGGCGCCGGCCCCACGTGCCGCGCCGCGCGGGAAGACGACGAGACCTCGACGCGCCTGCGGGCGGCCGAGCGCAAGGACGCGGCACCCACCGGCCCCGCGGGCGGGCGGACCACCCCAGGACGACCCGCCGAGGGCGCCGCGCCCGCACCGGCCCCCGCCGCCGACCCGGAGGTCGTCCTGCGCGGCGATCCGCCGCCGCCGGACGCCCCCCGCGCACGCCTTCGCCTCGCCCTCGCCCCGGGCGCCGTGTGGGTGGTGCAGACCGTCGGCAACGTCCGCTACCCCATGGTCGCCTCCCAGGTGGGCTTCGCCCTCGAAGAGCGCATCGAAGTGGGTTCGTGCGAGGGGACCGGCGACGACCGCACCTGTGTCGTGACGCGCACCCTCACGGCCCTCGACGCCGAAGGCGACGGCGGCCGGTTCATCCGCACGGAGCAGGGCCGGCGGCTCGACCACGGGATCCGCGCCCGCCTGGACGTGCGGGGGCGCCGCGTCGGGCCGACCACCCTCGACGGCCCGAACGCGAAGACCCTCGTCGAAAAGGATCCCACCTGGGCCCAGGTCCACCCCCTGTTCTGCCTGCGCTTCCCCGCCGAGCCCGTGGCCAAGGGGGCCAAGTGGCGGCACCGCTGCCACCTGCGGGACCGCGACCGCGTGGGCGAGCGGCGCGTCCTGTGGGAGGTCTCCGAGATCGAAAAGGACCCGGCCGGCGAGGGCCTGCGCGTGGAGCTGCGGTTCGTGGGCAGCTACGCCGAACCCGCCCCCGAAGGACGCCGCGAGGGGACCGTGCAGGGGATCGTCTACTTCCACACCGGCCACGGGCTGCCGCACGTCCTGCAAGAGCAGCTCTCCGTCACGATCGCCCCCGACAAGGGCATGCGCACGGTCGCGACCCTCAACCGGACCTTCGGTCGCATCGAGGCCCGCGGTGGCAACGAGGTCCGCACGCTCATCGACGGCCGCCCGTTCCCGCCGGGCATCAACGCCCGCGCCGCAGGTGACGACGAGGCCGCGACGCGGTAGCCTGCGGCGCATGGGTTTTTCCGACAAGCTGCGTGACGCCCTCGGCGGTCACGGGGTGCGCCTTTCGGGGGCACTCGACGAGGACACGGTCCCCGCGGGCAAGACCGTACGCGGCACCGTCGAGGCTCGCGCGGGGGAACAACCCGCACGCGTCGAAGCCATCACGGTGCGACTCATCCGAGCGCGGCGCCGCTGGACGGGCCCCGACGGCGCGGCCGTCCCCGAAGAAGACGCCCTCGCCCTCATCGATCACAGCCACCTGTCCGTGCACTGGGACCAGGAAGTGGTGTTCGAGGCCCGCGTCCCCGTCGGAGAAGACCTCGCCTCCGGCGCCGCGACGACCGTGCCGTTCGAGTTCGCCCTGTCCACCGACGCCGAGCCGACCGCCCCCAACCGAGTCTATACGGTCAACGTGCAGGCAGACGTTCCAGGACAGATCGATCCCACGACGAACCTGCGCCTGTCCGTGACGTAGCCGGCCGACCCTGGTGCAAGCACACCCTCTCCAACGGGACGAGAAACTGTGCCATGGTGCCTCCATGGTCCGGGGGATCTCGATTGCCGCCCTTCTCCTCGCCTGCTTGCCCGCCACGGCGCACGCACGGCGCGTGGTCTACCTGAACACCGACCCGGTCACCCTCACGGACGCGGCCGGTCAAGACCCGACGATGAACTCCTACACCTCGAACGGCTTCTCGGCCGGGCCGATCTCGGGCTGGCCGACCCTGACCGACGAGCAGAAGCAGGAGCTGCTTTGGGTCATGAAGGAGGCCGCCGTTCCGTTCGACATCGAGTTCACCCTGGAGCGGCCGGCCCAGGGTACCTACGACATGCTCGTGATGGGGACCGACACCGACATCGACGCGCTGTTCCCCGGCTTGGGCTGTTCGTCGGCGGTGGGGCTCGCGGACTGCGACGACGGAAGCGCGGAGAACATCTCCTTTCTGTTCTACGGCTGCATGTCCGCGAACGACCAGATGAGCATGCCGAAGGTGGCCTTCAACGCCTTTACCGCCCTCGGCTTCAGCTGGGGGCTCGAGCAGATCCAGACCAGCGGCCAGATCATGGGAAGCTATGCCCTCGGCGGGGTCGAGTTCGGCAACAGCTGCGTCAACATCAGCGGCGCCTCCCAGTGCGCACACGTCGGGTGCCCGATGGGCCAACAGAACTCGACCGCCGACCTGCTCGACCGCATCGGCGCGCGCGTGGACGACGGCCCCCCCACGGTGACGATCACGGCCCCCCAGGACGGCGCGATGGTGCCGAGCGACTTCACCGTGACGGCCGACGTGCAGGACCTCTTCGGGGGCCTCGAGGTCAGCCTCACCATCGTCGAGGCGAACGTCACGGTAGTGGACGACAACGATCCTTTGTGGGTCTACGAGTGGCCGGTCCAGGGCGTCCCCGACGGCCTGTGGACCCTGGAAGTCTCGGCGACCGACGCCGATGGCAACGTCACCGCGGAGCAGATCCAGGTGTGCGTGGGACAATCCCCCTGTGACGGCGGCGGATCGACCTCGGGGACCTCCGGTGGACCGAGCACCGGCGGCTCGGGCGGGTCGAGCGGTGGGTCGAGCAGCGGTGGGACGGCCAGCGGCGGGTCCACGAGCACCACGACCACCGGTCCGCCGCCCTCGACGGCCGGCGGGCTGCTGGGAGGTGACGATCCGTCCGTCGGGTGCGGCTGCCGCGGCACGAATCCCGCCCCGGCGCCCGTGCTGTGGGGACTTGCGTTCTTCGCGGGGCTCCGCCGGCGGCCTACCGGGCCCGCACGAACAACCACGGTCCGGCCCCCTCGACGCGCTCGCCGTAGCCGTACGCCCCGTCGAGGGCGTCGTTGTCGCGGTTGATCCGCAGCCAACCGCGGCCACGGCCTCCGCGGCCGTCCTGCCACGAAAACGGCGCCACGTTGGGCGCCCCGTCCGGGGTGTCGGCGATCTCGATGAGCAGGACGAGCAGGACGGTCCGGTCGTCCGACTCGAACAGTCCGCGCAACCGCTCGGCGCCGAGCCGCTCGATGACCAGGCGCCCGGCGTGGCCATCCACCTCACCGAACCACGCACCTTCGAACCGCAGGTCGGGGGCGAAAAAGGCCGGTTCGGGCGGCCGTGACGCCGCACGCTCTGCGGGGCACCCGGCGACGAGCAGGAGTGCGAGCGCGGCAATTGCTGGAAGGCCCCGCGACACGGCGGGACTTTCCCACAACGGCCCGCCATGGCAAGCGCGCCCGGTCGCGCATCCCCACCCCGCCGCCCGGAAGAAAAAGGCGCTACCATGCCGACCATGCGCACCGCGTGCGTCCTGTCGATCGCCGCGTCCCTCGTGGCCGCCCCGCTGCCCGCCGCCGCCGCGCCGGCAGCCGAGGACACGGGCGAGCTGCGCGCGCCGCCACCGCCGATGGCGGTCGCGGCCCCCGAGGACGCAAAGCCCCCGCCCGTGGCCCCCGGCGAGACCTCCGCGACCGCGGCGGCGAATCCACCCGAGGCTCGGGCCGACGGCGGATCCACCGCACCAGCCCCCGACGAGGCCACCGCCAAGCCTGGATCGAACGCCGCCTCGGCGGCCTCCGAGGGTACGTTCTCCGCCGAGGCCACGAATGCCCCTTCGCGCATGCGCCCGCTGCAACGGGCCGGGTGGTGGTCGGTCGCAGGCGCGGCCGTCTTGGGGACGGTCGCAGGCGTCCTTTCGAGCCTCGCCCGTGGCCAGGAGGACCGCCTGAACACCCTCGCGGGCCAGATCGATCCCGAGACGTTTCAGTTTCCCACCTACGCCGACGTACAGTCCGACTACGAAGACGCCCTCCGGAAGGGGCGCCGCTACGCCACCGGGGCCCAGGTGGTCGCGGGCATCGCGGCCGCGGCCCTGGCCACCGGGCTCGTGCTGATGTTCGTGGACGCCCGCCGCCAGAACAAACGCGCCCGCGCCGACCGCCGGCGAGTTCGGCGCCGCACCGCGCGCCGCCGGCGGGCCCGCCTGCGCGGCCTGCGGCTGTCTTTTTGAAGGAAGGAACGAACGCGCCATGCCACGCTCCATCCTCGCCGCCGCCTTCACGCTCGGGCTGACCGCGGGCGCCTGCTTTCGCCCGCCGTCGGCGGACGTCCTGTTCTCCTGCGATCCCGTCGATGCCCCCGCCTGCCCGCCTGGATACACCTGCCAGGACGACGGCTGCTGCCACAAGGACGGCACCGACCCGGACGAAAACCGCGGCGCGTGCATGCTTCCCGGCACCGGCGGCGGCACGGGGACGGCGACCGCCGGCAGCGGCACCGCCACATCCGCGACCGCGGGCTCGGGGTCGTCCGGGACGACGGCCACGTCCACGGGGCCGGGCTCGACCGGATCCAGCACGGGAACGTCCACGGGGCCGGACTCGACCGGATCCAGCACGGGAACGTCGTCGTCTTCGACGGGCGCCACGGGCACCTCCTCCACGAGCGACACCGGCACGGACACCGGTACGTCGGGATAGACCGCGCAACGTGCGCATCGTCGCCATCCGGCGGCGGCGACCGCTCGGATCGCCGCAATCGGCGACGACCACCGCCCGCCCTTGTTCGGTCGGGCCCGAGGCGGTAAACCCCGCGCGGCCGGGGCCGCGGATCCGGCCGCGGGAGCACACGTGGGCATCAAAGACCTCTTTTCCTCGTCGGCACGCAGCAAGAAGAAGCTCGATCGCTGGATCCGAACGGCGACGAACCCCTATGCCCAGTCGGCCGACCGGTACCACGCGATGCAGCAGCTGCTCGACGACGGCTCCGAGGACGCCCTGGTGGGCGTCTTCAAGCGCTTTACGATCGCCTCCACCAAGAGCATCGAAGACGAAGAGGAGAAGGGCTGGGCCTACCGCAAGCTCAGCGCCCTCGGCCCCAAGGTGCTGCCGGCCGCCAAGCGTTTTTGCATCGAGGACGAGCCGTCCATCGAGGGTCGCAAGGCGAACATCGCCTGGGCCCTGCGCATCGTCGAGGACGTCGCGGACGCCGACCAGGAGTGGGACATCCTCGAAGCCCTCCTGGAGCGGTTTCCGCCGGAGTACACCACCGACCCGACCCCGAAGCAGCAGATGTTGACGCACCTGGCGGAGATCGACGACCCGCGGGTCGTGGCGATCCTCGCACGCTATCTCGACGACCCGGACGAGAACATCCGTTACCAGGTCATCGAGGCCCTGTTCGACATCGGCGACGAGGGCGCAAAAGACGCTCTCATCGGGCGCCTGCTCCACCCCGACGAGGACTCCGTGCGCCTCAAGACGCGCATCCTGGAGGGGCTGGCGGAGGCGGGTTGGGACGTGTCCGACCGGGCGGAGGCTCTTGCGCCCCACCTCGGCCACGAGCACGCCCTTTCGGGCGGAAAGGTCGTCCGCCGCTGATGCCCAAGCGAACCGACCTTCGCAAGATCCTCGTCATCGGGTCGGGACCGATCGTGATCGGCCAGGCCTGCGAGTTCGATTACTCCGGCTCCCAGGCGGTCAAGGCCCTCAAGGAGGAGGGCTACGAGGTCGCGCTGGTCAACTCGAACCCGGCCACGATCATGACCGACCCGGAGCTGGCCGACCGCACCTACGTAAAGCCCCTGGTGCCGGCGTTCCTCGACCGGATCCTGGAGGTGGAGCGCCCCGACGCCATCTTGCCCACGGTGGGCGGGCAGACGGGCCTGAACCTCGCCATCGAGGCGGCACGCGCGGGGATCCTGGAGCGGCACGGCGTCGAGCTGCTCGGCGCCCCCATCGACGTCATCGAACGCGCCGAGGACCGCGATCGTTTCAAGGCGGCGATGGCGGAGATCGGCCTCGACGTACCGCGATCGTTCTACTGCCACAATCTCGAAGAAGCCTGGCGCGCCCTGGACGAGGTGGGCTTTCCCACGATCATCCGCGCAAGCTTCACCCTGGGCGGGACGGGCGCCGGCATCGCCTACAACCGCGAGGAGTTCGAGCGGCAGATCGAGATCGCCCTGGCCGAGAGCCTCGACAACGAAGTCCTGGTGGAGGAGTCCATCTTGGGCTGGAAAGAGTTCGAGCTGGAGGTGATGCGCGACGAAGCCGACAACTTCGTCGTCATCTGCTCCATCGAGAACGTGGACCCGATGGGGATCCACACCGGCGACTCCCTGACCATCGCCCCCGCCCTGACGCTGACCGACAAGGAGTACCAGTGGATGCGCGACCAGGCGGGGCGCATCGTCCGCAAGATCGGCGTTACCACGGGCGGGTGCAACATCCAGTTCGCGGTGGACCCGAAGACGGGCCGACAGGTGGTCATCGAGATGAACCCCCGCGTGTCCCGGTCGTCGGCGCTGGCCTCGAAGGCGACCGGGTTCCCGATCGCGAAGTACGCCGCCAAGCTGGCGGTGGGATACACGCTCGACGAGTTGCGCAACGACATCACGAAGACGACCCCCGCCAGCTTCGAACCGAGCATCGACTACGTGGTCACCAAGATCCCGCGGTTCGCGTTCGAGAAGTTCCCCGCCTCCGACGACACGCTCACGATCCAGATGAAGTCCGTGGGCGAGGCCATGGCCATCGGCCGCACCTTCCGCGAGTCCCTGGGCAAGGCCATGCGCAGCCTGGAGACGGACCTGCCCGGGTTCGACTGGCGCCCCGGCGCCGAGGCCCCCATCGAGTCGTACCTGTCGCGGCCGCACCCCCTGCGCCTTTGGTACGTGGGCGAGGCCTTCCGCCGGGGGCTGTCCGTCGAGCGCGTGCACGAGTTGACCCGCATCGATCCGTGGTTCCTCACGGAGATCGAGGCGATGATCGCCTGCGAGCAACGGCTGGCGTCGTTGCCGCGAGGTACCGTGCCGCCGCCCCCCCTGCTGCGCTGGGCGAAACGCAACGGCCTGGGGGATCGCCGCATCGCGGCTCTTTGCGGCGTGAGCGAAGACGCCGTCCGGGAGCGCCGGATCCAGGCGGGCCTTCGCCCCGTCTACAAACGCATCGACACCTGTGCCGCCGAGTTCGAGGCCGGCACGCCGTACCTCTACTCCACGTACGAGGAGGAAGACGAATCGGAGATCTCCGACCGCAAGAAGGTCGTCATCCTCGGCGGCGGTCCCAACCGCATCGGGCAGGGCATCGAGTTCGACTACTGCTGCTGTCACGCCAGCTTCGCGCTCGCCGAAGAAGGCTTCGAGACGGTCATGG
The DNA here is from genome assembly GCA_026989935.1 of Polyangiaceae bacterium. Taxonomy (GTDB): domain Bacteria; phylum Myxococcota_A; class Polyangia; order Nannocystales; family Nannocystaceae; genus J032. The sequence goes on along the minus strand of JALSIN010000299.1, from coordinate 5,928 downwards.
TCAACTGCAACCCCGAGACCGTCTCGACCGACTACGATACGAGCGACCGGCTGTACTTCGAACCGCTGACGCGCGAAAACGTCCTCGACCTGCTCGATGCCGAGGCGCAACGTGGTGAGGTCGTAGGGGTGCTCGTACAGTTCGGCGGACAAACGCCGCTGAAACTCGCGGCGGCCGTCGAACGGGCCGGCTACCGTCTGCTGGGCACGCCCGCCGACGCCATCGACCGCGCCGAGGACCGCAAGCGCTTCGGGGAGCTCGTCGAGCGCCTGGGCCTTTGCGTGCCGCGCTGGGGCGTCGCGCGCTCGGTGGACGAGGCCTTCGAGATCGCACACGGCATCGGCTACCCGGTGCTCGTACGCCCGAGCTACGTGCTCGGCGGACGCGCGATGGAGATCGTCTACTCCGACGCCGACCTCGATCGCTACATGCGCGAGGCCGTCAAGGCATCGCCGGATCATCCCGTGCTCGTGGACGAATTCCTGCCCAACGCCACGGAGTTCGACGTGGATGCCGTCGCCGACGGAGAGACCGTCGTCATCGCCGGGATCATGGAGCACATCGAGGAGGCGGGCGTGCACTCGGGCGACTCGAGTTGCGCGCTGCCGCCGATCCACGTGCGGCCCCACGTGCTCGAGGAGATCCGGAACACCACGCGGGCGCTGGCGCGCGAACTCGGGGTCATCGGCCTGCTCAACGTGCAGTTCGCCCACCGCGGCGGTCGCCTGTACGTGCTCGAGGTCAACCCCCGCGGCTCGCGCACGGTCCCGTTCGTGGCCAAGGCAACGGGGATCCCGTTCGCCAAGATCGCGGCGAAGGTCGCGGCCGGCGCGCGCCTTGCGGACCTGGACGTGGAGGAGGTGGTCCCGAAGCACGTCTCCGTGAAGGTGCCGGTGTTCCCCTTCCGCAAGTTCCCCGGCGCCGACACGATCCTCGGGCCCGAGATGAAGTCCACCGGTGAGGTGATGGGCATCGCGCGGGACTTCGGCGCGGCCTTCTACAAGGGGCTGCTGGCCGCGGACGTCGAGCTTCCCGACCGCGGGCGGGCGTTCGTGAGCGTGCGCGACGCGGACAAGGATCTGGCCGTGGAGGTCGCCCGCAAGCTGATCGACCTCGGGTTCGAGATCATGGCCACGCGCGGGACCGCGGCGGCGCTCGGGCGCGCCGGCGTCGCCTGCGCCACGGTCAACAAGGTCAAGGAAGGCCGCCCACACGTGGTGGACGCCCTGGTCAACGGGGAGATCGATCTGGTCGTCAACACCACCATCGGCGCCCAGTCGATCCGCGACAGCTTCAGCATCCGCCGCACCGCGCTGCTGCGCCGGATCCCCTACTTTACGACCATGTCCGGCGCACAGGCCGCGGTCGCGGCCATCGCGGCGGCCCGCGAGCCCACCCTGCGCATGCCGGCGCGCGCCCTGCAGGACTACCACGCCGAGCCCACCGGGCGCCCGCACGATCCTCCGCCGTCGTTCGGGCGGTTCCGCGAGGCGGTGGACTGACCGCCCCTCTCGATCCGCTGCGCGAGCCGCTGTAGAGTCCCGAAACCATGTCGGACCGCTATCCGATGACCCCAGCATGCCTCGATCGGCTTCGCGCCGAACTGCGCCAGATCAAGGGCGAGGAGCGCGCGAAGAACGTGGCCGAGATCGAGGCAGCGCGGGAGCACGGCGACCTGCGGGAAAACGCGGAGTTCCACGCCGCCAAGGAGCGCCAGGCCGCGCTGGACGCCCGGATGCGCTACCTCGAGGACCGTATCGCCCGCGCCAACGTCATCGATCCGGCCACCATCGACTCCGATCGCGTCGGTTTCGGCGCCACCGTGACCCTCCTCGACATGGAGACCGACGAGGAGCGCACCTACGTGCTGGTCGGTGAAGACGAGACGGACGTGGACCGCGGCCGGATCTCGATCAACTCGCCGCTGGCCCGCGCGCTGCTCGGCAAGCAGGAAGGCGACGCCGTGACGGTCCGCCTGCCGCGCGGCGAGGCCGATTACGAGATCGTGCGGCTCGTCTACCAGGCAATCGAGCCATGAGAGCCTCTGCCGCGGCCGCCTTCCTGCTCCTTTCGGCCTGTCGCGCCGGGGATGGAGAACGCTGCGTGTGCGCCGCGGATTGCAAGGCCGGTCTTACGTGCATCCTCGAAAACGGCGCCGTGCTCGACGAGGGAACCTGCGCACCGGACGGCGCCGCGGGCGGCGGCCTGTGCCTGCCCGAGGGGTCCAATCCCGGCACAAGCGGATCCGGGGGCGGCCCGCCGCTCTACATGGACCTGGGCTCGAAGCGTGACTTCGAACCACCGGGGCCGACCACCTCCACGGGCACCACACCGACGGATACGGGAACGGACACCGGCACGACCTCCACGAGCACCGGCGGCACATCGACGGCCACCGCGAGCGCGACGGGCCCCTGACCGGCCGCCGACACGCCGCGGGCTCCAACCGGCGCTCCCGTGGGGCCGAACGGCTCGCGGCCGCCCCCCGCAAACCGCCGATCGCCTTCACCTTGCCCTAGCGTCCTGCAAGCCCCGCCCGCGGCGATCGTAGGATGGTGGTCGTGCACACCCCGCCCGCCCTTCGGGCCATCGCGGCCCTCGTCGCACTCCTTCTGGGGGCATGCCAGCAACTGCCCGAGCCCCAGGGCATCGACTCGACGGGGACCTCGGGGGCGACGGGCCCGGCCGCCTCGACCTCCGGCCCGCCGCCCGAGCCCACCGCCGACTGTGACCCGGGCCTGCAGGACTGCCCCGAAGGCGAAAAGTGCACCGCGGTCGCACAGGGCGGGGGGCGGAGCCACTACACCTGCGTCTCGGACACCGACACCCTGCCGGAGGGGGAAGCCTGCATCCGCTCCCTGGACGGCGAGGACGGCTGCACGCCAGGGACTCTGTGCGTCGAAGACCGACTCGGCAACGGCCGCTGCCTCGGCGTCTGCATCGACCACGGCGACTGCCAGGGCGGGCGATGCCTTTCCGCCCCCTTCGACGACGTCCGCTACTGCGCGTCACAGTGCGACCCGCTGGCCTCGACGTGTCCGCCAAACATGGCCTGCGCGGCGTCCGTAGACCGCTTCCTGTGCCAATTTCCCTACGAAGAGGACATGGGGGTCGCCGGCGAGGCATGCGACCCGTTCGCAGACCGGGGCTGTCTGCCAGGCCTCGCGTGCCTACAGGGAACATTGGTCCCTGGATGCGGGGACGTGGGGTGTTGCACGACCTTCTGCAACACGAACGATCCAAACGCCCAGGCCGAGTGCCAGGCCGCCCTCGGAACCGCGGGTGTTGCGTGCGTGCCGTTCTTCTCCGGGGCCGCCCCAGGCTACGAGCACGTCGGCGTCTGCATCGTCCCGGCGTGAGCACGTCTGCCCCACCGGCGGCCCGCGGTCCAGTCGAAGAACCCGACGCGTTTCGACGAGGCAACACGCACCGCCTTGACGACACAGATCGACGCGACAAGATGCCCGCCATGGCGTCGCGCAGTTCCCACACCCGCACCGCCCTGCTTGTCGTCCCCCTCCTGGCCGCGTGCGCGGGAACGGCCCAGCCATCCAACGGCCCTCCGCCGGCGGTCTCGGACACCAACCCGCCGCCCCGAGCAGCCTCCCCACCCGCCGCAGGCTCCCCGGACGACAGCGACAATCCGCCCGGCGCGACGGCGCACGAAAAGACGCCCCCGCACGCGGGTCACGGCGGGGCGGACGGGCACGGGGGACACCACGGACACGCCGTCGGGGGAGCCCACGGGCACGGGGGCCATCACGGACACGGCGCCGGCGGGTCGCCCGCGCCCGGGCATCGCCACACGGGCGGTCACCACCGCTTCGACGACGCCGAGGCGTGGGCCAAGGTGTTCGACGACCCGACCCGAGACACCTGGCAGCGCCCGGACGACGTCATCGCCTCCCTCGCCCTCGAACCGGATGACGTCGTGGCCGACATCGGCGCAGGCACCGGGTACTTCACGGTACGGCTGGCGAAGGCCGTCCCCCGCGGACGGGTCATTGCAACGGACATCGAGCCCGACATGGTGGCGTACTTGAAGGACCGCGCCCGCCGAGCCGAACTGTCCAACGTCCATGTCGTACGAAATGAAGCGGACGACCCGAAGCTCCCGGATGGCATCGACGTCGCGCTGGTGGTGGACGTCTACCACCACATCGCGGATCCGGCGACCTTCTTCGGGAAGGTCCGTACAAAGCTGGCCCCCGGGGGGCGGGTGGTCATCGTGGACTTTCGAACGGACGCACCCGAGGACGCGCCCGGCCCGCCGCCATCGATGCGCCTTTCCCCCGTGCAGGTTGCAACGGGGATGAAGAAGGCCGGGTTTCGGCTGGCGCGGACCGACGTCACCACCCTGCCCTACCAGTACATCCTCGAGTTTCGGCCCCAGTAGGCCCAAGAAACGGCTGCAGGCAAGCCGCTCCCCGGCCCATGGGCGCGCCCCCTACGGCGGTTCCGTGACCAGGGGACGGCAGGGGCCACCGTCCGCGGCCGAGACCAGTCGTCCGTCCTCGACGTGCACCCGCCCCTCGAAAGCCCGCTGCCGAACCGACGGTGCGGCATCGGGCGGAAAGTCGAACCGGGGGGAAAGGGCCAGGCCAGGCCCGCCGTCGCACGAAGCGGGCACCAGCGAAAAGGCCGGGCCCTCGTCACGGTCGCCCGCGACGGGCGGCGCGCCGGCCCAGGCATCGATCCAGCCGAGATCTCCGTCGATGCACAGGCCGAGGAAGACCGCGACGGGTCCGGAGACCTCCAGCCCGTGGTCGATCGACCAAAGCACCGTCTTCCCTCCCGTGTCCTCGACGGACAGAACGCAACCGTCGCACGGTGGTGGCGGCCCCTCGCATGGTGGCGCGCCGGCCGCGTGTCGCAGGATCCACCGCCCGTCCCGCGTGACGATGGTCCCGGGACAGGCACGGTCCCCACGCCACACGATCCGCCCACCAGCCGCGGGTTCTTCGGGGCACGTTTCACCTGCGGGCTTCGGGACCGACCGCGCGCGCTCGGGCGGTGGCTCGACGGGCCGGTGCGCGACGCGCGGGGCTGCGCCGCACCCCGGACGAAGCGGCCCCAACCCCGCGACGAGTACGTACAGGCCACGCTCCCACCGAAGTCGTCGCGTCACGAACCGTCGGACGCCGCGTTGACCACGATGGGCGCGCCAGGTTCACACCCGACCGCGTTGGGGTTCTGCACGGTCTCGTAGTGCCAGTTCTGCGCCTGCCCCGATCGACCGACGGCCGAGCCTCCGGACAGCGACACGATGGGGCGGCACCCCGTGAGCTTTTCACACGGGATCGGGCCGAAGAACAGCACCTTTTCCTCCATGTCCGGTTCGTTGATGTCGTAGACCACGCGAAGGCGGCCGGTGTCGGCGCGCTGATCGATCATCGCGACGTCGCAGTCCACCTCACCGCGGGACGGATCGTTTTGGCGGCACAGGTAACTCTTCGAGTCCGGGTCGGCAAACTCCATGAAGGCCCCCGCGCCATCGACCCCGTCCTGCAACCAGTTCGGGTTCGAAGCGTAGAACTCTCGGATACACGTGTCGTACACGAGTTGGATGTCCGCCTGGGTGGTATTCTGGTACGGCGAGGCGTCCTCCGACAGGACGCGCCGAAACTGCAACTTGACGTAGCCGTGGTCGGGATCACTCTCGCCGCCGTTGCAGCCCACGACGAGGGGGACGACGGCGAGGCCGAAAAGGACCGCGCACACACGTGTGGCCAGGGATCGAGCGAGCATTGCCCGCATCTTTGCAGAAGCGCCGCGGGACGCGCAACACGCCCGCCTGCCGCCGTCCGCGCGGGGAGAAGGGATGCTCCTTCGCCGCACCGCCGGCAACGGTTGCGTACCGAGGGGGGCGGGTGACGGGGATCACCGCGGCAAGCCCGCCCTCTTTTCATGATCGGTCGGCGTGTTAGC
>JALSIN010000298.1 GCA_026989935.1 Polyangiaceae bacterium | reverse complement strand
CATCGACGCGCACGAGCAGGCCGCGGCCCTCGTAGAACGGCAGCACCGGCTCCGTCTCGGCGTGGTACTTGGCGATCCGCGCGCGCACGGCCTCTTCGGTGTCGTCCTTGCGCTGCACCACGCGGCCGGCGATCTCGGGCGGCGGCGGGTTGAAGCGCACGTGGTAGATCGTGCCCGTTTCGGGGTCCGAGCGCCGGCCGGTGATCCGGTCGAGGATCGCCTCGTCGGGCACGTCGATGAGCACGACGGCGTCGAGGGGGATCTTCGCCTCGGCCAGGGCGCGGTCGAGGGCCTCGGCCTGGGGGCGCGTGCGCGGGAAGCCGTCGAGGATGAAGCCGCGTTCGCAGTCCGCTTGCCCGAGGCGCTCGATCACCATGGCGATGACCAGGTCGTCGGGCACGAGGTCGCCGGCGCGCATGTAGGCGTCGGCCTTCTTGCCGAGGTCCGTGCCCGCGGCCACCGCCGCGCGCAGCATGTCCCCCGTGGAGACGTGGGGGATCCCATGGTGCTCGGCGAGGCGCTTGGCCTGCGTTCCCTTGCCCGCTCCCGGGGCGCCGACGAGGATCATGCGCATGATGGGCTCCTTGGCGAGTCGGCCGGACCGTGGCAGGCCGCCGCCCGCAATGCAAGCGCCGGACCCGTCAGCGGCGGCGGCCCGGCCGCACGAGAAGGACCAGGCGCCAAAGGGCCTCGAACAGCAGCAGCCACACCGCCACGTCGAGCAGCGGTCCGACCATCGGGGTCCAGCGGGCGACGTCCGTCACGCCCTCGGCGCCTGGGGGGGCCGGTGGGCTGGGGTGCGGCGTGAGGTCGGACTCGGAGACGGGGAACACCGCCGCGAAGCGGTCCACGACGCGGCCGCCGCCGTCCGTGACCTCGTAGGGCCCGAGCGCCCAGGTGTCGCCGAACGTGGCGGTCCCGCCCGCGGGGGCGGGCGGCACGAGGCGCCGCGTGCCGTCGGGGGCCGTCACCGCAAAGGGGGGCGTGCCGGCCAGCGGCCGTCGGGTGCCCGCCGCGAGCGTGGGGCCGCGGGCGCCCGCCGACCGGCCGGTCGCCAGGTTGCGCAGGACCGCGCCGCAAAGCCCCACGAACCCCGGCTGCAGGGGCAGGTTCGTCCAGTCGCGGTCGAGGGTGGTGGCCAGGATCGCCACGACGCCGCGGCCCCGCTCGGCCGAGGCGAGCGCCGGCGCGCCGTCTTCGAAGGACAGGGCCACGCGCGCCTCGGCGGCGGGATCCGGCTCGAACAGCAGGAAGCGGCGGGCCGTGGTGTTCGTAAGGCCCGCGGCGCCGGCAAGGCCCGCAAGGAGCGGATCGTCCAGGTTCGGCGGACCCAGGCGCGCGGCCTTGGCCTGGGTGCGTCCGGGCAGGGTCCCGGCCGCCTTGGCGTCGCGCAGGCGCAGGGGCAGGAGCGCACCGAAGACGGTACCGTACGCCTTTGGATCGACGTGGTCGCCCGCGGTGATCCACAGGCCGAGCCCTTCGTCCACGGCGCGGGCGATCGCCTCCGCGATGGCCCGGTCGGGTGCGGGGACGTTTGCGAGGACCAGGACGTCGGTGCGGTCGAGCAGGTGCGGGTCGTCCGCAAGGCGCCGGGCGAAGGCGGCGGGGGTCCGGACCGTGGCCTCGATGGGTGGGTCGCCGTCCAGCACAGAAAGCGCCGTCGCGAGGTAGAAGATCTCGTCGTGGGGGCGCAACTCGCTCGGCGCACCGTCCACGACGAGCACGTCGATGTGCGCGTCGGCCTGCAGCCACAGCGTGCGGGCGTCGTCGTCCGGGAGGGCGTCGTCCACGTCCAGCCGGACGGTGGCGGGCACCGGCGTGCCCGGGTCGTCGAGGACGTGGGCGAAGCCCACCTCGGCGGTCGGCCCGTCGAAGGTCACCTGGGCGCGGCCGGCGGGTTCGCCGCCCACCTCGAGGATGACGGGCACGGGGGCGTCGCGCGTGGTCTGCGTGCGGCCCAGGCGTGCGACGATCCGGACGGCGCCGGGGCCGAGCGCGGGGTCGGGGGAGGCTTCGACCGCTTCGACCCACCACTGGTCGGACCGCGGGGGCGGATCCTCGACGACCGACGGCAGGACCGGTCCCGGGGCCGTCCAGCCGGCGAGGCTCGGCACGCCGCCGGCGGTGGCGTCGCCGATGGGATAGAGCACGACGGGGCGCTCGCCCGCGGCCGGTACGAGGTCGAGGGCGGCGCGGGCGGCCGCGACCAGGTCGCCGCCGACCGGGCGCGGCGTCGCGGCGGCCCAGGCGTCGATGCGGTCGAGGACGGCGCCCAGGTCTTCGGTGGGTTCGAGGGGGGCCTGGGTCGGATCCACGAAGGCGAGGCCCGCCCGGCTGCCGGGGGGCAGGGCGGCCACGAGGGCGCGGGCGCGCCGAGCGACGGCCTGGCGCACCGTGCCGTGGGCGGTGCGCGCCGCCGTCGAGGCCGAGTCGTCGAGCACCAGGATCGCGTCGTGGGGCGTGGCGTAGACGGCGAGGTGCCCGGCTGCGGGCCGTCGCGGCCCGGCCGCTGCGGCGGCGGCGAGGACGGCGAGCAGGAGGCGGATCGCCAGCAACCAGGGGGCGTCGATCCGCCGGCGCCGCGTGGTGGGCTCGGCAGCCGCGGGCACGAAGCGCATGGCGGAGAAGCGCACCACGCGCCGGCGCCGGCGCCCGCGCAGATGGGCGAAGACGAGGGCCGCCGCACCCGCGACGCCGAAGGCGAGCAACCACGGGGCCAGCAGGGTCATCGGATCCTCGTGACGGGCCGCGCGGCGGCGGGGGCACCGGCGAGCGCCGCGAGGGCGCGCCGCACCGGCGGGACGAGGGAGCCGGGGACCTCCGCCTCCACCAGGGCGATCCCGTGGGGTCGGAGCGCTTCGTGCAGCCAGGCGTCGTGCTCGGCGCGGGCGGCCAGGTAGGCCGCGCGCAGCGCCGCCGGGTCGGCCTCGACGTCGGGGTGGACGCCGCGCAGGTCCACGAAGCGAACGAAGTCGTCGTCGAAGGGGAAGGTCTGTTCGTCCGCGTGGAGCGTGCGCAGCACGAGGACGCCGCGCCGGTGGGCCAGGTGTCGCAGGCGCTCGACGATCGCGTGTTCTTCGGCGACCGGGTCGGGCGCCCCCGCGCCCGCGTCGAGCAGGTCGGACAGCACCGCGACGACGTGGGTGCCGGGCCCCCGCGTGCGGCCGGCCGCGTCGAGCAGCGGGCGCCAGGGGCAGGTGCCGGCGGGTGAAAGGCCCGCGCACGCCTCGGCCAGCTCGGACACCGCCGCCATGGTGCCGCGGGGTCGGGGCACGAGAGGGCGGACGGCGCCGTCGCACCCGGCCCAGGCCGAGAAGCGGTCGGCCCCGCGCACGGCGATGATGGCGAGCGCCAGGGCCATCGCCACGGCCGCGTCGAACTTGCGCGCCGGCGTGCCGTAGGCCATGGCGCCGCCGGCGTCGAGCAGGAGGGTGAGGGTGACGGCCCGCTCGGCCTCGGTGCGCCGGACCACCGGCCGATCCCGGCGCCCGATGGCGCGCCAGTCGAGCCGGCGCGGGTCGTCCCCGGGCGAGTAGGCGCGGTGATCGAAGAAGTCTACGCCGTGTCCGGTGTGCCGCGCGCGGTGCCGGCCGAGGGGGCCGCCGGCCACCGCGGCGCGCAGGGAGAGGGCCTGCCGCCGGGCGAAGGCGTGCAGGTCCGGGGGGATCCGTTCGGCGAGGTGGGCGCGGGGGCCGTGGCTCATGGGCGGGAGGGGCCGGCGTCGGCCGCGGCCAGGACGAGATCCACCACCTGCGCCGGATCGACCCCCTCCGCCTCGGCGGCGAATCCGAGCACGATGCGGTGGCGCAGGGCGGGGTGGGCCAGCGCCCGGACGTCCTCGGCCCGCACGGCGCTGACCCCGGCCAGGGCCGCGCGCGCCCGGGCGGCCGCCACGAGCTGCCGGCCGGCGCGGGGCCCGGCGCCCCACCGCACCAGGCGCCGGACTTCGGGTGGGCAGCTCGGGTCCTCCGGGCGTGTCGCCCGCAGCAGGCGCACGACGAGGTCCACGACGGACGGCGGCACGGGCAGGCGGCGGACGAGGGCCTGATGTTGCACGAGCTCGGCCGGTGACAGGACGGGCGCCGGCGGCGGCGGGTCGTCCCCACGGGCGACGATGGTCTTCTCGGCCCGCTCGTCCGGATAGGGCACCCGTATCTCCAGCATGAACCGATCGAGCTGTGCCTCGGGCAGCGGATACGTCCCCTCCTGCTCGATGGGGTTTTGCGTGGCGAACACGTGGAACGGCGCCGGCAGCGGGTGGGTGCGGCCGCCGGCAGAGACGCGCCCCTCCTGCATGGCCTGCAGCAACGCGGCCTGGGTCTTGGGCGGCGTGCGGTTGATCTCGTCCGCCAGCAGGATGTTGCAGAAGATCGGGCCGGGCACGAAGCGGAAGGAGCGGCGCCCGGTGGCCGGATCCTCGTCGAGGACCTCGCTGCCCGTGATGTCCGCCGGCATGAGGTCGGGGGTGAACTGGATGCGCGAAAACTCGAGGTCGAGGGTGCGCGCCAGGGTGGAGACGAGCAGGGTCTTGGCCAGGCCCGGCGCGCCCACGAACAGGGCGTGCCCGCCGGCGAACAGCGCCACGAGCAACGCGTCCATCACCGCCCGCTGGCCGACCACGACGCGCTCGACGGCCTCGACGATCCGGTCCCGGGCGGCGGACAGCGCGCGAAGCTGGGCGAGTTCCGCCGGCTCGTCCGCACCGGCGGCGGCGAGGGCCTCGGACGGGTCGGTCATCGCCGCGGTGGTATAGCCGACGGGCCTGCCCCCCGAAAGCGCGCACGTCGGGCCGGTCCCCACCGGCGCTCGGAACCGGCGGATCCCGGTCCTGCGAGCGGATTCGGGCCCATATAAAACACCATATTTTGCGAGAGAATAAATGAGATTTGACGAACGGATGGATCCGGGCCAGATTTCAGCAGTCTCGACAAACACACATTTTACGGACGGAAAACGGAAAATGCCCACGGTGCAAGACATCCTCGGCAAGGCGCGCCAGCAGGTGCGGGAGATCTCGGCGGACGACGTGCACGGTCGCGTCGCGGCGGGCGCGGACCTGTTGATCGTGGACGTACGCGAGCGCGACGAGTACGAGCAGGGCTACGTGCCCGGTGCCACCTGGATCCCGCGTGGCTTCCTCGAACTTCGGATCGAAGACGTGTGCCCCGATCGCGACCGGCCCATCGTGCTCTACTGCGCCGGCGGCGTGCGTTCCCTGCTGGCGGCCCGCGGCCTCGCCGAGCTGGGGTACGGCAACGTGCTGTCCATGGCCGGAGGGTTTCGTGCCTGGAAGAACGCGGGCCTGCCCTTCGAGCGGCCGCGGTCGCTGGGCTCCGAGCAGCGCAAGCGGTACGCGCGGCACATCATGCTGCCGGAGGTGGGGGAAGAAGGGCAGGCGAAGCTGCTCGACGCGAAGGTCCTGTGCCTGGGCGCCGGCGGGCTCGGGTCGCCGGCGGCGCTGTACCTCGCGGCGGCGGGGGTGGGGACCCTCGGCATCGTGGACGACGACGTGGTGGACGAGAGCAACCTGCAGCGCCAGGTGCTCCACAACGTCGAGCGCCTCGGGATGCCGAAGGTGGAGAGCGCCGCCCGCACCCTCCAGGCCCTCAACCCCGACGTGAAGGTCGTGCCCCACCGGGCGCGGCTTTCGTCCGAGAACGTGCTGGAGATCCTCGGCGGCTACGACCTGGTCGTGGACGGGGCCGACAACTTCCCGACGCGCTACCTGCTCAACGACGCCGCCCTCAAGCTGGGCAAGCCGGTGGTGCACGCCTCGATCTTCCGGTTCGAGGGGCAGGTGACGACCTTCCTGCCGGGGGAGGGGCCGTGCTACCGCTGCCTGTACCCAGAGCCGCCGCCGCCGGGCATGGCGCCGTCGTGCCAGGAGGCCGGCGTCCTGGGCGTACTGCCGGGGATGATCGGCACGTTGCAGGCCAACGAGGCGCTCAAGCTGCTGTTGGGGATCGGCCGGTCGCTGTCGGGGCGTCTTTTGGTGCTCGACGCCCTCGAGACCAAGATCCGCGAGCTTCGCCTGCGCAAGGACCCCGCCTGCCCCGTGTGCAGCCGGCCGCCCGAGGCCATCGAGCTGGTGGACTACCAGGCGTTTTGCGGGATCGGGGGGTAGGCGGACGCGCGGCGTGAACGGCGTTCGGGCCGGTCATCGGGCCCGGCGCGCCGGCCGATTCCCTGCGCCCGGCGCCTCGGGTAGCCTCCAATCCGTGGCCGAAGCGCCCCTCGACTTCGAGACCGTCGCGCGCCTTCTGCGAGCCCACGAGGTGGGCCGCCGGGCGCACATCGAGACCCCCTTCGGCCGGCGCCTGGTCACCTATGCGGACCAGACGGCCACGGGTCGCTACCTCCACTTCGTCGAGGCATGGATCCGCCGCGTCCGGCCGTTTTACGCCAACACCCACACGGCGGTCTCCTCCACGGGCCGGATCCTCACCGAGCTGCGGGAGAAGGCGCGGGACGTGGTGCGGCGCGGCGTGGGGGCGAGCGCGGACGACCTCGTGTTGTTTTGCGGGGCCGGGGCCACGGCAGCGATCAACAAGCTCGTCGGGCTGCTCGGGTGGCGGATCCCCGAACCCCTCGATCGGGCCTACGGCTTCGGCGCGCAGATCCCCGCCCGCGACCGGCCGGTCGTCTTCCTCGGCCCCTACGAGCACCACTCGAACGAGCTGCCGTGGGTCGAGTCCATCGCCGAGGTGGTCGAGATCGGGCTCGACGACGAAGGGCGCGTGGACCTCGACGACCTGGCGGCGAAGCTCGAAGCGTACGCCGACCGCCCGGTCAAGCTGGGCAGCTTCTCGGCGGCCTCGAACGTCACGGGGGTGTTGACGGACGTGGCCGCCGTCGCCCGGCTGCTGCACGCCCACGGCGCCTTCGCCTGCTTCGACTACGCCGCCGCCGGGCCGTACGTGCCCATCGACATGCACCCGGCGGGCGACCCCGGCGCGGCCATCGACGCGCTGTTCATCTCCTTCCACAAGTTCGCCGGCGGGCCCGAGGCGTCGGGGGTGCTCGTGGCGAGCCGGGCCCTCGTGCACACCCGGACCCCGGAGCGGCCGGGCGGGGGGACGGTGGCCTACGTGGCGAAGGCGTGCCGCGAGGCCGTGGACTACCTGCCGGCGCTGACCGAGCGGGAGGAGGGCGGCACGCCGGACATCATGGGGGACATTCGCGCGGGGGCGGCGATGCTGGTCAAGACGATGGCGCACCCCGAGGCCGTCGCACGCCACGAGCGTGCCCTGGCGCGCGCGGCCCTCGAACGCCTGGGCGCGCACCCGAAGGTGCGTCTGCTGGGCCCCACCCGGGCCGACCGCCTGGCGATCCTTTCGTTCAACGTGGAGGGGTTGCACCACGACCTCGTAAGCGCCCTGCTCGACCACCTGTTCGGGATCCAAAACCGCGCGGGGTGTTCGTGCGCGGGCCCCTACGGCCACCGCCTGCTCGGCATCGACCACGAGACCTCCGAGCGATTCCGGCGCCTCATCGCCCGGGGGGTCGAGGGGATCAAGCCCGGCTGGGTGCGGCTCACGCTGCCGTTTTACGCCTCGGAGGACGACGTGGACTACCTGTTGTCGGCGGTGGAATTCGTGGCCGAGCACGGCCGCACGTTCGTCCCCCTGTACGAGCTGGACTGGCGCACCGGCGTGTGGCGCCACCGGGAACGGCCGCAGCCCGACTTCTGGCCCATCGAGCTGTCCGTCGAGGCGCTGGCGGAGGCGGCCCACAGCTTCGCCGCCGGGGACCACGAGGCGCCCATGCAGGAGGCCCAGATCCGGGCCGAGCGCGCGGAGGCCCTGGACTTCGCCCGCCGCCTCGTGCCGTCGCTTACCCGCCGGTGGGCCCGCACGAAGCTGACCTGGAACCGCCCGACGGGCGACCCGGAGATCGACCGCCTTCGCTGGTTCGACTACGTGTTCGCCACCGGCCTGCCCGAACCCGCCGGGGCCGCGCCGCCGGCCGCGTCCGCTTGATCTACACGGCGCCTCGCCGCGGTCGCTGCGGGCCCGGCGCGGCGAGCGGCCACCGGCGCGCCGTGCGTCGCCGGCCGGCTCGCGTTCGCCGTCGCGCTCGGGGCCGCACGATCGCGCGCAGGTAGTAGGTGAGCTTGACGATGACCTCGTGGTAGGGGCGCTCGAGGGCGCGGGCGCCGAAGGGGATCTGGTTGCGGTAGACGACGAACAGGTCGCTGCCGGGCAGGTAACGCGCCCGGAGGCGGGATTGCAACCCGAAGGCCTCGTTGCCCGGCGACATGTCGAGGCGCAGCATGTTGTCGATGGCGACGTTCGGGGTGAAGGCCAGGGTGAACGACCCGTTCGCGAAGCCGAAGTCGAACGTCTGGTCGCGCGAGACGACGTACCCGACCACGTGGTCGTACCCGCCCTGGACGGTCACGTGCGGCCCCATGCGGATCGTCGCCCCCACGTTTGGTCGGTGGATGATCCCGCCGAAGGTCTCCGTGACGTTGTACCCGACACGAAACTGTACGGGCCGGCTGCCCCCGAGGCGAAAAGAGGCCCGCTGCGTCATGCCCGTGTACAGGGCGGCCGGCACCGTGTAGCCGAACAACACGAAGTCGTTTTGCACGTCGTCGCGCAGGTGGCCGGCGGCGTATTCGAGCGTCGCGCCGGCGCGCCACTGGAACGAGATCCGGCCTTGCACCCGTTGCGTCAGCAGGCGGTCGTAGTCGGGGGTCACCTCGGCCGTGTAGGACGGGCCGATGGCGATCTCGCGCAGCCCGAGATCGCGCGGCCGGGGGACGAAATCGATGGCGACATCGTGCCGCGCCGTGCCCGGCCGGCGGTAGAAGCCGAGGGGGGCGGCGAAGCCGCGCGAACTGAACAGCCACGAGGTCCGAGGGCGCACGTACAGGCCGCGGTACTGCAGTTGTCCGTAGGCGCTCGTGCCGAGGCTGGACCGGGCGGGGGTCGCGCCGGTGACGGGGCGCCCGTCCTCGCCGGCGGTCCCGGGTTCGGCGGGGGTCTTCACCCAGCTACCGGCCACGAAGCCGTATCCCTGCACGCGCCCGTCGTGCGAGATGTACTGCGCGTCGAAGCCTCCGGCCGCCGAGTCGGGGCGGCCGTCGCCGAACACGTGGTTGCCCAGGGCCATCACGCCCACGTTGACCGTCTTCGTGGCCTGGACCCGCACGCGCCCGACGGTCGTGCTCTCCGGATCGGCCTCGGGCAGCCCCCGCGTGTCGTCGGCCTTCGACCCGAGGGTCTGCACGTGCAGGATCCCGAAGGACAGGGGGCCCTCGCGGCCGTAGGCCTTGAGGCCCCCGGCGATCGCCACGGGCTTGCGATCCACCAGACCGATGCGCCGGGAGAAGAAAAGCTGCGCCTCGCGCGGCACCCCGAAGTTGAACGTGTCGAGGCCGTTGATGAAGAACGGCCGGCGTTCGGGGAAGAACAGGGGGAAGCGGTCGCTCGCCACCTGGACGTTGTCCACCTCCACCTGGGCGAAGTCGGTCAGGACGCTCGCCTCGACGAAAGAGGCCGTTGCGAACTGCACGCGCAGGTTGCCGCCGGCCGCCAGGTTGGGGCGCGCCCTGGGGTCGATGGAAAACGAGCGCGAGAAGTCCGTGCGACCGAGGACATATGGCACGAACTCCACCGCGCGACCGCCTGCGATGCCCGAAAACCCCTCCAGGACGCCGAAGTTGCTCGCGGAGGCGGGGCTCGCCGGCGGCACGATGAGGCGCCAGTCGTACGTGGCGTTGCGGTCGGCGTGGTCCCGCGAGATGTCGAAGCCCATCGTCGTGCCCTGGGTGCCACGTACGCCGAGCGTCGCAAAGGGGATCTTGAACTCCACGTCGTAGCCCGTGGCGGTTCGGCGCGCCCTGGCCTCCCACACGCCGTCCCACTGGCTGAGGAAGACCCGGCCGTCTTCGAGGGTCAGGGAGTCGATCTGGGCGCCCGCGGCGTTCGTGCCGAACACGTAGGCGGTGCGGCGATCGTGCATCGGGTCGATCTTCAAGACGACGTCGTCGTCGGCGAAGATCCCGAAGCTGTCACGGCGCAGGGTCCGGACCCGGATCGTCTCCGGGGGGATCTCGACGCGCACGAACACGTACAGGGCCCGGTCGTCATAGGCGGCCTTGAAGGCGGTGCGGTAGGGGGGACGCGCACCCAGCTCGGGCTGCCGCTCCGTGAAACGGTCGTCGAAGGGGGCGCGGCGCCAGACCTCGTCGTCATCCCGGCCGTCGATGCGGACCGGCCCCCGCGCGCGCACGACCCGGTAGGCGCGCACGGTGTCGTGCAGGTCGTCGGCCGACGGGCCGGCGGCCGCCGTGGCAGGGGCGGCGCACGCGAGCCAGAAGGCGGCGCGCCGGGCGGCTGCAGCGGGCGCGAGCCGTACGTCGGGGGGGCGATCCGGCACCGTGGGCGCCGCAGGGTCGCACGCCGGGGGGCGAAAAGCGCGCGGGGCCCGTCCCGGGGACTCCATTCATGTGAGGAAACGCAACTAGCGCAAGCAGGCTCGGCGAAAACGAACAAAAACAACGTCTCGAACACCGTTCGCTTCTTCTCGCCGTTTCGCAGGGGGAAACAAAAATCCCTGGCGCGCCGCGAAGCCGGGCGTTATACAAGACTCGTCGCGTGAGGCTTGGCTGGCCGGGCCCCATCCCCCCTTCCGCATCCTACCGGCCAGCCAAGCCCCCGACCTTTTTCCCTCGGCGCGGCGGCCGGGCAAAAACGCCCCGGCCCGATGAGGCGAGGTCCCCCGGGTCACCCCCTCGCAGTGCGCACACGCGCGCTCATCGGACCGGATCCCGACCTTGGTTCCAGCGAGCACCAGGCATCGGCCCGCTTTCACGAGGTTTGACACTCCGAGGCGGACAATTTCCGGCCGGGGGGTCGAATTTTTTTCTGGGCGGAAACGCGCTCGTGCCGTGTGTCTCATGCCGGTACCTCCAGGTGCGCGAGCCGGGGGCGCCGCGCCACGACGACGGTTCATGGCCTTGTCCGCACCCGTTTCCCCCGTAGGCTCGTGCGCGGTGCCTCGGTCCTGGTCCCTTCGCGTCACCCTGTGGTTTGCGCTCAAGCCGGCCAGCTGGCCCAAGATCGCCGTGCCGGCCCTCCTCGGGACGGCGGTGGGTGCCCGCGCGGCCGGCGGGCTCGACCCGGTCGCGGCGATCTTCGCGTGGGCGTACACGGCGTTCCTCCTGGCCGGGATCGTGCTCCTGAACGACTGGGCCGACGAGGACGTGGACCGCCTCAAGCGCCGCATGTTCCCGGAAGCCGGCGCGCCGAAGACGATCCCCGACGGGATCTTGCATCGCGTCACGGTGTTTCGGCTGGGGACGGGGGCCATGCTGGCCGCCGCGGGCACCTGCGTGTGGCTTTCGGGGCTGGCCGGCCGGCCGGCGCCCCTTTTGCTCGGGCTGCTCGGGATCGGACTGTTCGCGGCGTACAGCCTGCCGCCCGTGCGCCTCAACGGGCGGGGCGGGGGGGAGCTGCTCGAGGCCCTCGGGGTGGGTCTTTCGTTGCCGGTCTTCCACGCCCTGCTGCAGGCCCCGGATCTCGCGGCGCGGCATCTGGTGGTGTTCGCCCCCTACACACTGCTGTCGCTCGCCAGCGCGGTCGCCAGTGGTCTCGCCGACGAGCGCAGCGACCGCCGGGGCGGCAAGACCACGGTGGCGACGGTGTTCGGCAACGCCGCCGCGCGCCGCACGACCGAGGTCGCCTGGGCCCTGGGCACCGTGGCCTACGGGGTCGTCCCGCTCCTCGCGGGCGATCTCGTGGGCCCGGTGGGGGCCGGCGCCGCGGCCGTTGCGAGCCTCGTGTTCGGCCGCCGCATGCTGGCCGACAGCGCCGCCGCCACGCGCGAGGCATGGCCGGCGCTGCGGGCCTACAAGGCCCACCTGCACCGCGCGATCTGGGCCAGCGGGATCGTGTACGCCCTTGCGTGCTGGTTCGCGTAGGGACGCGGGGACGGCCCGCACCCGCGCGCCGGGTTCGGTCGGGCGAGCCCCGTCCGGGTGGCGGGCTTCGACACGCGGACCGATCGGGACCGCCCGCGCTCCGTCGTCCGGTTCGGGGGACGAGCCCCGAACGTCGCGGCCGGCGGGCGACCGAAGGGCCCGGGCGCCATGACCCGGCGACTCGTGGTAGGCACCGCCCGTGCCGCCGGACGTGCTCACCCCCGCCCTTGCGCGTCTTGCCGCCCTCGAGCGCCGCCGCCCGCGCCGGTCCCTCGCCCCGGGTCGTTCGCGGGCCACGCCCCTCGACCGGCTCGTGCACGGGCTCGCACGGGACGCGGCCCAGGCCGAGGCGCTCGCCCGCAGCGCCGCCGGCGTGGCCGAAGCGGTGGCCGAACACTTTCCGGAGAACCTCTTTTGCGACCTCGACCGCCTCGTGGCCTGGATGCGCCGGGTCCTCACCGACGGTGGCCCGGATGCCCTTTCGGCCTATACGAAAGATATCGTGGCCATCCACGCTCTGTTCGGCCGAAACGGCGTGATCCGTTTCCGGTACGTGCACGACTTCCTGTACGGCTTCGACTGGGCGCGGTACGTCCGCCGGGACCGGACGCGGCGGGCGGGCGTGGACCCCTACGACCCCGCCTTCGTCCGGCGGATGCTCGCCCGCGGAGGTGAGATCGCCGAGGAGATCGAGCGCGACGGGCCGATCTACGGGCGGCTGCGCGGTCCCGGCTACCGCAACCCCTTCGAGTTCTCGCGCGAGCCGGACGTCGAGGCGCGCGTCCTCGCCGCCATGGCCCGCGACGACAACCTCCCCGTCGTGGCGTACGAGCCGGGCGGTGCGGCGCGGGCCGACCGCGACTTCGAGGCCCTGCGCCGCGCCTACGTCGAGCGCGTCGAGGGACGGTGAGCGGGCGCGGCACCGTCGCCTTCACCGCTGGGTCGGCCCCGAACGGTCCGCCGCCTGGGTTGCAACCGCGTCCCGCGCCGACGTGAAGACCACGGGTGCGGTCGCCCGGGCGTCACGGCGGCGGGCCCGCTTCGAACCGGCGGACGAGGTCCCGCAGGGCGCCGGTATCGCCCCGCCGGGCGAGCACCTCGGCGTACAGGCGGGCGACGGCGCGGTCGTCGGGCGTGCGCTCAAGCATCAGGGGCAAGACGCGTTCGGCGGTCGCGCCGTCGCGCAGGGCCGCCTGCAACAACATGCCTCGCGCGGGACGAAACTCCGGCGCGATCTCGTAGGCCGACAGGTAGGCGTCCACGGCCGCGGCGGGGATCGGGCCCTCGCCGGCGTCGGCGCGCGCCAACTCCCCGAGCAGGTAGAGGCGCAGCGCCCGCGCGAAGTCGGCGCCCTCGCGGGCCCAGTCCTCGGCCTCGGGGCTCGCGATCTCGTCCGCGTCCGGCGGCCGTTGCAGCGCGAGCAGGCGTCGGACGTTGTCCGGGCCGCGTGGCGTCGTCCGCGGGCGGCGGGGCGCCCACAGGGTGATCCGGGGCCATCGGTCCGTGTTCGGCGGGGCGCCGTCGGCCAGGGCGATGAGCTCGTCCGGCCCGAGGATCCGCGCGGCGAGCACGTCGCGCACGTCGTCGAGCAGCAGCGCGCGGTAGACCGGGTCCGCCGCGAGCCGGGCGGCGATCCGCTCCGGGGCCAGGTCCACCCCACCGGCCACGAGGGCCAGCGCGGGGGTCTCGACGTTGTAGATCCCAAGGTAGGCCGATCCCGCCCCGAATACATCCAGGAAGGTGCGGGCGACGATCCGAAGGTCTTCCCAGGCGAACTGGTGCAGGGGCAGCCACTGCGCGAACACGCCGCCGGGGGCGAGCCGGTCGCGCACGTGTTCGAAGTGCTCGCGGGTGTACAGCGAGCCGGCCCCGTCGCGCTCGGGGTGGAACAGGTCGGCGACGATGACGTCGTAGCGGGTGGGGTCGGCGGCCACGAAGCGGCGGGCGTCGGCGGCGTGCAGGGTCACCTGCGGCGCGTGGGCCAGGCCGCCGTTCGTGTCGTCGAAGTAGGGCAGCATCTCCAGGACGGCGGGCACGAGTTCGACGCCCACGCTCTCGAGGGATGCAAAGTGCGTGACCGCGCTCATCGTGGCCCCGGTGCCCACCCCGAGGTACAGGGCGCGCGAGGGGGCGGGGTGGAGCAGCAGGGGCAGGTGCCCCATGCGGCGCTCGCCGAAGGCCAGGGCGCCGCCCATGCGGTAGCGCTTGCCCACCTGGAGGCGGCGCAGGGGCGGGCCTTCGGCCCCGGCCGGGCGGCGTCGCTCGCGGACGAGGACCAGGCCCATGGCGGTCTCGCGCCGCGTAAGCTCCGTCCAATCCGGGTCCGGCGGGACGAGGGCGAGGTCGCGCGGGCCGGCGGCGGCGGCGGCGACCACGAGGGCGAGGCCGGTCAGCTTGGGCGCAAGGCCGAACCGGCGCGCGTAGGTGAAGAACAGGAACGTGGCCCCGTAGCCGTAGGCCACGGCGTACAGGGCGTCGGCGTAGCCGAAA
>JALSIN010000297.1 GCA_026989935.1 Polyangiaceae bacterium | reverse complement strand
GTTGCAGCCGGCCCGATGCGACCTCAGCGCGTTCAGCGGACTCTGCGATAGACCCCGACCACCTTGCCGAGGATCCCCACGTCGCGAAAGTCCTCCCGGCGCACGTAGATGGGCTCCATGGCGTGGTTGGCCGGCTGCAACCGGATCCGGTCGCCCTCCGGGTAGAAGCGCTTGCAGGTGGCCTCGCCCTCGATGAGGGCCACGATGATGTCGCCCGGGGACGCGGTGGCCTGCTTGCGGACGAAGATGTAGTCCCCATCGAGGATTCCGTCCTCGATCATGGAGTCGCCCTCCACCACGAGGCCGAAGACCTCGCGTCCGTCGTGGGCGCCCAGGAGCATGCGATCGATCCGCACGCGGTCCGTGACGTTCTCCTCGGCCAGGATCGGCGCACCTGCCGCCACCCGGCCCAAGATGGCGATCTCCACCTCCTGGTCGCCGCCAGGGGTGTTCGCCGCGGGGCCGCCGGGCGCGTCCACCGGGCGCAGCGCCCGGCTCTTGAGCCCCTCACGGACCAGATACCCCTTGCGTTCGAGCGCTTTGAGATGATCGTTGACGCCGTTCGTGGAACGGATCCCCATGTGGCGGCCGATCTCGCGGAGCGTCGGCGGATACCCACGCTCGCGCAGGCACTGGGAGATGAAGTCGAGGGCTTGTCGTTGGCGGTCGGTCAGCGGGGGTCGCACGGGAGATCTCGCTCCTTCGGTCGGGGACACGCGCAGGTGGCGGGAGAAACAGCGGCGGGTCCGTGCCCACCTACTGAACACTCGTATCGAAAACGTCCGTGCAGGTCAAGTTTTCGACGAGACGGAGGTTCGGCCACGCCCGACCGGGTCGAACCCCCGGCCGAGGGTCTGCCGGGCGTGTTCTTGGGGCTTCGGGACGGGACGTGGCAGGTTGGCGGCGTGCCTCGATCCCACCGGCCCCCGCGCCTGCCTCCTCGGAGGGGGGAGCGCCGCAAGCAAAGGGGCGGGTACGGCGGCCCTGAGCGTCGGCGAGGCCCGCGGCGGGCGGACGACCTGCGCGGGGCCTCGCCGTGGCTCGGGCGGCTCGCCCCGACCCTTGCGCGCTTTGCGCTGGCGGTGGCGCTCGGCTTCTTCGCGGCCTGGATGTTGGCTTCCGCGCCCGGGGCCGCGAGCAAGCGGCCCGTCCGTGCCACGGCCGCTGCGCGCCCCGACGCGACCCTGCCACGGCCCCCCACGCTCGACCTGCCCTCTCCGACGGACGTCGTGATCTTCGAGGCCGCGGCCGACGCGGCGCGGGCCCAGCTCGCCGCCTGCGCCCCCGCCGCCGGGTGCGCCGTACCCTCCCCGGCGTGGGCACACCCCACGGCGATCTTGCCGTAGGCGGGGACGAGACGTTACGCGGCGTCGTCGCTGTCGATGCGCTCGACGCGGACGCGGATGACGTGCCGGTCGTCGGCGGCCAGCACCTTGAAGCGAAGGTTCTCGGCCACGACGACGGATCCGGGCGCGGGGATCTGTCCGGCGAGTTGGGTCAGCAGGTCCCCGACCGAGTCCACCCCGTCGTACTCGTCGAACGTCGTGTCGAACATCTCCTCGATCTTGGACAGCGACGCCTGGCCCGACACGAAGTGGACCCCGGCCTCGGGCAGCACGATGGCTCCGGAGGCGCGGTCGCTCTCGTCGAAGATCTGGCCCACGATCTGCTCGAGCACGTCTTCGAGGGTGACGACGCCGACGGTGTGCCCGCCATCGTCCACCACGATGGCCAGGTGCATCCGGCGTTCCTTGAATTGCCGCAAGAGGTCATCAATGAACAGGCTCTCGCTGACGAACAACGGCGCCCGCAACAGACGAACGAGGTCCGTCGGCTCGTCCGGATCGATCCCCACCAGGCTCTTGATGTGCAGGATGCCGCGCACGTGGTCGAGGCCGCCGACGCAGACCGGCAGGCGCGAATGCCCGCTTCGACGGGCGACCTCGATGATGCGCGCGAGCGGCCAGTCCAGTTCCACATACGTGACCTGATCCTCCGGGACCATGATGTCGCGCACGACCTTGTCATCGAAGCGAAAGATCCCCTGCAGGAGGGCGGCCTGATCCTCGGGGATCGATCCCTCCTGCTTGCCCACGCGCACCAGGTAGTCGAGTTCGTCGGGGGTCACC
>JALSIN010000296.1 GCA_026989935.1 Polyangiaceae bacterium | reverse complement strand
GTACGGCCCGAAGCTCCGGATCGCCTACAAGCACTTCCCCCTGCCCTTCCACCGCCACGCGATCCTCGCCGCGCGCGGGGCCGTGCACGCCCAGCGGGCCGGCAAGTTCTGGCCCTATTACGACGCCGTCTACGCCCGCCACGGCGACCTGTCCGTGCAGGTGCTGCTCGACATCGGCAAGAGTCTCGGTTTTTCGCGTGCCGCCTTCCGCAAGGCGCTGTTCGACGAGTCCTTCGACCGCCGGATCCTCGAGGACGTGCGCCTCGGGATCGAACTGGGCCTGTCGGGCACCCCGGCCTACTTCGTCAACGGCCGCCCGATCCTCGGGGCCCAGCCGCCGCCGGCCTTCATCCTGGTCATCGAAGAAGAGCTGGCCCGCGCGCGCGCCCTGCTCGACGAGGGCGTGGACCGCTCGAACCTCTACGACGAGCTGACCCGCCGCCCCCTCGACCCCGACGACCCGCCCCCCGAGGATCCGAAAGGTTCGTGACCCGCACCGGCGCCTCGCGCCGGCCGGTCACCGCTTGCGCACGAGACGACGCAGCAGCACGAACGATCCGTACAGGACCCAGTCGGTGATCTCCGGCACGACGGCAAACGCGATCACATAGGCCCACCATGGAAGGTCCAGGGCACCGAACGAGGCGCCGAACACCGCACCGACGGCGGCGCTTGCGACGAACCTGGATTTTTTCAGGGCGAGCCGCTCCAACACCACCCGCTTGCGCACGGAAATGGATTCCGTCGGCTCACGGCACGGCTCGGGCAACCTTCGAGGTGTCATCCGTCCCCACAAAAGACCTGTTCACAGGCTTCCTTGACCCCCACGACGACCGCGCCCGCAATCGCTCCCGCAACCGTCTTGCAGATCCCCGGTACCTTGAACACCGCCGTGCACCCCGCAAAGACGAGCCCTCCCGCGAGGCTCCCGGCCGCCCCCGCCGCAGCGCCACAACCGACCTTGCACCAATCGGTCGCCTGGGCGGCCGTACCACCGAACGTGATCTCGTCGAAGGCATGGACCACCTCGTGCACGGATGCTCCGACGATACGCAGGATCTGGAACGACGACAAGCCATCGAGGTCCACGTACTCGTCGTACGCAATCGCACCATCACGAAAATCCGCTTCCATGCCTCGCACGAGCCGGTCGCCCAGGTACACCTCGTACCGCCATGCCCCCCCCAGGTCCATCTGCAAGACCGTCGAAACCTCACCGAGGCCGTGCAGGGTGAGGCTCGACTCGTGCATCACCTCGGTGCCGTCGATGAAGGTCTCGGCCACCCGCGTCGCCTGCTCCGGGAAGGTCGGCGGGGGGGCGATCGGCGAGGTGTTCAGCGCCGATCCGAGACACAGGGAAACGATGGATACACTGACTGCTGGCATGCTGGCATGCTGGCATGCTGGCATGCTGGCATGCTGGATGTCAACCCCCCGCCGCGAACGCCCCGGCCCCCGACGGTCCGGCAAATCCGGCCGTGATCCACCGGTCGGGTCGCCCCCTCACCGCGCATCGCCGGCATCCCCGTGCCGCCGGACCGTGCGCGCGGCCGCAGGAGACTGGACCGAACGCATCGGGTTCGTCGGCTCCAACCGTGCACGGTCGGGTGCCACACGGTCCTCGCGGCCCGCGGGGTACGGGTTCGACCGGCACCGTCGCCGACCGCCACCGGCGGCCACGCCGAAACGGCGTCCGGGCGGTGCTTCGCGTTCGCGACGGAGGTGGCCGGGCTGGCGCGCCCGCCCCCTTTGCCGCGGTCCGGCCGAAGCGGGTACATTGGGGGGCATGCCGGTGGGGGTTCGAGCCATGCGGCGCGGCCGGGGCGTGTGGCTTGCGGCGTTTCTCGCCGCCGCGGGCTGCTGCGACGGGGGCACGGCGCGCGTCCTCGGGGCCTCCGCGGGCTCGGCGGGGTCCGCGTCCGCGGGCGCTTCGGGCACCGCCTCGGGGGGCACGCGGGGCGCCCCCGACCTCGGACCGGTCCCCGACTGCGACCCCGGCGCCGGGCCCTGTCCCTGCGGCACGATCGGGTGCCCCTGCGCCACCGGCGGCGCCTGCGACCAGGGCGCCTGCGACCCCTTCTCTCGCACCTGCATCCTCGTCGAGGACGGCATGGTCTTCGTCCCGGGCGGCCCCTTCTTCATGG
>JALSIN010000295.1 GCA_026989935.1 Polyangiaceae bacterium | reverse complement strand
ACCCCGCGCACGAGGACGACCCCGGCGGCTCTCGCCGCGACGTCCCGGTGTGCCAGATACACCACCCCGACGGCGGACAGGAGCGTGCCGAGCCCGAACATCGCCTTGCCCGCGGCCTCCGGTCCTCCGTGGGGGCTCATTTCGATGAGACCGAAGAGGGCCATCATCGGCAGCAGCGTCAACGCGAGCGCACGCCGCCATCGACACAGATCGAACCACGCCAGCGATCGGATCTGCCGAAGCGGGCCGGAGCGGATCATGGGCCGTGCACCTCCAAGTACGCCTGTTCGAGCGTCTTCGTCCGCATCGCGTGCATCTCCAACACCTCGACCCCGGCGCCCACCAGCGTCGCCTGGCAATCCACGTTCGGGTTGGCCGACCACGCCGTGCATTCGAGCCCCGCATCGTCGTTGAGGCCCCCTTGCCCGTCACAGGTACATGTTCAATCGCGGTCTTCAACCGAGGTGGCGGGGCGACTCACTCGGACCAAAGGATACAGATCTTTGCATCCGTCGGAGACGTGGCGAGGACCTCCGGAACGCAGTCGCCGTTGAGATCGGCCGCGACGATGGAACGGAGGTTGTTACCACAGGTCTTCACCAGAGAATTGCCGAAACTACCGCCCCCCTCCGACAAGCGGACCACGAAGGTTCCGTTCGTGTGGCTGACTGCAAAGTCATCGATGCCATCCCGATCGAAATCCCTGACCACGATGCCATTGGGGCCGTCTTGAACCGTCACCGGAACGAGCACATCGAAGGTCCCATCGCCGTTGCCGGGAAACAGGGATGCCCCGTCCGAGTTGCCTCCCGCGGTCACGGCGACGATGTCGGTGTCACCGTCCCCTGTCAGGTCCCCCGTGCCGATGCCCATCACGAGGCCGTTGAGGCTCAGGATTGCCCCTCCGGCAAAGCCTCCCTGGCCATCACCGAGGGCCACCCTCACCTGACCAAACGCCCCGAGGACCGCGTCCAGATCGCCGTCGCCGTCGAAATCTTCCAGGGCGAGATCTTGCACGGCCACGCCCAGGTCCAGTATGGGTCCCTTTGCGCCGAAGTCCTCGTTGGCATCCCCCAGTCGAGCAAACAACGTGCTCTGGGCCGTCAACACGAGGTCCAGGCGACCGTCCCCGTTGATGTCCGCCATGCGAAAGGCCGTGGGGTTGTCATCGTAGCTCACGGGAACACCCCACGTTCCGTCGTTGGCGATCCCCCGCCTTCGCTGCACCGCCCGCGGCGAAAGGCCCTCCGCCAAGTATGCGATGTCGATGACGCCGTCCCCGGCGATCACCCCGAGCTCGAGCTCGGTTGGAAAGGGCTGTACGCCCGTGAGGGAAAATTTGATGGGATTGCCGAGTTGCCCTGCACCGTCCCCCATGTACGTCCAGGTCTCCTGGTCGTCCCTCGATGTCGCGACCACGTCGATGGCCCCATCCATGTCTACATCCGCCACAGCGACGCCCTGGGCGTTCGCCCCCGCTTGCAGCATCTGCGGCTCACCGAACTGCACCGTGTAAGGGCCACTCGTGCATCCTTCCGTTCCGCCCGTGGTGCTCCCCACCCCCATGTCGCCGACGGTTCCATTCGTCCCGCTCGCACCCGTCGCGGTGCCACCCGTCTGGCCCATCGAACCGACCGAAGCTCCGGACGACCCGACGCTCGCCCCCCCCTGGGACGACGACGAGGCGCCCGACGTTCCAGAACCCCCAGTCGTACCCGTCTCGGTATCGGTCATCGAGTTGAATGGAAGCGTACCACTGCAACCGAGCGGCGCGCAGGCGAGGAGAAACCACCGGACCGTGGGCATTGCAGCAGTGTGGCAACAATGGTCGAGTCCTGCAAGTCGATACAAAAAACCGCCTTCCCGCAGCGCACGGGCGTCCTCCACTCTGTGCGCAAGCCCTTCGCCCCGCGGGGCGGGCTACCCTTCGGGTTCGGGCTTACACACGCCTCCGCCCTCCACCTGGGCCTGGGTACGGAAGGTGTTGAGAAGGGTCCAGTGCTTCGGTTCGACCTGGGGGATCGTGCCGTCCTCGTACACGTTCGTGACGTGGTAGGTGTGCTGGTTCCAGATCCGCCGGGCCGGCACCCAGCGGTCCTGCACGTCCCGGATCACCTGCAGCGACGGCGCCGTCTGCGGGCCGTTGTA
>JALSIN010000294.1 GCA_026989935.1 Polyangiaceae bacterium | reverse complement strand
CTTCGAGCATGGTGAGCACATCCGTCAGGATCACGGCGGTCTGCTCGAACGTGGCGTCGTTCGGCAGCATCCGCAGCGTCACCAAGACGGCCTCGATGAGGCCCGGCCCCACCTCGACGTAGGTACGCCACAGCGCACCGGCGAACGGCTCGGAGTCGTTGTGCGGCTGCCCCGTGATGTCGCGCGGACAGCGAAATTCGTTGTCGTTGTTTCGGACGGCGTCGATCCCCAGCCAGTACTCTCCAGCGTACTCCCCGACCAGCGGGTCGTTCGTAAACGACGAGGAGAGAAAGTCGGCAAAGGTCTCGTTGAGCGCCATCGCGTCCCCGACCCGTGCATCCTTGCGTGGCCGCGGCGCGTACAGGGTAAGATCCGGTGTCTCGGCCTCGACGACCCCGTGCCCGAACTCGTGGTAGACCACGTCGCCGTCGTAGGCGAGGTCCGCGCCCGACGTCTGGCCGAACACCATCGTCATGGCACAATCGCCGCTCCAGAAGGCGTTTTCGAACGGCTCGTGCACCCCGCCGGCGCCGTAGGTGGCGTAGTTCGCCACGAGGCTGACCGCCTGACCGTTTTGGTTGCACAAAAACCCCGAAAACCCCAACGAGGTCATGTGCTGGTGGAACTTGTCAGCGTGGTAGTACATCGACACCTCGGCGAAGGTATCCGTGGGGGCGAGGTTCTCGTTCGGATCGTCCACGTTCGGCGCCGGGTATAAGAAGTCGCCGTTGGCGTCGGGCATGGCCGTCGGCGTCAAGACGCACTCGCCCGGGCTCTGCGGCGGCAGACAGTTGTAGGCCGTAAAGTACGGGCCTTCGAGCGCCTGCGCGTTCGGATCGACGTCGAACAAGGTGAACGTCGCCGCGTTGGGCGTCACCACCGGGTTCTCCTCGAAGGCCCGCACCTGGGCCGCGAAGTCCTTGCGCCCGCGCACGAACACCTCGCCCGTGACCGCATCGACGCCGTAGACGAAGTTGGCGAGCGTCCCCGGGTCGGCCGGCGGGTCGATGCGATAGGCCAGTCGGCGCACGCCGCCGTCCACCATCCACACCAGTTCGGCCGCCCGGGCGCCTCGGCTCGCCGGACGGCCGCTCGCTTCGAGCACTGCGAGGGCCCGTCCGGGGGAGAGCACCGGCCGCGCCCGCAGGCCGGCGGGGGCCGAACCGGTCCCATGGTGGGCAACGACGCGCCGAACGTTCCCGGCCGCATCGGTCAGGACCGTCGCGACGGGGCCATCGAAGGGGACACCGTCCAGCTCGGCGAACACGCTGGTCACCGCTAGGTTTCGGGTGCGATACACCGAACCGGCCTCGAGCACGACCGGAGATCGGATCCCGAGCGACGCCGCCCGGCGCATCACCTCGCTGCGCGCCCGCGCGGCCACTGGATCGGCGGCAGAGCCTCGAACGGGGAACATCATGACCATGGCGCCCGCGAGCACCCACGGAACCGCGCTGATACGAGGCCGCATGGGAACCACCATAGAACCCGGGCCGGCGACCGGCAACCGCACCGCCGCCGGCCGCCCAGGCACGCGATCGGCGCAGACAAGAGACCCGCGGCGCGGTTGCACGCCGCGGCCGCAACCGGCCGGCCAACGGCCCCGAGCCGTTTTCAACGCCCCTTCGGCACCGTAGACTCCCCCTCGTCTTGTCCGAAGATCCTCCCGTCGAGCGCCGCGTCCTGGTGACGGTCTGGCTCACGCTCTTCTTGGATCTTGCGGGCTTCGGCGTCATCTTGCCGGTCCTGCCGTACTACGCCGAGTCCTTCGGCGCCTCCCCCGCCACCGTCGCCCTGCTCGCCACGGTGTTCTCGGCCGCCCAGTTCGTGATGTCGCCCGTCCTCGGGCGCCTGAGCGACCGGGTGGGTCGCCGCCCGGTCATGCTCGGCTCCATCGGCGTGGCGGTGGCGGCGATGGTCCTGCTGGCCGCCGCCGACGCCCTGTGGATGGTGTTCGCCGCCCGCATCGTCAGCGGCATGGGCAAGGCCAACGTCTCCACCGCCAACGCCTACGTGGCCGACCGTGTCCCGCCGGAGCAACGGGCCAAGTACATGGGGATCATGGGCGCGGCGATCGGGTCGGGCTTCGTGGTGGGGCCCGCCCTCGGCGGCCTGTTGTCCACGCCCGACTGGCCGCAGCTTCCCTTCGTGGTGGCCGCCGGCCTGTCCGCGGTAAACTTCCTCATGGCCTTCGTGTGGCTGCCGGAAAGTCGGCCCGAGGCGGACCGCCCACAAGGACCGCTGTTCCCGTTCCGCCCCGCCGAGCTGCGGCGCATCGCAGGCACACAGGTGGGCTGGCTCGTGCTGCTTTCGTTCCTGTACTATCTGGCGTTTTCGGCCATGGAATCCACCCTGGCCCTGTCGGTCGAGGCGCGCTTCGGCTGGACGGCCCGCGAGACCGGCCTTTTGTTCACCGGCATCGGGGTCGTCGTGGTCGTCGTGCAAGGGGTCGCGGTCGGCCGGGCGGTGCGAAGGTTCGGGGAACGCCCCGTCCTGATCGCGGGTTTCGGCGTGCTCGCGGGCGCGCTCTACCTGGCCGGCGCCACCGACCGACCCGCGCTGCTCGCCGCCGCCGCGCTCGCCATGGCGGCCGGCAACGGCCTTTCGCTGCCGAGCCTGAGCGCCCTCGTCTCGCGCAACAGCAGCACCCTGGACCAGGGGTACAACCTGGGCCTCGGTCAATCCGCCGCGGCGCTCGCCCGGATGCTCGGCCCCGTGGCGGCCGGGCCCCTGTTCGAGGCGCTCGGACCCGGTGTGCCCATGGTCGCGGGGGCCGGCGCCGTCGGCCTGGGCGCCCTGCTGGCGGCCGCCGTGGTACGACCGCCGCCACGCCCATGACGCTCGACCGACCGATCGCCCTGCTCCTGCTGGCCGCCGCCTGCCGGACCGACCCGGCACCCGCCCCGCCTCCCTCCGGGGACCGTTCGCCGGCCTCGAATCCACTGGAGGAGGCCGCTGCACCCACGGGTCGAGCGGCGCCCGCCGCAGCGGCCGCGTTCGACACCGCGGGTCCCGAAGCGACCGAGGCGCCGGCTGGGGCGGCCCCGCCCGGCGCGCCCGCCCCAGCGCCGACCCTGCCCGACGGACGACCGATCCTCCCCTGCGGCGACGTGCCCGAGGACATGGCCTGCGTGCCCGGCGGTCCGTTCGTGCGCGGCAGCGACGACGGCCCGCCCGACACCCGGCCGAAGGAGACCGTCTACCTCCAGACCTTTTGGATCGACAAGTACGAGGTCACGGTGGCCGACTACCGCGCCTGCGTGGCCCAGCGGCGGTGCCCGAAGGCGGGGCCGCGCTACATCGGATTCGACGAGCCGTCGATGCCGATCACCGGTGTGTCGTGGTTCGACGCCCGCGCCTACTGCCGCGCCCACGGCAAGGACCTGCCCACCGAGGCCCAGTGGGAGAAGGCCGCCCGCGGCGAGCAGGGCGCCCTCTACCCGTGGGGCGATGCGCCGGCCACCTGCGAGCGCGCGATCTTGAAGGACCACCGAGGCCGCGGGTGCGGTCGCAAGAAGCCGCGCACCAAGCCGGAGAAGGGCCGGCCGTGGCCCGTGGGATCGCGCCCGCCCGGCGTCTACGGGCTCTACGACATGGTCGGAAACGCCTGGGAGTGGGTCCTCGACTGGTACACACCGAGCTACGCGGACTGCGGCGATGCCTGCCGCGGGGTGGGCCCGAAGGGCCCGTGCGACGGCGCGGTCCCCTGCAAGGGGGTGCGGCGCAAGGTGGTCCGCGGGGGTTCCTGGTACTGGCCCGCCGACCCGTACAACACCGCCATCTACCGCCGCGCCCACGTACCGAACAACGAGCCCTTCCACCACTTCGGGTTCCGCTGTGCCAAGACCCTCGACGAGCCCGCGTCCGACGGCGCGCCGGCCGTACCGACGGCAGCGCCCGCGACCGAATAGTCGAGCCCCTTTCCAACCGTGCGACGGCGGTCGCCTCGTGCCGGCCGGGGCACACGGCGGTGCCTATGCCAGCCGCGCGCCCAGATGCGCCCCGAGGGCCTCCAGCGCGTCGCGAGCCGACGGCGGGGCCTGGGCGCGCTCGACGGTCACCACCCGAAGGCGGGGGTAGACCGCCTCGATGGTGCGGACGGCCCGGTCGGCCAGGGCGGCCTCCCGCCCGAGCGCCTGCCACAGATCGAGCACCTCGTCCGGAAGCGAGGCGTCGCCCCCGTCCCGCGCAGGGCCCTGGCGGGCCGACGGCAGCGCCGGCACGGCGGGTTCCACGCGATTGAGCACGAGGGCATCGACGCCGATCCGCAGGGTGTCGAGCTCCCCGACGAACGCCAGCGCCTCCTTGATCGCGAATGCAAGCGGGGTGGTGATCACGACCGATGCGGTGCGGGGGGAACGCAGGATGCGCTCGAAGGCGCCGGCGCGCCGCTCGAACGCCGCGATGACCGACGAGAAGTTGCGCAAGAACGCCCCGAGTTGCTGCAAGAACACGCCGCCGCCCATCGACCCGAGGACCCGCGCGAGCGCACCCGCGCCGAAGCCGCCGAAGATCCGGCCGCCCACACGCCCCGACGCCCCGAGCACTCGCGACGCCGGGTTGCGGGCGATCTCGGAGATCCGATCGGGCGCGCGCAGGAAGTCCCGCGCGTTGACGGACGGCGGCGTGTCCAGGACCACCAGGTCGAAGGCCCCCGCCGACAGCCGCTGCACCTTGGCGACGGCGGCGTACTCGAGGGCCCCACCCAGGTGCCGCACCGTCGCGCGGTAGATGGGGTTTGCGACGATCTGCTCGGCCTGCGCCGGGGTCTCGGCGGCCTCGCGCACGATGCGGTCGAACACCACCGGCGGGTCGAGGACGGAGGCGTGCAACGAGCCGCCCGACGGGAAGGAGGCCACCGGCACCGGCTCGTCCCGGCCCGCGTCGCGGTCGAGCCCGAGCGCCTCGGCCAGGCGCCGCGACGGGTCGATGGTCACCACCGCGACCTTCCGGCCCGCGCGCGCCGCCGCGAGGGACAGCGCCGCGGCGCAGGTCGTCTTGCCCACGCCCCCCGGCCCGAGGCACAGGACCAGCCGGCGACCGGGCAGGAAGTCGTGCGTGGACGTCACGGGCCCCATGGATTAGTCTCTCGCGCCGTGACGCGCAAGCAGCGCCTCGTCGTCCAGATCGGCGACGTCTCCCACGAGGCCCAGGTCGCCATCGACGACGCCGGGCGGGCGACGGTCGTCGTCGCGGGGACGACCTACCACGTGACCTGCCGGGGCGACCACGTCCAGCTCGTTCGGCGTGACGGCGCGACGCACGTGGATGCGATCGCCGTGACACCGTCGCCCGCCCCCACCTTCGCCGGTGCGGGCGGCGTGGCCGTGCCCGTGCGCGTCGTGTCCCCCCACCAGGCGGCCCTCGAGGCCCTGGCCAACGCCGCGGGCGGGGGCAGCGGCCGCATCGAGGCCCCCATGCCCGGCCGCATCGTGCGCGTGCTCGTCGAAAAAGGGCAGGCCGTCGAACGCGACGCCCCCTGCGTCATCATCGAGGCCATGAAGATGGAGAACGAGCTGCGCGCGCCCGTGGCCGGTACGGTGGTGCAGGTGACGGCCGAGGTGGGCGCAGCCGTGGACGCCGGCGCGCTGCTTTGCGAGATCGAAGCCTCCGGGCCGTAGCGCCGCCCTACGGCGGGCCCACGTCGAGATCGCGCGCCCGTTCGAGCAGCACCGCGAGGTCCCCGGGCCCCTCGATCCCGCCGAAGTGCCAGCCGATGCCCACCCGTGGCGGGCGCACCGTCACGGCCTCGGCGAGGGCTTTGCGCTGGGCTCGGCCGCGCGCGCAGGCCCGCCGCGCCGCTCGGTAGACCGGTTCGAGCTCGGGCGGCACCTCGTCGGGCAGGTGACAGGCCGGCCACAGTCCGTTGACGAAGGTCGCGCCGTAGGGGATCCCCAGCCCGTCTTCGAGATCGCGCGCAAGCTCGGCCAGTTCCGACAGCGGCCAGGGCTCGGGCAGCCCCACATACACCGCGCGTGTGACCCGCTCGTCGCGCAACGACGCCTCGATCCGGCGCGCCTCCGCCGACAACACGCCGCTGGGCACGGTCTCGACGATGGCCGACGGGACCCCCAGTACGTAGCGCAAGTGACCCGTGGCGGGCCCGTCGAGGATCACGGTGTCGTAGCGCCCGCTGCGCGTGGCCTCGTGCCAGGCCTTGCCGAGGACCGCGTAGTCGTCGAGGCCGGGCAGCGCGCGCAGGAACCTGCGCACCGCACCGTTGTCGAGCACGAGCTTCGAGAGCGTGACGCCGGCCATCATGCCGCCGTACTCGACGATGCAGGTCTGGGGTTCGAAGCGCTGGATGAACAGGTTCGCCGCCGCCTCCCGGGGCTCGGCCGCAAGGGCCGGCCGACCCAGCATCCAGGCCAGGCGGTCGTCCGAGCCGGTCGTCCCCACCAGGACCCGCGCCCCGCGCCGCGCGCAGGCAAGGCCCAAAAGCGCGGCCACGGTCGTGCGCCCCACGCCCCCCTTGCCGCTGACGAGGATCAGGCGGGCGCGGGCGAGATCGTCGAAGACGGGGCGGTCGGTGGCCATCGCGGGCGGAAGGTCCCGGCCGAAGGGACGGGCGCTGCAGGGAACCGAAGCCTGCCCTACACTGCACGAGCCCTCAACCCAAGCAACCCGTGCTCTCCGCCGTCGAAATCAAGTCCCCCGAACAGATCGAGAAGATGCGCGCCACGTGCCGCCTCGCGGCGAAGGTGCTGGAGTTCATCCGCCCCCACGTGGTCCCCGGGGTGACGACCGGCCAGCTCGACAAGCTGTGCCACGATTTCATCCTCGACCACGGCGCCTACCCCGCCCCCCTCAACTACAAGGGTTTCCCGCGCTCGATCTGCACCTCCGTCAACGAGGAGGTCTGCCACGGGATCCCCGGGAACCGGGTGCTGCGCGAGGGCGACATCGTCAACCTCGACATCACGACGATCCTCGACGGGTACCACGGGGACACGTCGGACATGTTCCTCGTGGGCGAGGTCTCGGACGAGGCCCGCAAGCTGGTGGAGGTCACCCGCGAGTCCATGTGGCGCGGGATCCGGGCCGTGCGCCCCGGCGGCCGCATCGGCGACATCGGCGCGGCCATCTACGCCTTCGCCCACGGCGAGCACGGCTACGGCGTCGTCGAGGCCTACTGCGGCCACGGCATCGGCCGTGAGTTCCACATGCCGCCGCAGATCTCCCACGTGGGACAGGAAGGCCGCGGCCGGCGGCTCAAGCCCGGCATGACGTTTACCATCGAACCCATGATCAACACGGGCAGTCCGGAGTGCCGCGTGCTCGACGACGGGTGGACGGCCGTGACCATCGACGGCGGCCTTTCGGCCCAGACGGAACACACGGTCCTGGTGACCGAGGACGGGGTCGAGGTGCTCACGCTGCGCTCGGACGAGACGCCGCCGGGGCCCTGACCGGCCGCCGAGGCGTGGCACGCGGGCATGCGGCGGGTGAAGCGGCGGAAAACGTCACCGGTCCGGCCGCGTCACCCGCAGGTACGCCTCGCCCAGGTCCCGCGCGATCCGCTCCACCTCCGCCGGAGTCGTGAACCGCCCCAAGGAAAGACGCAGCGCGCCGCGGGCCTTGTGTGCCGGCAATCCCATCGCCAGGAGGACGTTCGACGCCGAAGCCTGGTGTGCGTGGCAGGCGGATCCGACCGAGGCGGCGACGGTCTCGGCCGCGGCCAGCAGGTCCACCGCGTCGCATCCGGGCACGAGGACGTGCAAGGTGTTGGGCAGGCAGGGGACGTGCTCGGGCACCGTCCGCTCGAGGTTCGGGATCCGAGCGCTGAGGCGCTGCCACAGTTGCTCCCGCAGGGACCGAACGCGCCGGGCCTCGTCGTCGAGCAACCGCGCGGCGCGACGGCAGGCGGCGCCGAACCCCACGAGCGCGGCCACGGGCTCCGTCCCCGGTCGCACGCCCCCCTCCTGCCCGCCGCCGACCATCAGGGGCACCCGCACGGCACGGCCGCGCACGTACAGGGCGCCGACGCCCTTCGGCCCGTACAGCTTGTGGGAGACGACCGTCACCAGGTCCGCATCGAGGCGCGCCACGTCCACCGGGATCTTGCCGGCGGCCTGGGCCGCGTCCACGTGCACGACCACCTCGGGGTTGGCCGCCCGCGCCAGCGCCACGAGGTCCTCGACGGGTTGCACGACGCCGACCTCGTTCTGCGCGTAGATGAGGCTGACGAGATCCGCCGGCCGTTCGAGGATCGGCCGCGCCCGCGCGAGATCCACGCGCCCGGTCTCGTCCACCGGCAGCGTGTCGTGCACCCAACCGCCCGCGGCGAGTCGGGCGGCCGCGCCCGCGACGGACGGGTGCTCCACCGCGGTCGTCACGACACGGCCCGACGCCCGCCCAAGCCCCAGCAGGGCGAGGTTGTTCGCCTCGGTCCCGCCGCTCGTGAACACGATCCGGCCCGGCTGCGCCCCGATGAGATCCGCCACCTCCCCCCGCGCGCGTTCGAGGGCCAAGGCGGCAGCGCGGCCGTACCCGTGGGTGCTCGATGGGTTGCCGAACTGGACCGTAAGGTACGGCCGCATGGCCTCGAACACCTCGGGGTCGATGGGTGTCGTCGCGTTGTAGTCGGCGTAGACGACGCTCGTCACGTGGTCGATCGTTTCGCAGGGCCCGTTTCGGTTACTCGCTCGCGCCCTGCTCGCCCAGTTCGGGGTGCGTCTCGAAGTTCCACAGGATGTACTTCCAGTCGGCCTCGATGGCGCGGGTGTCCCCAAAGGGGTACTCCGTCCGCGCGATGAACACGATGTCCTGTTTGGGGAACATGAATTGCAGGATCTCGCGCGTGGGCGTGTCGGTCGAGGTGTCCATCACGTGGAGCTTGGCGTAGATCCCCGGCTTGTTCTGGAAGCTGTGCTGATAGGAGATCTCGTCCACCCGGAACCCGGCCTGCTTGTACTGGTTCTCGAACCAGGTCACGGTACGCTCGTCGAGGGGACGGGTCTTCTTCGTGGCGTAGATCTTGAGCGCGATCGGCTCGGCCCCACTGCTCTCCTCGGCGCCGAACTCGTCTGCGTCGCTGCTCTCACCGACCGTGTGACACTCCATGACGGGGATCCAGCCGGCGTCCCCCTCCGAGGCGTGCGCAAGCTCCGTGCACTCCTTGAACACGTAGAGCGTGTCGGGCACCTCGAACGTCACGCCAAGATCCTCCCAGTACCACTTGCCGTCCGGCAGTTTCTTGGCGTTCGACGGGTCGTCGAGCCACCGGGCCATCTTCGAGGCCTTGCCCTCGCGGCCGGCGCACGACGGCACCGCAAGGCCCGCGCAAAGGCCGAAGATCGCAGCGAAAAGAGCGGAGCGGGGGAACGAACGGGCGTGCGTCATGGTGGGGACCTCCAGCGTCTTGGGTCGAGCGGCGCACACGGTACCAGATTCGCGCGCCCCCGAAAATCCCGCATCGCGTGGTGGCATCGAACTTGCTAACACCGTGGGCGGTGTCCGAGCCCGCGTCTCCCCACTGCCTGTCCGGATTCGGGACCGACCGGCCATGGCCTGCCGAAGGCTGCGGCGGCTTCGCCCTCACCGTCGGCGACCGCGCCTGCCCCGGTTGGCGAGCCCAAGCGGAGCTCGTGCGCTTCCTGCTCGACGCTCCGGGGCCCGAGCACGTGGTGCACCGCGCGGTCACGGCCCTCGGGTTGCTTCCGCAGGTGGCGTGGGCCGAGCTCGTTCGAGATGGCACCACCGCGAACGATCCCGCGGTGCGGGCCGTCTCCGTCGCGAGCCGAACGCAGGCGCACCGCCGGATCGTGGTCCGACTGGCCGAGCCCTGCGACCGGGAGGACCTCGCCTTCGTCGAGAGCCTCCTCGACCTGGTGGCTCGGATCTACACGACGGCCGAGCACCTGCGCCGCCTGTCGGACGACGCCCACACCGATCCCCTCACGGGCTTGTGGAACCGGCGGGCGTTCTTCGCCCTGTTCGACAAGGCCGTCGCCCGCCTCGACCGCGGCGGAGACGACCTGGCCCTGCTGCTGTGCGACATCGACCACTTCAAGACGATCAACGACACCCTCGGCCACGCGGCGGGAGACCGTGCCCTGCTCGCCGTGCGCGACGCCGTCGCCCGCGTGACCCGGCCCAGCGACGTGGCCGCGCGTTTGGGGGGTGACGAGATCTGCATCCTGCTCTCTGGAACCGACGTGCACGGGGCGGTGAAGGTCGCAAACCGGCTGCGCGACGCCCTGCGCGACGAGAACCCGCTTACGCCGACCCCGCTGACCCTGAGCATCGGCGCCGCCGACCCCGCCTGCGTGCCGCGCGGATCGAGTGCCCGGCACACGCGCGCGGACCTGCTGCGGGCGGCGGACGAGGCCCTGTACCGGGCCAAGGCGCGCGGGCGCGACTGCGTCGTTCCCGCCCAGGCCCCCGATCCCCTCGACCGCTGCCCGACGACCCCCATCGACGTCGAGCCGAGCGCCGCCTAGGACGACGACCGTAGGCCGCCGTCCACCGCCAGCAAGGGGCCGAGGATCGGATCGCGCTGTGCGAGCGACGCCGGCGCGACCACCTCGACGCGGGCGCTCGCGCGGGTCAGCGCCATGTACATGCGCTGCGCGTAGTTGCGCCGTGCGGCCGGGTGCGCCCCCTCGCACACCACGATCACCGGCCGCTCGAGGCCCTCGAAGCGCAGGAACGTGTCGAGCACGACGTGGTCGGGGCCGGGCGCCTCGTCGGCGGGCACCGCCGGTACGGGACCTATCGACGGGCGCCCGACGAGGGCGCTGGAGCCGCGGCCCACCAGACTCAAGACGGCGACGTTGCGGCGATCGATCCCGCGCGCCTCGAGCTCCGCGAGGACGTCGGCCACGGCGTCGCCGACGGGGCGTTCGTCCACGTGGACGCACAAGGTGCCCGCCCGTTCGGCCTGCCGCGCCGGCGCGTCCGAGGTCGCCTCCTCGCCGTACGCCCGGGCCAGGGCGGCGAGCGACGCGAGGGCCCGGCGCTGCACGGGCAGGGTGAACCGGGTCAGGCCGGACGTAAACCACGCCGGCAGCGGTGGGCGCGCCCAGAACGCCTGCTTCGGATCCCAAAACGCCCACAGGCGCTGGGACGGCTCGACGAGGCGCCCGAGCAGGGCCATGTCCGGGGCGTCGAAGCACTGCAGTTCGTCCACGAAGACCACGTCGGCGACCGCGTCTTCGGGGCGCGCACGGCCGGCCGCCCGGGCCACCAGGTCCATCCAGCCGTCGTGATCGACCGGCGGCGGCTCGCCGGGCCCTGCGACGATGGCGTGGGCCAGCCGACGCAACGTGGACGCCCGCACGCAAAGGCCCTGCCGCCGCAAATCCTCGAAGGCGCGATCGAGCCAGCGGGCGAGCGGGTCGGTAAAGCACAGGAACAGCACCCGGTCGCCGGCCCAGGCGCGCTCCTCGGCATAAAGCCGCGCAACGCTCGTCTTGCCCGTGCCGGCCCGCCCCTCCACCAGCACGCGACGGTTCTCGGCGAGGCCGCGCAACACGGCAAGCTGCGCATCGTTCATCGTCTCCCGCAGGGCCGCCAGGTGGGAAAGGCAGCGCAGCGGGTCCTGGCGCGGGTCGTAGTCCCGCCCCCACAGCTCGGTGAGCGTGTCGATCCAGCCGGGGTCGGGCGGGGCGTTGCCGGGCGTGATCCGCGCCGCGAAGGCGCGCCGCAGGGCCGGCACGGGGTCGGCCAGATCCCGGGCGAGCAGCACCGCGTCGCGCAGGTCGGCGTTCGACGGGGGCGCGTCCGCCTCCGTATCGGGAAACCACACGGCCACCGAAAACGGCACTTCCAGGCGGCGGCCCGCCGCCTCGTCGAGGAGCGTCGAGAGCCCGCGGGCGGCCCGCTGCGCCTGGTCGAGCGGCGCCGGGTCCATCGGCCGCCCGCCCTCGTAGTACCAGCGACCGCCCGACTGGGTGACGCGCCCCGCCTTGACCTCGACGACGAGGAACCCCATGGCCGGATCGGCGATCACGAAGTCGGCCTCGCCGTCGCGCCGGCCGGCGCGAAACCGCAACCCGTGCCAGGCGACCCAATCGTCGGGCAGCGCACGTGCCAGCGCCTCGTGGACCTTCTTCTCCGCCGCCCACCCGGCCCGCACCGCCCGCCCGCCCGTCGCGGGCGCCCGCGCCCGCGGCCCGTCCTGCGGATGGATCCGACCCGCCACGGGCGGTCATCGTAGCCCACCGGCGCGCGCGGGCCCAGCGGCCCCACCGCGGGGGTGGAGGCATCGGCGCCTCGGCCCGGGCCCCCGGCTACGCGGGGACCGGCTCGGTGCTCCCGAACGGCAGCGTAAACCCGCGCTCGACCACGGGGCCGTCGTAGGTGGGCGCCGTGACGTCCTCGATCTCCACGAAGGTCCACGACACCCGATCGGCGGTCACCTCGAACCGCGCGTAGCCGTAGGCCGAGGAGTTCGCGTAGCGAAAGTGCGGGTTGCGCACGGGGAGCTGCGGGTCGAACATCGGCGTGATCTCCGACAGCGAAGTGGCCGCAAGCCCCGGGTCCTCCGTAGCGAACTTGTCGAGCTGTTCCTGCAGGGAGATCGAGCTTATCCCGGTCACGGTCACCTCCACGGCGACGGCGGGACTTTGCGGATCGTCGAAGTCGATGTGCAGGCGGCTCACGTAGTTGCCGTGCAGGTCGCCGGCGATCACGAACAATCCGGGCACGTCGCCGACGGCCTCGAGGATCTCCGCCCGCTCGCTGCGAAAACCATCCCACTGGTCGAGCTTGAAGTAGAAGTCCTGGCGCAAGATCCCCGGCAGGCTGTCGTACGGCCGAAGGTCCAGGGCCATCTGCGCCATCATCAGCGCCGAGACGAGCCCCTTCCAGGTGGCCGTCGAACCCTGGATCGCGCCCACGAGCCACTGCTTCTGCTCGGCGCCGAGCATCGAGGGGCGGACCTGGGCCTCGAGCGGGTCGAAGCCCTCCTTGATCGCCAGGATGCGCGCTCCGATCGCGGTGTTCATGGTGTACTTGCCCACGTCGGGATTCGGCGGGCCCTCGTCCACCACGTGGTCGTCGCGGTAGCTGCGGCTGTCCGTCAAGAACAGCTCGAGGTGGCGCCCCCACCGGAAGGATCGATAGGTCCGGAGGTCGTCGGGGAAGGTGCGCGTCGGGTCGTACGCGAGCGACGAGGGTACGTACTCGGCCCAGGCGCGGGACGCGGCCATGCGCCGCTCGGTGTCGCGCTCGATGCCCCGCTCGCCGTCGAACTCGTTCGCCACATCCTGCCAGCAATCGTTCGTGAACTCGTGGTCGTCCCAGATGGCCACGAACGGAAAGCGCTGGTGCATCTTGCGCAGATCCGGGTCGCTGCGGTACTGGCGGTAGAGGGCGCGGTAGTCGGCGAGGGTGCGCGCCGCCAGGTTCGTGGCCGAGCCGTCGAGGGACAGGCCGTCGGGGATCGAAAGCGACCGCGGGGAGTCGAGGGGTTGAAAACGTGGGTCGGCGATCGTCTCGTAGATGTAGTCTCCGAGGAACAGCACGAAGTCGGGCTCGGCGGGGTCCTCGGCCAGCAGGCGCCAGGCGTGATACCAGCGGCCCACGTACTCCTGGCACGAGGCCACGGCGAAGCGCGCCGGCACGTCGTCGTCGGGCCCCGGCGCGGTCCTCGTGCGCCCCGTCCACGAGCGCACCCCCTCGGCCTCGAAACGGTAGTAATAGGTGCGGTAGGACGCAAGGCCCGTCACCCGGACCCGCACCGTGTGGTCGTCGTCTGCGAGCGCCTCGACCTGCGTGCGCGCGACCAACTGCTCGAAGGCCTCGTCCTCGGCCACCTCCACGCGGACCGGCACGGGGCCGTCCACCCCCTGCGGGACCGCGCGGACCCACAACGTGACGGCGTCGGGCGCCGGATCGGCAGAGGCGATGCCCTGGGGAAAGACCCGCAGGCGGTCTTCCTCGTCCTCGGATGGACCGGACGGACCGCCGGCGCAGCCGCCGGCCCCGGGAAGGCCGGCGACCATGCCCGCCGCAAGCAAGATCAGGAAACGCCGGCGCGGAAAGCCCGCGCCGACAGGGTCGGGGCCGGTGGCGTCGTTCATGGGGGTGGATTCGGCAGGATGATTGCCCAAGCCGGTCGGCCGCGCCACCCCGGCGTCGGGCGCGGCGCGGCGCATCAAGGGCACCGTGCCCGACCGGGCGACGGCAACGGGTGGTCTACGGCGCGCTGGTGGTCATGCGCAGCAAGAAGGCGTCCGACAGGTCGCCCATGCCGGGCAGGTCGATCCCCGCCACGGTCCACGGCTTCGACTCGAAGGATCCGCCGACGAGCACGTAGCTTCCGCTGCCCGCGACCACCTTGGCCTCGTCCTTGTCGGGCCCCTGGGCCGACCCCGCGAACACGACGCCCGCGCCCTCGTCGAACGCCACGGTGAACGCGTCCCGGCCCCCCGACGACACGAGGGAGAACGCCCCCGCCTCCACCGTCTCGGAGAACGACCCGGCCGCGAACACCCGGCCCGTGTCCGGCACCCTCGCCAGGTCGTAGAACTGGTCGGTCCCCGCCCCCCCGACGAGCGCCCCCGCCATCGGCGTACCGTCGGTAT
>JALSIN010000293.1 GCA_026989935.1 Polyangiaceae bacterium | reverse complement strand
GCGTCCCTGTTCCCGTCCCCGTAAGCATCCACGCTGGATGCATCGAGCCGCCGCGTTTTCGATGGCGGTTCCGGTGCCGGTACG
Source organism: Polyangiaceae bacterium (assembly GCA_026989935.1). Lineage (GTDB taxonomy): Bacteria > Myxococcota_A > Polyangia > Nannocystales > Nannocystaceae > J032. Next base: position 14,489 of record JALSIN010000293.1, on the reverse strand, counting down.
CGTCTCTGTCCCCGTCCCCGTACACCGGAGCGCCGGAGGCACCGCCGAACGGGGTCGGGTACGGGAACGCGTACGGGTTCGGCCACGGTCACCGGCACGGCCACGGGTGCCCGTCCCCGTCCCGGCGCCGGTGCCGTTGCCGGTGCGCGTCCCTGTCCCCGTCCGCGTAACCCCCGTTGCTGGATGCACCGAACCGTCCCGGTGTCCGTGCCGTTGCCGGTGCGCGTCCCTGTCCCCGTCCCCGTAAGCACCCACGCTGGATGCATCGAGCGGCCGCGGTGCCGGTGGGTGTGCCGGTCCCCGTCGCTGTCTCGGTCCCCGTAACCCCCATCGCTGGAGGCGCCGCCAAGCATCGGCCGTCGGGTAGGCCGAGTCGTGGCGGTGGTCCCGGGGGCCGGTCCGCGGGTCCTGTCGCGCGGCACCTCGGGGGCCGGTCCTCGGGCGGCCCTCCATCGTTTCGGTGCTCCACGACGGCGTGGTGGCCGGCGGGCCGCCCTCTAAGGCCTCCGCCGGGCGCCACCCACGGGCCTTGGAGGTTTGCCGGGCAGGGGGGCGCGGCCTGGGGCGACCGCCCGGTCAAGCGGGGGCCGGAACCCGCCGAGGTCGCAGAATCCGTGCCGGTGGCGGTGCCCGTGCGCATCGTTGTCGCCGGCCCCAAACGCTCGAAGTTGGAACGTATTCGTCTCGTTCCGACCGCGACGCCGCCGCGGCCGGGCCTGGAGGGTCCGGCGCAGGTCGCCCAACATGTTGGGGGATCAGGGGCCCTCGACGTTTCCCGGCCGGTTCGAAGGGGGCGCGGCTTGGAGTGGGATCCCCAGGTTTTCTTCCAGGGCGCCTTGGCGGGCGAGCCCCACGGGCAGACCCCCTTCGATCCAGATGGGGCGCCACCGGATCGCGTGTACGTCTACCCAGCGGATCGCGTCTTCGCGCAGCCAGCGGCAGGAAAGGCCCTCGGGAAGAACGCGGTGCAGGCCGCCCGAAAGCCGGTCGAGACCGCACGGTGGCGTCGCGCGGTCCAGATGAACAACGGGGATGTCCGGACGAAACCGCGCAAGGTGGGCGGCCACGGCGCGGGCATGGGGACAGTCGTCGGTCACGAGGACCGCGAGGTCCGCGGCCAGCAGCGCCTGGAACGGGGATGTGAAGACGCGGAAGGCTGCGGCTACCGCAAGACCGACCACGACGCCGAGGACAACGGGACGAACTCTACCCACAATCCCGTAGACGAAGGCGAAGGTACTCCACGATCCGCTCCTGGAAAAGGTGGTGAAAGGCAGGATCCGACGCGTCGTCCGGCACGAAGTCTTCGGCGGCTTCGAGGTCCGCCTCGAGCACCTCAATCTGAGATCTCAACGCCTCCGGATCACAGGTTTCGTCCAGGTTCGAGGGTAGGGACAACTCGAGGCTGACCGCGGTCGCGCGTCCCGGCGCGGGTGTCGAAAGCCCGAGTTTGGTTGCTGCAATGCAGCGCATCAAGTCCTCGCAGCCGGGCGGGGGGGCTGGACGGTCTTCCAGGAGCTCGCCGCGGGTGTACGTGACGATGCCTTCGGCTTGCCCCTTCGGACCCGGATCCGTGTCTTCCACAACGAGGCGGATCCGAAAGAAGCAGCGCTGGCCGGAGGACCACTTCGCAAAGCGGTCGCGACAGGACCGTTCGGCCGCATAGTTTCGTACGGGGTCGAGCAGTGCCAGACGCATGGGAATCGAGTCCAGCGCGTGCACGTCCGTGATGTCCGGTGCGCTTGCCAGGGAACGCAGCGCTCCAAGGCGCGTTTCGTCCCGCGCGTTCTCATCGGCGAGCGCGTTGGCAGCAACCACCGGGCGCCCTGGGATCCCCAGACCCCGTGCCGTGGGCGACTCGTGACGCACGGTCGTCTGCACGTCCTCGCTGGTCGAGACCGGGTTCGCAGGTGGAGATCGATCCTCGAAGATCCCGCCGTCCCGGTACCACGAAAGGAAACCGGCCATGAGGACGGTTGCCAAGGCGACGGCGGCCAGCGTTCGAGCTCTCATGGCGGCGGAGCACAGGCCTCGCGAAAGTACGTCTACTTGCTGATCACGACGCAGTTGCAGCTACCGAAGTCGCAGGGAACGCATCCTCGGCGGCTGAGGAGCTTCCAGCGGGTTGCGAAGGTAGCCGAGGGCGTCTGGACGGAAAACGACGCGCGCGCAAGTGGCGACGCCACCACGATTCCGGCAGCATAGGCTCCAACGACCAGCACAATCGTCACGAGGGCGGAGCCGGTCGCAACGAGGACATCATGGGACTTTTTCATGCGCCCAGGGTCGCAGAACGAAACATACGGTGCAAGACAAGAAACAGAACAGATACGCACAAAAATATCGTCAATTTGGCGAGAGTGCAATGTAAATTGCGTCTCGTAGGTAACGGCGCTTTCGCGAGGAAGAGAACGATGTTTCGTATTCCGTCCACGAGCACGGCCGACCGATCCGCGTTTGGTCGGAGCGTGCGCTCGACTGAACAAGATTGACGATTCGACGACGTCTGGCTACCGTGGGACCGTGCCGAAGCCCTGTGCGTCGAACCGTCGGTACGGACGGAAGGGACGGCCACCCGGCGTCCGCCTCCGGTCGGATCTCATCGTGGCATGGCGGGTGGGTGCTGGATGGTCGCAGCAGGAGGCTGCAAGCAGGTTGCGCCTGGCAGTCGGTACGTTCGGCCGGGCTGAACGAGGACTTCCGGTGAGTCTGGCAACGGCTCGAATCCTGGCGGAAGCGATTGGAACGTCCGTAGCGTGCTTGATGGTGGACAAACGCCCCTTGCCAAGTTAGCGCGGCTCCATCGTCCCCGTGCCGTCGGTCGCACCGGTGGCGACGGTGCGAGGAACGTGTGGGCGCCATCTTCCGGTGCATGACCGCCTGCACGATTGTGTGGGCCGCCGCGTGACGTCATGGGGCCGAAGCGGGTCGGTCGGCATACCGACGGCCCTCGGAGCGCCCCGGTCGCCGCGCATGTGCTGGTGTCCGTGCACGTCCCTGTTCCGGTCGCCGTAACCTCCAGCGCTGTATGGACCGAGCCGCAGCGGTGCCGGCGCCGGAGCCGGTGCGCGTTGCCGTCCCCGTCCGCGTACACCGGAGCGCTGGAGGCGCCGCCAAGCATCGGCCGGCGGGTAGGCCGAGTCGTGGCGGTGGTCCGGGGGGCGGCCCCCGGGTCCTGTCGCGCGGCACCTCGGGGGGCGGTCCTCGGGCGGTCGGGCGGGGGTGCAGGCCTCGGAACGCATCGTCCGCCCTGCGGGCCGCCCCCCAAGGGCTCCGCCGCGCGCCACCCGCGGGCCTTGGAGGTTGGCCGGGCACCCGGGTGCGTCGGTGGGCGGCCTTTGGGATGGACCGAGGGGTCTGGGCCGCCGCGGTCTCCGTTTCGGTGCCGTTGCCGGTGCGGGTCCCGGGGCCCGTCCCCGTACACCGGAGCGCCGGAGGCACCGCCGAACGGGGTCGGGTACGGGAACGCGTACGGGTTCGGCCACGGTCATCGGCACGGCCACGGGTGCCCGTCCCCGTCCCCGTAAGCACCCATGCTGGATGCATCGAGCGGCCGCGGAGACGGTGCGCGTCCCTGTCCCCGTCAGCGCTTCGGTGCTCCATGGCGGTGTGGTGGCCGCCGGGCGCCCCCAAGGCCTCCGCCGCGCGGCACCCGCGGGCCTTGGAGGTTTGCCGGGCAGCGGGGTGGGGCATGGGGCGGCCTCGTGGGTGGAGCGGGTTGTCGCCGTGGCCGCTCCGGTGCGCGTCCCTGTCGCCGTTTCCGGGAGCACGTGCGCTGGAGGGACCACGAGGAGACGCGGCGGGCGGTCCGAGAGGAAGGGGGGCGCCGGGTGGTACCGTCCGTGCGGGCGACCGCTCCGGGCGGGGCTTCGTCAGACCGGGCGGTGTGCGGCGCTAGGGTTGGCGTGTGACGTCCCCCTCGTCGCCTCGCCTCGGGATCCGGGCCAACCTGCCGCAGTTCGCCCTGCTCGTGCTCGTCAACGCCTTCGTCGGGGCGATGGTGGGCGTCGAGCGCAGCGTGCTGCCGCTTTCGGCGGAGGTCGAGTACGGGGTGGAGGCGCACGTGGCCCTGCTGTCCTTCGTGGCTGCCTTCGGGTTGTCGAAGGCCACGGCGAACTACGCCGCCGGGCGGCTGGGGGATCGGTTCGGGCGCCGGCCGGTGCTCGTGGGTGGGTGGCTCCTCGCGCTGCCGGTGCCCCCGTTGCTCGCGTGGGCGCCGACATGGGGCTGGGTGGGGGCGGCGAACGTGCTGCTCGGGATCAGCCAGGGCCTTACCTGGTCCACGACCGTCGTGATGAAGATCGACCTGGCCGGTCCGCGCCGCCGGGGCCTGGCCATGGGGATCAACGAGTTCGCGGGGTACCTCGCCGTGGGACTGTCCGCGCTCGCGGCGGGGTACGTGGCCGAGCGGTATGGGCTGCGGCCGGCGCCCTACCTGCTGGCCGCGGCCTTCGCCGTCGCAGGGGTGGGGTTGTCCGCAGCGCTCGTGCGCGAGACGAGCGGGCACGTCGCCGTCGAGCACGCCCAGGCACCGGCGGTTGCAGAGCGCCCCTCGGCCCGCCGCCTGTTCGTTCACACGGCGTGGTCCGATCCCACGCTGTCGTCGGCCTGCCAGGCCGGACTCGTCAACAACGCCAACGACGCCCTGGCGTGGGGGCTGTTTCCCGTCCTGTTCGCCGCCGCGGGCCTTTCGGTGGGGCGGATCGGGGTGCTCGCCGCGCTCTATCCGGTGGTCTGGGCCGCCGGGCAGATCCCCGCCGGCCTTCTCTCGGATCGGATCGGACGCAAACCCCTCATCGTGTGGGGGATGCTGATCCAGGCCGCCGCCATCGCCCTGGTGGCGGCGGGGGACACGTTCTTCGTCTATGCCGTCGCGACCGTCTTGCTGGGCCTGGGCACCGCGCTGGTGTACCCGACCCTGCTGGCGGCCGTCGGGGACGCCGCGTCCCCCACCTGGCGCGCCGAGGCCGTGGGGATCTATCGTCTCTTTCGTGACCTCGGCTACGTGGCCGGGGCCGTCGCAGCCGGGGTGGTCGCCGACGCGGCCGGGGTGGTGGCGGCCGTCGTCGCCTTGGCCGCCGCGACGGCCCTTTCGGGGATCGCGGTCGCCGTCCGGATGCCGCGCTCCCATCGCACGCGCATCGCGCCGGCGCGTCCCGACTGACGCGGCGCGGTCGTGTGCGAGGCGGGAGCCTCGCGTGGGATCGCACGCGAACCTGCCGCCGTCCTCAGCGGGCGAGCTCGACGCGCAGGCGGGCGGCCCCCAACGAGCGGCCGTCGAGCGCCGCCTTGGCGGCGAGGGCGGACGACTCGTCGGCCAGCGTGACGTAGCCGAAGCCGCGGCACCGCGTGGTCCCGGGGCGTGTGACCACCCGCACCTCGACGACCTCGCCGAAGTCCTCGAACAAGGTACGCAGACCCTCGGCCGTTGCGTCGGGTTCGAGTCCGCCTACGTACAAGGTGCGCATCGTGGTCCCTTTTCTTACATGTACCCAAACCTCGCCCCCTTCGCCACAGTAAACCGACATGTCGGTGTGTGTGCGAACGCATGGCGCGGATCGACGCACGCGATGGGCGGGAACGAGCGCCGTCGGATGGCGCGGCGCCCAGGGGCGGCCCCCCTGGGGTTCCGTCTAGCTCATGGGAGAAGAAGAGGACGCCTTGCGCGCTGCGCTTGCCGCGCGGATCTGCGCGATGTTGGCGCGGTGGCGTGCGGCGATGACGGCGGCGATCGCGGTCAGGCCCAGGCACAGGGGGAGGGGCCGGCCGCCGATCCACGCCGCGAGCACCATGGCCGGCACGGCCACGAGCGACCCGAGCGCGGAGGTCCGGCTGAGCCACAACGTCTCCAGGTAGAGGAACAGCCCCGCGAGGGCGAGCGGCGGATCGAGGGCGAAGGTGACGCCGAGGGCGCAGGCGACCCCCTTCCCCCCGCGGAATCGCAGGTAGACCGGGTAGACGTGCCCGAGCACCGCCGCGACGGCGGCCGCGACCACCCACGGGTCGTCTCCCGGGGGAGCGGCGGCCCGGAGGTGCGCCGCCCAGGCCACGGGGAGGAACGCCTTGGTCACGTCGAGGGCGAAGACGAGCAGGCCCAGGCGTGGCCCGAGGGCCCGCACGGCGTTCGTGGCACCGATGTTGCCCGAGCCCACGGCGCGCAGGTCGATGCCCCGGGCGCGGGCCAGCAACAGCCCGGTGGGGATCGCCGCGACGAGGTAGGCCACGACGGCGGGGAGCCACGGGAACGACGCGAGGTTCACGGGCGCGATCTTGCCGCTTTCTCATCGATCCCGCTACGGCCGAAACGGGCTTCGAGGACCGCGACCACGTCGTCGAGCGCGACGCCCCGCAGGGCGAGTCCCACCAGCGCGTGGAACACGAGGTCGGCCGCCTCGGCCGCCACCCGCCCGTCGGACTCGTCCGCGACCGCCCGCGCCAGCTCGTCGGCCTCCTCCCGCAGCTTCGCGCCCACCTTCGGCGCGCCTGCCGACAACAGCGCGTGGACGTAGCTCTTGCGGCTCGGGCTCGTGAAGCCACGGCCCGCACGCCGTTGTTCGATGACCCGCTCCACCCGGTGCAAGAACGCAGCGCGCCCCGCGCCCGGGCCTTGCACCGAAGCCGCCTCGGGCCAGACGCGCCGCGCGAAGCAGCTTCGGGCCCCGGTGTGGCACGTCGGGCCCACCGGGCTCACCTCGGCGAGCAGGGCATCGCCGTCGCAGTCCGCGTACAGCGCGACCAAGTGGAGCACGTGCCCGCTGGTCTCGCCTTTCGTCCACAGTCGTTCTTTGCTGCGACTGTAGAAGGTCACGCGCCGGGTCTCGAGGGTGCGGGCGAGGGCGGCCTCGTTCATGTAGCCGACCATGCGCACCTCGCGGGTCGCGGCATCCTGCACGATGCAGGGCACGAGTCCGGCGTCGTCGGGGCGGAGGGTCCCCCACAGCTCGGTCGCGGACGGCGGCATGGCTTACGGGGACGACGGGCGCACCGGGATCCCGCGGCCGGCCAGGTAGCGCTTGGCCTCCGGGATCGTGTGCAGACCGAAGTGGAAGATCGAGGCGGCCAGTGCGGCGTCGGCCTCGCCGCCGCCCGTGGCGAGGCCCTCGTAGAGGTGGGCCAGCTCGCCCACGCCGCCGCTTGCGATCACCGGGACCGGGACGGCCCGCGAGATGGTCCGCGTGATGTCGAGGTCGTAGCCGCGCTTCGTACCGTCGCGGTCCATGCTCGTCAGCAGGATCTCGCCGGCGCCGAGGCGGACCACCGTCTCGCACCAGGCCACCGCTTCGAGGCCCGTGCCGCGGGCGCCGCCCTGGATCACCACCTCGTAGACCGGGGCGTCGTCGTGCTCGGAGGGTTGGGGCGCCGGTCCATCGGGGGTCGGTTCGCCGGGGGCCGGTGCCGCGGGCGCGGGCGACCCGGGATGTGCACGGCGCGGCGGCAGGCGGCGCACGTCCACGGCCGCCACGATGCACTGCCGGCCGTAGCGTGCCGCCACGTCCTCGACGAGCGCGGGGTTGATCACCGCGCCGCTGTTGATCGCGACCTTGTCGGCGCCGGCGTCGAGCAGGCGGGCCACGTCGCTTCGCCGCCGCACGCCGCCGCCCACCGTCAGCGGGCAGAAGATCTGCGCCGCCACCTGCCGCACCACGTCCACGAAGGTGGCGCGCCCCTCCGCCGTCGCGGTGATGTCGAGCAGGCAGATCTCGTCGGCCCCCTGCTCGTCGTACAGGCGCGCCGCCGCCACCGGGTCACCGGCGTCGCGCAGCCCCCCGAAGTGCACGCCCTTGACCACGCGCCCGTCGCGCACGTCCAGGCAGGGGATGATCCGACGCTTCAACATGCGGCCAAGGCCCTTTCGACGGTGAGGGTCCCTTCGTACAGGGCGCGGCCGACGACCGCGGCCTGCACGCCGGCCCGCGCCAGCGCCGCCAGGTCGTCCGCCGAGCGCACGCCGCCCGAGGCGATGACGGGGATCGGGACCGCGCGCTGCAGCGCCGCCGTCCGCGCCACGGCCGGCCCCCGCCCGGTGCCGTCGCGTGCGATGTCCGTATAGAGGATCGCCGCCGCGCCGTGGGCCGCCGCCGCGCGCGCGAGGGACTCGGCCGTCTGCGCCGTCGCCACCGTCCAGCCGTGGGTGGCGATTCGGCCGTCGCGGGCGTCCACCGCCACGACGATCCGGCCCGGAAACCGCGCGCACAGGTCCCACACGGCCGCCGGATCCTCCACGGCGAGCGTGCCGAGCACGATCCGGTCGGCACCTGCGTCGAGGGCCTGCTGCGCGGCCGCCCGGGAGCGCAGGCCGCCGCTGAGCTGGACCGCGCCGCCTGCGGCGTGGACGCGCGCGGCGATCCGATCGAGGCTGGCCCGCTGGACCGGGGCGCCGGCGAACGCCCCCGACAGGTCCACGACGTGGATCATGCGGGCCCCCGCGCGCACGAAGCCCTCCGCCACCGCCTCCGGGTCCACCGCGTAGGTGGTCGCGCGCGCGGCGTCGCCTTGCGAAAGTCGCACGACGCGCCCGCCCAGCAGGTCGATGGCCGGGTAGACGATCACTTCCAGCCTCCCAGCAGGAAGGCGCGCAGGAACCGAAGACCCGCGCGCTGGCTCTTCTCGGGGTGGAACTGACAGCCCACGATGTTCTCGTGCACCACCGCGGCGGGGAACGTGACGTCCCCGTAGGTGCACGTCCAGCGCACGTGGTCGGCCTCCGCGGCCTCCACGTAGTAGCTGTGGACGAAGTAGTAGTGTTCGCCCTCGGGCGAGACGTCGTTCCAGCCCACGTGGGGGATCTTGAGCGGCCGGCTCGGGCCGTCGTAGCCGGGTGGGGGCGGCTCGGTCATCCCCTCGGGGAACCGCCGCGCCCGGCCCGGCAAGATCCCCAGGCCGCGCCGTCCCCCCGCCTCGTCGCTGCCCTCGAACAGAAGCTGCATGCCCAGGCAGATCCCCAGGAACGGGACCCGCCGCGCGATCGCTGCGCGGATCGCGTCGCCGAGGGGCCCCGCCACGATCTCGTCCGTGTGGTCGCCGAACGCCCCCTGTCCGGGGACGACCAGGGTCCGGGCGGCCGCCACCACCTCCGGGTCGGACGTGCGGAGGACCGCCGCGCCCACCTGCGCGAGCGCGCGTTCGACGCTGCCCAGGTTTCCCAGGCCCGCGTCGAGTAAGACCACCTGGCGCGGCATGTCGTGCGGTTTCTACCATAGATGACACCGGGACTGGCAGTTTGGCGGCTCGGGCACCGCCACCGGGGGGAGGCCGCCCGTGCCTCGGCCGGGGATCCGCGCGCCCGCGACCCGCTCGCTACCTGTGCACCGGCCCCGGGGCCGCCTCGCCGCCGGGCCGGGGCGGCACCGGCACGACGTCGCGGGTGGGGGCGCCGACGGGCCGCGCCTCGAGCTGGGCCATCATGTAGACCGCGGCCACGGCGAGGATCACGAGGATGCTCAGCACCTGGAAGGCGAGGGCGGCCAGGCCGAGCCCCGGCCCGGCCGGCGCAGCCGCCGCGCGCATTCGGCGCATCTTGCGCATCACCCGGTCGGTAAACTCCGGCGAGGGTGCGACCTCGGGCAGCTCGGACACGAGCCGCAGCATCCTGCGCAGCTCCTCGACCTCGGCACGGGCGACCGGGTCGTCCGCCAGCTTTGCGGCGACCGCGCGGGCCTCGTCGGGGGACAGGGACCCGTCCACGTAGGCGGCGAGCGTGGCGTCGTCGAGGTCGGGGCCGTTCGAGGTGGGCGCTCGTTCGTCGGGCACGGCGGTCTCCAGCGTCATGAGAGGTAGGGACGAAGGCGCGCCTTGAGCGCGACGCGGGCGCGGTGCAGGCGGGACTTCAAGGTCCCCTCCGGCAGGCCCGTGATCGAGAGGATCTCCTGGTACGACAGCCCCTGGAGGTCGCGCAGGACGAGCAGCAGGCGCTGGTCCTCGTCGAGGGCGCCGAGCTCGCGCAGCAGGACCGCCTCGAGCTGTCGGCCCTCGGCGGCGGCCTCCGGGCCGGGCAGCGGGTCGGCCACGGGGGCCCCGGCCGCGCCCTTGCCGTCGAGGACCGCGTCGAGAGGCTCGGCGCCGTGGGCGGCGCGGTGGGCGAGGTGGCGCAGCCGGGTCCTGCAGGCGTTGGCCGCGATCCGGAACAGCCACGTCTGGAAGCGGCCCTCGCCGCGGTAGCGCCCGATCGCCCGGTGCACGGACAGGAACACCTCCTGGGCCACGTCCTCCGCCTCGTGCCGGTCGCCGAGCATGCGGTAGACGAGGCCGAACACGCGGTTTTGGTAGGTACGGACCAACTCCTCGAAGGCGCGCGGGTCCTGGGCCTTCAGGCGGCGGACGAGGTCCCGTTCGAGGGGGTCGCGACGGGTGCCGGGGGCCGCATTGGGCCCGTGGTCCGGGGTTCGTCCGCCGGCCGGTGGAGGCGGTGGGCTCGCCGGGGCGGTGCCGGCGGGTGCGGGGGCGTCGGCGGGGGCTCGTTCGTCGGGCCGCCCGGGGGCCGGGGCGGAGGGCTCGGACGGCGCCGGCACGGGATTGGAAGGACGCGCCAAGGGGGGGGCAGGTTCCCAACATCGCGCGCGCGGGGCAATGTGGCCGCCCGGGGGCCGTTGCGCGGCGATGCGCGGGGGGCGGCCCCCGGCCGGGTCACAGGTCCGGGTGGATCCGGATCCCCACGTGGATCCCCAGGAAGGTCTCCTTGGGGCCGAAGCCCGCGACCTGCTGGCGCAGCCCCAGCCCCACGTCCACGCCCACCCCGCCGAGCTTCGCGGGCTTGATATACCCCAGGCCGCCCGTGACGTACACGCGGTCGTCCGCCTTGCCCGGACCCATCGAGTCCCAGTAGCTGCCGGCGCGGATCGGTACCGGCCCGGCGATGAACTCGGCGCTGCCGCCGAACGTCATGCGGATCTTCTTGTTGTTTTCACGATAGGACGTAAAGTCGTAGGTGCCGTCCACGTTGATCGAGAAGTTCGGGTTGTGCAGCGGGAAGACGGCGAAGCCGTGGCCGAGCAGCAGAGGGTAGTCCGACACGCGAGAGACCGTGCCGTGATCGATCGTGGCCGGGTCGGCGTCGATGCCTTCCAGAGACAACTCCCGCTGGCTGGCCGTGCAGCCCTTCTTGGTGGGGTCGCAGGTGTAGGCGGGGGCGTGGCTGCCCACCAGGTTGTTGGCGACGACGTGCAGGGCGGCCCAGCCGGCGAAGTTGACCCCCACGGCCATGTCGAGCCCGAAGAAGTTGAGCTTGTCGTGGGCGTTGCGGGCCACGCCGTCCGGATCGCGGTAGCGCAGGCTCACGTACTGGTACTTGGGCTTGATCGCCACCGACAGCCACTGCTTGACCACGGCCACCGAGACCGCGGCGAAGGCTTCGTGGCCAAAATGCGACAAGGTAAGACTTTTTTCTTCGCCCGAGGAGTCCAGAAAGGAGATCTTGGGGGCGCCGCGCATGAACAGGTAGCCGAGGGCGAGGCTGACCCGGGCGTTGTTGAGCGAGTCCATCACCACGGCGCCCACGCCGTTTCGCAGGGAGCGGACCTCGATCTGGTACAGGGGCTCGATGGAGAACTGCTGCGAGAACGACATGGCCGCCGGGTTCGCGAGGGCGGCGTTCGTGCCGTAGGTGGAGGCGAACGCCCCGTTGCCCATCGACAGGTTGCGCGTGCCCTCGACGCCGGGGCTCGCCAGGACGCCGGCGGGCGAAAACGCCCCGATGCCCAGCCCGAGGGCCGCGGCGGCGAGCGCGGGGCGGGGGGGCGGGCCGAGACGAGCGTGTGCCATGGTGTCCGGAGCATAGGGACGGGGGATCGGGCCGCCAAAAAAGCCCCAGGAGCGGGGGGCCGGGACACGCGGTGGCGGGCGCGGTGAGGCCGGAGGTGGGACGACCCCGGGCCCGTGCGCCGCCGGGGCGGGCGCGGCTGGTACACTGTCCACGGGGTCCACGATGCGGAACACCGACGAATCATCGGGGCTGTTGCCGGCGGTCGAACCCGACGAGCCGTCGGCGGTCTCGGCGCTGCCGCCGGAACCGTCGTCGTCGGGAGTCGCGCCGCCGCCGCCGTTTGCAGGCGCGCGGGGGGACCCGGTGCCGGGGGGCGGAGGACCGATCTCGCCGCCGCCGCCGTTTGCGGGAGCCGGGGCCTCGCGGGCCGGGCGTGAAGGGGCGGGGGCGGTGTCACCGGAGTTCGTGGGAGCCGGCGCCGTCGAGTCCGACGACCCCACGGCGGCGCTGGCGGCCCGACTCTCCGAGGTCACCGCAGGGGGCGAGCCCTCCCTGGTGGACCTCGGCGGTGCGCCGCCGTCCGAGCCGTCCGAGCCTGCGCGCGGCGATCGACCGGCGCCACGGGTCGAGGCCGAGACCCGCGCGGCCGCGGCCGCCGACGACGGGGCGCTGGAGCTCGACTACGAGCGAGCGGGGATCGCACCCGGGACCAGGGGCCACGCCGCACCGGAGGCGGAGCGCCCGGCGCCCTCGTCCGCGGCGCCCCCGTCGTCGCCCGCGGCATCCCAGGCCGCCGTGTCGCAAGCCGCCATGTCGCGGTCCGGGATCCGGTCGCCCGACGTGTCCCGGGCTCCGGATTCCTTCTGGCACGCGCTGGTGGGCGATCGCCTCTCCCGCGCCCTCGCCGCCCTCGCGCTCGGGATCGTCGTGGCGCTGCCCGTGGCGTGGGAGGCTTCGCGGCGGGCCGGGCGCGACCAGCTCGAGCCGCTGCTCGAAGAACTCGAGACCTCGGCGGCCCGGCCGCTGGCGGCGCGCGCGGGCACCGTGCGGTCGCTGCCGGAGATCCGCCGCGATCTCGACCGTGCCGCCGGACGCGTGCGGACGCGCTACACGGGCGTGCTCCTCGCCGTCGGTCTCCTGTTCGGCGGCGTGGTGTACGTGGGCCTGGGTCGCCTCGCCTCGCGGGGCTGACGGCGCGTGCGAAGGGACGGTCCAACCGGGTCCGCCGGAACCGCTCGGAACCCATGCGGCCACCGGGTCCCAGGCGGCGCACGCGCCGGGCGCTCGGCTGCCGAAGGCGGCGGGGATTGCAAGACCCGCCGCCCCCGCCGGCGCGGTTCGGCCGCGGGCCGGGTGGCGGGCGGCACGGATGCACCGGCGCCCGGAGGCCGTCCGGGTCCCGGTTCGCGGTCGTGTGGGCCGGAGCGCGCACCCGGTTACACGCGCTGCGCCGCCTGGACCGCGGGGGCGCGGGGCTCGTCGCCGGCCGTCCGGGCCTCCACGCCGGCGCCGTTCGGCGCGGAGCGTCGCAGCGCAAACACGGCGGCCGCGAGCAGCACGACGAGGGCCGCGAGGGCCAGGTCGGCCATTCCCTGCAGGTGCTCGGCGCGGGCGGCGTGGCGTGCGGGGGTGCCGGTGTTGCGGTCCACGAGGGCGTAGGCGGCATACAACCGCGGCCACAGCCGCAGGTGGATCCAGGCGGCGAGCCCCGCGGCGGTGGCGGCCCAGAAGGCGGCCCCGTGCCCGCGTTCGGGTCGGGCGAGCCGATGCAGGCCGGCCAGCACCGCCAGGATCGCCGTCGCCGCCAGCAGCAGGGCGCCCAGGGTCGCCGCGATGCGCCCGGCGATCGCCGTCCCCAGGTTCGGATCGAGCAGCCCCGCCCCCGCTTCGAGGGCCGGCAGGGCCCCGAGGCGCGCGGTCACCACGATCGCCCCCGCCCCGGCGGCCACCACCACGGTCAGGCGCTCGAGGGCGGGCGCGGCGGTCCGTCGGATCATGGGCTCTGCGTGCCACGGCACGGGCGGCGGGACCAAGAAACCGACGGGTGGTGGGTGTCACGACGCCCGCCGGCCCGCGTGGCCGCGGGTTCGGCGGTGGGGGGCGCGGATCGATGGAGCCCTACGGGACCAGGCGCGCCACCACGGCCCAGGGGTCCTCCCCCGGCTGGGTCCAGACGTCGGGGGCCACGCCCACGCCGTCGATGACGTGGTCGGCGGGGGAGGTGTAGCGTGCCACGGTCATGGCGAGGGCCGACCCGTCGGGCAGCCCGATGACCTCCTGCACGGTCCCCTTGCCGAAGGTGCGCTCACCGATCACGACGGCGCGCTTGTGGTCTTGCAGGGCGGCGGCGAGCAACTCGGCCGCCGACGCCGAGCGGCGGTCCACCAGCACGAACAGGGGCGTCTTCGTGTCGGTGCCGCCCGCATGGGCCGGCTCCTCGCGCAGGATCCGGCCGCCGCGGCCGCGCAGCCGCACGAGGACGCCGGCGTCTACGAAGGCGTCGGCCAGGATCAGGGCTTCTGCGACCCGGCCACCGGGGTTGCCGCGCAGGTCCAGCACGATGGCCGCGAGATCGCCCGGGGCCCGGGCCCGCAGGGTGGCGAGGATCTTGCGGGCGGCGCGTGCGGTCCCGGCGCGAAATCCCGCGATGGCGACGGCGGCCACCGGGCCGGCGGGCGTACGGCGCAGCATCCCCCGGACGGCTCGGCCGGACCCGGTCGCGGCGCGCACGACGACGGCGCGGTCCGGCCGGCCCGGGCGGCGCACGGCCATGCGGACGAGGTCGCCCTCG
>JALSIN010000292.1 GCA_026989935.1 Polyangiaceae bacterium | reverse complement strand
CGTCGTGCCGTCGTGCCGTCGTGCCGTCGTGCCGTCGTGCCGTCGTGCCCATCATCGCACTCGCCTCGTCATCGGCGATGCTGCCACGGCCCGGCGCGCAGTGTCAAGGGGACCGCCGAGCCGGGTGGGAGAATGTGCGCCGCAGTGGGATACGACCTTCCCCGCGGGCCGCGCCGACGCGCCCTCGAACGCCGTTTCGTCCCACCTCGCGGCGCACCCACCGGACGCCTCGAACGTCCGGCCCACGGGCCGCCGCCCGGCCTCGGCCGCCGCCCGGGGCGGGCCCTACCGGCCGGCCGATGTTCGCCGGTGCATCCATCGTTGGGTATTACGGGAACAGCGCCAGGGACGCGCACCGGTACCGGCACCGACACGGAGACCGCAGCGGCCCGGGCCTCTCGGTCCATCCCGGAGGCCGGATGCGGGGCCGCCCAGGTGGTCAGAAAGGCCCCCGAAGTCCATCGGTGGGGCCAAGGTTCCAGGGCGCGGGCGTGTCGTTCGGAAGCGGCCCGCGGCGGTGCGGTGGCGCCGTCAGTCGCCCGAGGGGACGAGTTGGCAGCAGCAGCGGTTGGTCCACTTCGGCGTCCACCCCTCGTAGCCCGGGGGGATCGGGGGCCTGGGCGGCAGCCCCGACATCGCGAGCGCCTCGTCGAGGGGCACGTCGCACCCCACCGACTGTACGAGCGCGTACTGTGGGTGCTCGTTCAGGCACAGCGTGTTGGGAACCTCCGGACAATCGAACCCGATGCAAGGCTCCTCTTGACGCTCGTCCTTGTATCCCGCCTCCCACAGCACCGTGCCGCCGAAACACCCGTTCTCCACGCACCGCTCCGGCCCGTTGTTGCACAGGTCGTTGCAGGTGACCTTGACGATTGCATCGTGGGCCCAAGGGCCGCAGTTTCCAGGCGCGAACGATGGATTGCACAGCCCGTCGATGCACTCGCCGTTGTACTGGAAACCATCCTCGGGTATGTACGTCGGGCACCGGCGCTCGCACATTCCGCAGTTGTTCGGGTCCGTCCGCGGGTCCACGCACTGGCCATCGCACACGATCCGCGGCGGCGTGCATGGGCCCCCGCCCGCGTCCCCCCCCGCCGACCCGCCGGACGACCCCGACGACGCGCCCCCGTCGCCCGCGTCCCCCATGCTCGCCTGATCGCCCACGCTCGCCTGCCGCAGGGCGCAGCCCCCCGCCAGGCACGCTCCACACATCATCCAGGAAAGGAAATTTCTTCGTCTCATGGTGCCTTCTCCCAGGGCGGCAAAATCACGATGTCCTTCTCGCACTCGTCCCGCGGTGTCTGCGGGTCGTCCTGACAGGGCCAGGTGTCTTCCAACGCATCGAAGAACGCGTCGTCGAAGATGCTGAGGGGATAGGTGCCCGCCACGTCCCCGATCCACACGAACGTCACGTCGTGCGCGACGTTGTGCGCCGCCAGGCTCCCCATGCCTCCGACCACACCGACCCCCATCACCCAGTTGCGGTACAGGTACACCCCCAGGCCGTACCCGTCGCACCAGTCGCACAGACCCCCCGGAAAGTCCGGGTCCCCCGCCGGGTCGATCGTCCGCAGCGCCACCGCCACCGCGTCGTCGAGCACCCCGCCCTGGCTCGCGCCCACCACCAGCGCCCGAAACAACCGCGCCACGTCCGTCGCCGAACCCTCGAACCCGCCCGCCCCGAGCGACTGCCCGCGCACCGAGTACTGCGCCGAGTACGTGTCCTCGTGCACCCGCAGGGGCGCCCGCGGCACGGCCAGGCGCGGCCACTCCGACGCCTGCGTCCGCACGATGTTGAACGGGTCCTCTTCCCCGAAGACCGGTTCGACCTCCGGAAAGGGCGACACCGGCCGGTAGGGCGACCCCTGCACCCCCAGGTGCATGCGAGGAACGTGCCGGATCGGGTGCCAGAGGCCCCGCCGCGGCAGCCGCGTGTCGTTGACCGGCCACAGGCTCGCATCCGCCCCCGCCGCCGCCGCGTACGCCCGCACCGCCCCCAAGAGGCCCCCGGGCGCCACCCGGTCCGCCACGAGCCCCAGGATCGAGTAGGTGGGATTCGAGTACTGCGCCCCGACCGTCTTGTAGCCTGCGTCCCAGATCGCAGCATGACGCATGGTCTTCGGGTCTTCCGGCAGCTCGATGGCCCCGGTCATGACCCCCAGCATCCACGCCTCGAGTGCGTCCGTCGAAAGGGGCAGCCGCCGCACCTCCGGCGCGGCCCCGATCCCCGCAAGGTGCGCCTGCTCCGTGAGGTGGTCCCGGTAGACCTCTTCCCAGCCCCTCGTGTGGGTGATCTCCCCGTCCCCCGTAAACCCCGCCCGGTGCACCAGCATCTCCCGGATCGTCACCACGCCGATCCCGCTGTAGTCGGGATCCTTGCCGTCCGGATCCGACATCCCGTCCGTGAACGTCCCCGGGTCCCACCCCAGCACGTCCACCAGCGGCGTGTCCAGGTCCAGCCCCTCGTCGGCCAGCGCCTGCACCACCACCGCCGCCACGAGCGACTTCGACAGGCTGCCCACCGGCAGCGCCGATTCGTGCCGCACCTGCGGCCACGTCACCGGCCCGTACGTGTACGCCCCGCGGTAGGCCAGCGCCCCCCCTTCGAGCACCGCCATCTGCTGGTTCGGCGTCCGCCGGTCCAACCCACCTTGGGACAGCGCCACGACCTTCTCCTCCGCCTCGCTCCACGGCCCCCAGTCCTCCACGTCCGGCTCCCGCAGCCGCCGGTCCACCGCGTCGTACCGTTGCCACACCCCCGCCCACCGCACCTCCTGCGGCGGGCCGTACGACGTGGCCGTCACCAGGTGGAACCCCGCCTTGCGCCGCGCCCGATCCACGATCCGCAGCGCGTCCGTCGAAAGCCCCACCTCCATCACCGCCCCCTGCTGGGGCGCCCTCTGCGCCGTCAGCACGTCGAAGACCGGCGCTCCCCCACGGCTCACCAGCGAGTACGGCACCTGCGCCGACAGATCCTGGGCCAGGGCTTGCAGCCCCCCCACGTCCACCCCCAGGTGCGCCTGCGTATCCGCCGGATCGATCGCGTCCGCGATGAACACCGCCGCCAGCATCGGCGGCTCGTCGGGGTTCGCCCCCATCCGCCCGCTCATCGAAAGCGGCCGAAACCCCTCCGCCGCAAGCTCCGCGATCCGCCCCTCCATCGCCCCCTCCGGCAGGTACGCCACCTCCCACGGCGAAGGATTCCCATCGAGCACCCACGTCATCGCGTGCCCGAACGTCACCTCCGTCGTGCCCTCGATCGGCGCCGTAAACAGCGACACGGTGAGCGGCCGCAGCCCCTCCGACACCAACGGATGGTAACTCTCGAAGCTCTCCCCGAGCACGGTCCCGAACACGATGGGCTCGAGCGCCGGGGCGTAGAGGCTGACGGTCTGCTCCGTCCGAAAGACCCCGTCCGCGTCCAGCATGTACAGCCCGTCGTCCTCGTACGAAAGCGCCCACGCCTGCGACGGCCCCACCTCCGACACCTGCGCCCCGCGCACCTCCACCTGGAGGGGAAAGAACCCCAGGTGCGCGAGCCCCCGCGCCCGGCTGCCCGCGGCGGTGCCCTCGTCGAGCACGCGCGCGAACTGCCAGTCGAAGTCGGCCGCCGCCGACACGATCCCCGGATCCTCCCCGAGCTGGACCCGCACGTCGTAGGGCAGCCCCGACCCGATGCTACGCGGCACGGGCGCCACGAAGGCCGGATCCGCCAGCCCCCCGATCTCGTCCGTTCCCTCCCCCGGCTCCGGATAGTCCGGCGCCCCGTCCGTCTCACCCCCCGTGCCCGTGCCCGTCCCGGTCGCGGTGCCCGTCCCCGTCCCGGTCGCGGTGCCCGTCCCCGTCCCCGGACCGCCCGTCCCCCCGCCACCGTCGTTACATCCAACCGACCACAATGCAAGCCCCCCGATCAGCGCACACACCCGTGCCGTCGTGCCGTCGTGCCGTCGTGCCCATCATCGCACTCGCCTCGTCATGGGAGATGCTGCCACGGCCCGGCGCGCGGCGTCAAGGGGGCCGCCGTGTAGGGTGGGAGGATGTACGCAGTGGTGGGATACCACTATCCCCTCGGGCCGTCCCGACGCGCCCTCGAACGCCGTTTCGTCCCACTTCGTGCCGAACCTCGAAGAACCGGCCCACGGGCCGCCGCCGGGCCCCGCCCGCCGCACGGGGTGGGCCCTACCGGCCGGCCGATGCTCGCCGGTGCATCCACCGTTGGGGATTACGGGAACAGCGCCAGGGACGCGCACCGGTACCGGCACCGAAACGGAGACCGCGGCGGGCGCGCTCGTTCGGTTCACCGGGAGGCCGGCCCCCGCCGCACCCGGACGCCCGGGGAACCCGCGAGGCTCGCGGGTGGCGCGCGGCGGAGGCCTTGGGGGGGCGGCCCGCAGGCTGGCCACCACACTCCGACGTCTCCGCCCCCCCAAGACCAGCCGAGGACCGGCCCCCGAGGTGCCGCGCGACAGGACCCGCGGGCCGGCCCCGGGACCACCGCATCCCCCCGGTTCGACCCGCCGGCCGACGCTCGGCGGTGCCTCCAGCGCTCCGGGTTACGGGGACGGGGACAGCGACGCGCACCGGTACCGGCACCGAAACGGAGACTGCGGCGACTCGGTGCGTCCAGCGCTGGGGGTTACGGGGACGGGGACGGGGACGCGCACTGGCTCCGGAACCGGGACGAGCGCCCGTGGCCGGGTCGGTGGCCGTGGCCGAACCCGTCTGCGTTCCCGTACCCGACCGCGACCGGCCGAAGGACTCCCTCGTACGCCGGCGCCCGGGATGCCTCGCTACGGGCCGAACACGGGCACGGCGATCCGTACCACGCGCCCCGAGGGACGCTCGACCGCCACGGCCACGCGCAGTTGCCCACCGCTTCGGGTCGACAGGTCGCGGATCTCCGTCAGCACTTCCGCCAGGTCCGAAAGGTCCTCGACGCGCCGGCCCATGACCTCGATCACGCGGCTGCCGCGGAGCCGGCGCAGGCGCCGGGCGAACCGCCGCCGCCGGAAGGCCTTGGGGGCCGGGCCGGCAATCGTCGGGACGTCCGTGCCGTCCGCCAGCCGGACGCCGAACAGCACCTCCGCGTCGAGCTTGGCCTGCTCGGCGGGACGAGCAGCGGCCACCTCGAGCTCGAAGTCGCGGGCCCGCCCGTCGCGCACGACCGTCACCGCGAGGGTCTCGCCGGGAAACAGCGCCCGCACGCTTTCTTGCAAGGTGGCGAGAACGTCGCCGGGCCGGCGCGAGCCCGCCAGCGCGTCGAGCCGCTTGCCCCGCAGGGCGACGATCACGTCCCCGCGGCGGATTCCCGCCTCGTGGGCCGGATAGCCGCGGTAGACGCCCTCGACAAGGATCCCCACCTCGAATCCGAGCGCCCGGACCTGCGGCGGCACGTGCACGAGCGCCGACCCCTGCAGCCCCACCATCCCGCTGCGCTGGATCCCATCCTCGCTGACCGCGCGCAGGAACGCCCGGACGTGGTCGATGGGCAGCGCGAACGCGATCCCCTCGGCCTTGCCGATCGGCGTGTCCGACACCCGCGCGGTCACGATCCCCACCAGCTCTCCGTCGAGGTTGAACAGGGGGCCCCCGGAGTTGCCCACGTTGATCGCCGCGTCGAGCTGCAGCACCGGCAGCGCCGGATTGCGCAGGACCCCCGTGCGGTCGCGCGCCGACACGATCCCCCGGGAGACGGTGTGCCCCAGTCCGAAGGGGTTGCCGATCGCGAACACCTCCTGGCCCACCGCGAGCGCCGAAGACGACCCCAGACGAGCCGCCGCGTACCCCTCGGGCGGCGCCGGCGCCGACAGGCGGACCAGCGCCAGGTCCTCGCGCGGGTCGGCGAACAGCACCCGCGCCGGGACGCGCCGGCCGTCGTCGAACGTGGCGACGACCGCGGGCGCACCGCCGCCGTCGGCCTCGGCGACCGGGGCACCGTCCGCCACCGCGTCCCCGACCACGTGGGCGTTCGTCAGCACGATCCCGTCGGGCGTGACCACGACCCCGGCGCCGAGGCTCCCGCCCCGCGTGCGCAACCCGACCACCGTCTGCCGCGTGGCGGCCACCGCGTCGGCGAGGGACGGCGACGACGGACAGGCGGGCGGCGCGGCGGCGGGCGGCGCGGCGGGCGCTGCGGCCTCGACCCGCAGCGGCGCCTCGGAGGCGGCCGGCGGCCGGGACAACCCGGCGAACATCGCCGCCGCGCCCAGGGCCACGCCTCCCACCGCGGCCCCCGCCGCGACCCACGTGGGCGAGCCCTCGATGGAGGCGCGCATCGCACGGCAGCGTAGCAGGTCGCGCGGCGCCGGCACGCGGACCGCATCGGGCGCCTTCGCCCCGATTCCGGCCGAGCCCGCCGGCCACGCCCGCAGCACGGATCACAATACGATGCAGCCGGCGCCCCACCCCGACGCTCCCCTCCGAAGGGCCGCCCTCGCCGTTTGGGATCGGGCCCGCTCGGACGAACGGATCCGCGACATGGCCCACTGGCGGGGGCAGGGGCGCTTCGCTGGCGACGACGATGCCTGGCTGGCCATCGGGCGCGAAACCCGCCGGCGGCTCGTGGCGGCCCTGCGGGTCCACCTGCCCGCCATCGCGCAGGCGTTCGAGGCCCACGACCCGGCCCGCGGCCCGCTGTTCGAGCAGGCCGCCCTCGAGTGGGGGCCCGGCGGCGGCTCGAACGTGGTGGCGCTCGCCCCCTACTTTCCGCGGTACTACGGGGTGGACGTGTCGGAGGCGACGCTCGCGGAGGCGAGCCGGCAGGCGTGGGCCGAGGGGGTCCGCGGCTTTACGCCCGTGCACCTGGCGAGCGACGATCCCCGCTCGATCGTGCCGAAGGTCCCCGAGCCCGTCGGGTTCTTCGTGAGCACCGCGGTGTTCCAGCACTTTCCGAGCCGGGCCTACGGCGCCGAGGTCCTCGCCGTGCTGCACGAGCTTTCGGCCCCGGGCGCCCTGGGCATCGTGCAGATCCGCTACGAGGACGGCAAGGCGCGCTTCCAGGCGAAGGACGCCGACTACGAGACGCAGTTTCTCACCTTCACGGCCTACGGTCTCGAAGCGTTCGCCCGGCTCGTTCGGGACACGGGCTTTACGCTCCTGGAGATCTCGGTGACGAATCCGGGGATCAACTACGCCAACTACGTGATGCGGCGAAACCCGTAGGCGGCGGCGCCCGGCCCGGCGCCTTGCCGAAGGCGCGGGCTCGGACCGGCGAGCGGCCCACGAAGCGGGCAGGCCGGCGCCACGCCCCCGAGCCGGGCCCGCGTGCGAGCCCCGGCGCCTTGGCGGGCGTTCCACCCGCCGGCGCGGGTTGCGGACGGAAGGGGGCGGACATCGGCCCCGTGCGTTGACGCCGCCGGCGAATCGGGCTAAGCCCCGGGCCCTTCAATCGGAATTGAACCCCGATGGACGCCGCCCCGGCCTCGCCCCTGCTCGACGCGCACGTCGCGGTCGCCGACCTGTTCGGTGACATCGCCGTGTTCTGGGGGTTTCCCCGCAGCCAGGGGCGCGTCTTCGGCCTGTTGCTGGTCGCGGGCCCGCGGCCCATGCCGCAGCGCACGATCCGCGCGGTGCTGGGGCTGTCGGCCGGGGGCGCGTCCATGGCGCTCGCATCCCTCGGGCAGTGGTCGGCGGTGCGCCGGGTCGAGGGCGGCTACGTGGCGGAGACGAACCTCTGGCGGATCATCACGGGCGTGTTCGATCGCCGGGAGCGCGCGCAGATCGAGCGCGCCATCGAACGTCTGGCGGACGCCCGGGCGCGCCTGGCCGCCGCCGCCGACCCCACGGACCCGGACTGCGCCCTGACCCTCGCCCGCATGACGCGCCTTCTGGAGTTCTTCCGCGCCGGCCGGGCCTTCCTCGACGCCTTCGTGCGAAGGTCGCCGCTGCGCGACCTCCTCGACACCATCGCGCGCCGCGCCGCGCGCCTGCCCACCGCCCCTGGAGACGTGCATGTCCACCTCGATGCTTGACGGCGAAGCCCGCGTCCTCGCCGCCACCGCCGCCGCGCCGACCGCCCCGCCCTCCGCCCTCGAGACGGGGCGCCGGCTCGTCACGGCCGACCTCGCGGCCGTGGAGACGAAACTCGCCGAGTTGCTCGACTCGGAGGTCGAGGCGATCCCCCAGGTCGTCGGGCACCTGGCCTTCGCGGCGGGCAAGCGCTTTCGCCCCCTCGTGACGCTCCTGGCCGCCGCGGCCGTGGGCTTCGAGGACGACGCACGCCGCACCGTGGCCGCCGTGGGCGAGTTGCTCCACACGGCGACGCTGTTGCACGACGACGTGGTGGACGGCGGCGCCTTCCGCCGCGGGCGCCCGGCCGCGCGCGTGGTCTTCGGCAACGGGCTGGCCGTGCTGTCGGGGGACTTCTGCCTGGCCCGCGCCCTCGAGGCCATGGCGGCCCTCGGCCGGATCGAGGCCATGCGGACCATGGCGCACATGGTGGCGCGGATGGCCGAGGGGGAGGTGGCGCAGCTCGCCCTGGCCGGCCGGTTCGACGTGGACGTGGCGCGATACTACGCGGTCATCGACCGCAAGACGGCGGCGCTCATCGGCTGGTGCAGCCAGATCGCGGGCCTGGCCGAACCCCGCTTCCGCGGCCCCTTGGAGACCTATGGTCTGGAGCTGGGCTACGCCTTCCAGATCGCCGACGACGTGCTCGACTTCGCCTCCGGGGTGGGCGTGACCGGCAAGGCACGCGGCCAGGACTTTCGCGACGGCAAGATGACCTTGCCCCTGCTGCTGGCCTGCCGCCACGATGCGGCGCTCGCCCGGTCCGTCGAGCGGGCCCTGTCGGGACGGCCGCCCATCGACGAGACGGTCGCGGGCGCGGTCGTCGAGGCCGTCGCGTCGAGCCCCGCGCTCGACCGGGCGCGCGCCATCGCTGCGGAGCACGCGGAGAAGGCCGTGGCCGCGCTCGCGGTGGTCCCGCCGGGGCCGGCCCGCGCCGCCCTCGAGGACCTCACCGACTACGTGGTCCGGAGGCAGCGATGAACGGCCGAACGAGCCCCCGCCCGGCCGCCGCCGAACCGGTCCCGACCGTGGACGAGCACGGCGCCCGCGTGCAACGCATGTTCTCGTCGATCGCCCACGGCTACGACCGGGCGAATCGCTGGATGAGCCTGGGCACCGACCGCGCCTGGCGCCGGCGGGCCGTGGCGGGCCTGTTGCCGCCGGGGACCGGGCCCGCGCCGAAGGTGCTCGACCTTTGCGCCGGCACCCTGGACTCGACCCTCGAGATCGCCCGAAGCCACCCGCAGGCGACCGTGGTCGCCGGGGACTTCTCCGCACGCATGCTCGACGAGGGACGTAAGAAGCTCTCCCCGGACGACCTGCGGCGCATCGAGACCGTCCCCATGGACGCCCATGCGATCCCCCTGGACGACGGGTGGGCCGACGCGGTCTTCTGCGCCTTCGGGGTGCGCAACCTGTCGGATCTCCCGCGCGCCCTCTCCGAGATTCGCCGCGTCCTGCGGCCGGGCGGGATGCTGACGATCCTCGAGTTCTTTCGGCCCGAGTCGTGGATCTCCCGCACCGTGCACGGCCTGTACAACCGCACGATCCTGCCGCTTTTGGGCTGGGCGGCCACGGGCAAGCTCGACCCGTACCTCTACCTGCCCCGCAGCATCGGCGCCTTCTCCCGTGTGGACGAGATGCTCGACTTGCTGCGCGCGGCCGACCTCGAGCCGGCCGAGCGTACGCCCCTCTCCCTGGAGGTGGCGTGGATCGTGCGCGCCCGGCGACCGGAGGTGGACGCGTGAACCTCGTGCTCGCGATCACGGGGGCGAGCGGGAGCTGCTACCCGCGCCGGATCCTCGAGGTCGCCGCGGCGGCCCGGGCCGGGACGCTGCCGGGGCTCGACGGGCCGGTGGACCTGTCCGTACACTGGGTGGCCACGAAGAACGCGGCCGCCGTCTGGCGCACGGAGCTGGGCGAGGCGCTGCCCGATTCGTTCGGACCCGGGACGCGCCGCTGGGCCAACGACGACTTCTTCGCGCCGTTTGCGTCCGGCTCGTCGCCGCCCGACGCGGTGGTCGTCGCGCCGTGCTCCATGAGCACGCTCGCCCGGATCGCCCACGGCGGCGGCGGCGGTCTGGTGGACCGCGCCTGCGAGGTGGCGCTCAAGGAGCGGCGGCGCCTCGTCGTGCTGGTGCGCGAGACGCCGCTTTCCCTCGTGCACCTGCGCAACATGACCGCCGCGGCGGAGGCGGGCGCGGTGATCGTACCGGCCGCCCCCGCCTTCTACGCCGGCACGCGCACCCTGGCCGACGCCATCGACACGGTGGTGGGGCGCGTGTTCGACCTCGCCGGCCTGCCGCTGCCGATCACGCGTCGATGGAACGAGGAGGCCTACGAATGCTGACCGACGAAGCTCTGGTCGCCGGCTTCGAGCACCTGCCGGCCTTCGGTCGTCGCGGCCGGGACCGCGCGCGCGCGCTGTGGGGCGCGTCGGTGCGGATCGTCCACCGGCCGGCCGTTTCGCCCGAGGCTGCGGTGTGCCGCGAAGACGCGGTGTTCCCGGCCCCGGCGGCCCCGGACCTGCGCCCGGGCGATACGTGGATCCTCCCGCTGAGCGCCGACCCGGCCCGCCGCGCCGACTTCGTCGCGGCATTGCGCCGGGCGGCGGTGCACCTTCGCGGCCGGCGGGACGTCGCCGTCGCCCCCGTGCCCGAGGCGACCTGCGGCCCGCTGGTGTTGTGGGCCGTGACCGCCGCGCGCCTTCTGCTCCCCAACCCGGTCCGGGTGGCCGCCCGCTTCGACGTGCTGGGCAACCATGTGGCGCAGACGGCGATCGCCTTCGGGGCCGACACCCTCGAAGGCCCGGTCACCGCCGAGCGGTCGCTGCCGCTGGCCGGCGTGTTCCGTCCCACCGAGACCTCCCGTCCCGCGCTCGAAGCCCTGGTCCGCTTCGCCGGGGCGACCCCCGAACCCCCGAGGAGTCCCCGATGAACACACACCGCGCCCGTTTCGACGAGATCGCCCGCAAGGTGGACGACGGCACGCCGCTTTCGTTCGACGACGGCGTGTTCCTCTACCGCTATCCGGACCTGCTCGCGCTCGGCGCCCTGGCGAACCGCGTGCGCGAGCGGCTGCACGGGGACCGGACCTACTTCAACGTCAACTTCCACATCAACCCGACGAACGTCTGCGTGGCCGACTGCAAGTTCTGCTCGTTCGCGCGGCTGACCGAGGACATGCCGCAGGCGTACACGATGAGCCTGGACGAGATCCGGCAAAAGCTCCTCGACCGCAAGGACCAACCGGTCACGGAGATCCACATCGTCAACGGCCTGCATCACAATCTGCCGTTTTCCTACTACGAGGACTGCCTGCGGGTGCTCAAGGAGATCCGGCCGGACATCCACCTCAAGGCGTACACGGCGGTGGAGATCCACTACTTCGCCGAGAAGTTCGGCATGACCTACGCCGAGGTGCTCGAGCGCCTGATGGCCGCGGGCCTCGGGAGCCTGCCCGGCGGCGGGGCGGAGATCTTCGCCGAGCGGGCGCGCCGCAAGCTCTGCCGCGGCAAGGCCACGGCCGAGCAGTGGCTCGAGGTCCACCGCACCGCCCACCGCCTGGGCCTGCGGTCCAACTGCACGATGCTCTACGGCACCGTGGAGACCCTGGAGGAGCGCGTGGATCACATGCTGCGCCTGCGCGCGCTGCAGGAGGAGACCGGCGGGTTCCAGACCTTCATCCCGCTGGCCTACCACCCGGAGGGCAACGCCCTGGGCAAGCTCCCCGAGCCGACGGGGGTGGATCACCTGCGCACCTACGCCGTGGCGCGCCTGCTCCTGCACAACGTCCCGCACATCAAGGCCTACTGGATCATGGTCGGTGTGGACATCGCTCAGGTCTCCCAGAGCTTCGGCGTGGACGACCTGGACGGCACGGTGCAGGAGGAGAAGATCTACCACATGGCCGGGGCCGACACCCCCGAGGCCCTGTCGCGTGCACAGCTCGTGCGGCTCATCCGCGAGGCGGGGCGGATCGCGGTGGAGCGCGACACCCTCTACAACGTGCGCTGGGAGGACGACGGCGGGCGGCTTCCGGGGATCCGCGTGGATGCGTCCGTGCCCTACTCCCACCATCGACTGCCGGTGATGCCATGACCAAGCCCCTTCGTCTCTGCGCGGTCTCCTTCCTCAACACCGAACCGCTCGTCTACGACCTGCGGCACCCCCGACCCGACCGGCCGGCGCCGCCCTTCGAGATGGTCTCGGAGGTCCCGTCGGCCTGCGCGGCGATGCTCGAACAGGGCGCGGTGGACGTGGCCCTCGTGCCCGTCGCCGCCTACGCGGCCCACCCCGACTGGGAGGTGGTCCCGGAGGTCGCAATCGCCTGCCGCGGTCCGGCCCAGACGGTCCTCGTGGCGTCGGACGTGCCCCTCGAAGACGTCGAGACCATCGTGCTCGACGACGCCTCGCGCACGTCGGTGGCGCTGCTTCGCGTATTGCTGCAAAGTTGGGGCTATACCCCGGAGCTGGTGCCGGGGCGCCACGGCGCCACCCTGGACGCGGTGGGCGGACGCACCGCGGCCCTGGTCATCGGGGACCCGGCCTTCGGCGCCGATCGGCGGGCGCGGCACGTGGTGGACCTGGGGGAGGCATGGTTTCGCCGGACCGGCCTGCCCATGGTCTTCGCCTTTTGGGCGGCCCGGCCGGGGGCGCTCGCGCCGGCGCACGTCGAGGCCCTCATCGCCTCGCGCGACCGCGGCCTGCGCCACGCCGAGGCCATCGCACGGGCGTACCGCAACGCCCGCCGGGCCGCGGGTGAACCGGTGCTGTCGGAGAACGACTACGCCAACTACCTGCGCAAGCGCATGCGGTACGATCTCGGAGCCTTCGAGCGCGAGGGACTCGTGGAGTTCCTGTCCCGGGCCCGGGCGGCGAAGATCCTCGACGTGCCGGGTCTGGCCGACGACGACGTGGTGCACGTGCACTTCGCGGGTCGGGCCGAGCACGCGGCGTTGGCGGCGGCCCGCCGCCGCCGCACCGCGCCGATGGACGCCGACCGCCTGCTGGCCCGCGCCGCCGCGGGCGGCCGTCTGGACCTGGCCGAGGGGATCTTCTTGTACGAAAACGCCGACCTGCTCGACCTGGGCGCGGCGGCCGACGCCCGCCGTCGCGCGCTGCACCCGGACGGGGTGGTCACCTACATCGTGGACCGCAACGTCAACTACACGAACGTGTGCACGGCGCGGTGCAAGTTCTGCAACTTCTACACCCCCCCCGGCGGCAAGGACCCGTACGTCCTCGACCGCGACACGCTGCGGCGCAAGTTCGAGGAGACGCGGCGGCTCGGCGGCGTGCAGATCCTGCTGCAAGGCGGCCTCAACCCGGAGCTGGGCCTGGCCTGGTACGAGGATTTCTTCCGGTGGGCGCGCGCGGAGTTTCCCGACCTCAACATGCACGCGCTGTCGCCCACGGAGATCATCCACATCGCGCGCATGGAGGACATGAGCGTGCGGGCGGTGCTCGAGCGCCTCGTGGCCGCGGGGCTGGGCAGCCTGCCCGGCGGCGGTGCGGAGATCCTGCACGACGACGTGCGCGACCGGATCTCCCCCTTCAAGAACACGACGCAGGAGTGGCTCGACGTCATGCGCGAGGCGCACCGTCTGGGGCTTTCCTCCTCGTGCAGCATGGTCTACGGCTTCCAGGAGACGGCCGAGCACATCCTGTTGCACCTCGAACGCCTGCGGGCGTTGCAGGACGAGACGGGGGGCTTCATCGCGTTCATCGTGTGGCCCTTCCAGGCCGAGGGGACGCGCCTGAAGCTGCGAGACGACACGAGCGCCCACCGGTACCTTCGGATCCAGGCCCTTGCGCGCCTGTACCTGGACAACGTGCCGAACCTCCAGGTCTCGTGGCCGACCCTGGGCCCGGCCGTGGGCGAGATCGGCCTGCACTTCGGCGCCAACGACTTCGGCTCCGTGATGATCGAGGAGAACGTGGTCTCGAAGGCGGGCGCGCACTACATGCTGTCGGCCGAGGCCATCGAGCGCCACATCCGAAACGCCGGCTTCGTCCCCGCCCGCCGCAACCAGCGCTACGAACGGCTCCCCACCGGGCGCCCCGGCTCGAACGTCGCCGCGCCGCCCGCCCCCGGCGCGACACCGCCGCCGCCCACCCCCGGTCCGCCGGAACGCCTCCACGGCTAAGATCGGCGGACCACCGGGCGCGGTCGGCGATGCCGGGCGCGGGGACGGAGACGGCGACACGCACCTCGGCGGCTTGGTGCTTCCAGCGCTGGAGGGTACGGGGACGGATACAGGAACCGGCATGGACACGGGGACCGCGATGGCTCGGTGCTTCCAGCGAGGGGGGGACGGGGCCCCACCGTCCCGCAGGCGTGCGCAACGCCCGGCCCGTGGGCCGGGTCTGGGTCCGACGCGGACGCGAAGGGGCCGGCGGACGGCGGGCATCGGGCAGGGCGAAACGGCGTCCTTGCACCGTCCGGCGCCGGCAAGCTACGGCCCCGGTGTCACACCCTTACCTACATCCAACCACGAAACAGTACCCCGCGCCCAAGCCCCCTTGACGGGCCCCGCTCCCCTATGACAAATTCACGAGAGAGGGCGATCATGGGC
>JALSIN010000291.1 GCA_026989935.1 Polyangiaceae bacterium | reverse complement strand
GCTGCCGGACCCGGCTGCCACCACGCCGCAGGACCGGCGCTCGCACGCGCGCCGCATGCTGGACGCGATCGAGGCGGCCCTCGAGCAGCGCGCCACGGAGCAGGACCTGGACCTGCTGCGGGCCCAGTTCGGCGACCAGCGCGTCGACCGCGACCCCGCCCAGCTCATCGCGCTGCGCGACCGCTACCGGGCCGAGGTCCAGGCCGAGGAGCGCGCCGCCGCCCTCGCGCGCGGCGAGGCCGTCCCGCCGCGCAGCCTCAAGGTGCGCTTCTGATGCCCGGGCGGCCCCGCCTCACCCGGGCACAGGTGCTGATGTACCTCGCCGTGGCCCGCGGCCGCCGTAGCGAGGCTGCCCGGATCGCTGGTGTGTCGCGAATGACCTTCTACCGCGCGATGCAGCGGTATGGCATTCGGGTGCCACGCGCGCCGCGGCGGCTCGACATCATCGATGACGTGCCGCTGATCCAGCAGCTGGTCGAGGACGAGGGCCTGCCGCTGCGCGCGGTGGCGGCGAAGTTCGACGTCCACCACGCCACCGTGCTGCGCCGGGTGCGGCCGTCGGTTTCGCGCGAAACCGAGGGTGGATAGCGCAGGTGGTGCGTTAATGTAACGTTTTGGTGCGTTCATGTAACACTTTGGCTTGCGCCGCTGCGTGGCGCGGCTATGTTCCGGGGCATGGGCCTTCGGAACTTCATCGCCCGCAGGGGCAGCGACGCGACGCCACGCACCGTCCCGCCGGCGGCCGAGCGCGCTTCCGCCGCACCCGCCCAGCGCTCGGCCCTCGGCCGCGTCATCCGCGGGCCCTGGCGGTGGCGCCGGCGCCCGGCCGGCGCCGCCGTTTCCCTCCTGACCTGGGCCCGTGGCTGGCAGGCCGCGAAAGGCGGCCGCCTCTTCGCCGACTGGGGCGGCGCCACGGGCCGCATCAACGACGAGCTCAGGCAGCAGCTCAAGACCCTGCGCAACCGCGCGCGCGACCTCGAGCAGAACTCCGATCTCGCGCGGCGCTACCTGGCGCTGGTCGAGACCCATGTCGTCGGCCCCGCCGGCTTCCTGCTCCAGGTCCGCGGGCAGCTCCGTGATGGCCGGCCCGACACCGCCGGCAACGCGCGCGTCGAGCGGGCCTTCCAGGCCTGGGCCATGCCAGGCGTGTGCGAGCTCACGGGCCGGCTCTCGTTCCCGGACTGCCAGCGCCTCATCGTCCGCACGGCCGCCCGTGACGGCGAGGCCCTGATCCGGCTGCATGACGTCCGTCCCACGCGCGACAACCCGTGGGGCTTCGTGATCGAGCTGCTCGATCCAGCCCGGCTCGACACGCAGTACAACGACGACCTCCGCAACGGCAACCGCGTCCGCCTCGGCGTCGAGCTCAACCCCGCCGGACGGCCCGTGGCCTACTGGCTCGTCAAGGAGGGCGAGGACGGCACCAGCACCAACCGCGAGCGGGTGCCGGCCACCGACCTGATCCACGCCTTCGTGCCCGACCAGCCGGAGCAGCTCCGCGGGGTGCCGTGGCTCGCCGCCGCCATGCCGGCCATCCACATGCTCGATGCCTACCAGGAGGCGGCGGTGACGGCCGCGCGCGTCGGGGCCGCCAAGATGGGGTTCTTCACGACACCGGACGGGATGCCGCACGCCCTCGCCAGCGAGGAGGGCGACCCGGGCGATTTCCTCGACGAGGCCGAGCCGGGCGCCTTCGGCGTCCTGCCGCACGGCTACAGCTTCCAGCCATTCAACCCCGACTATCCGCATCAGGCCTACGAGCGCTTCGTCAAGACCGTGCTGCACGACATCGCCGTCGGGCTCGGCGTCTCCTATCACGCGCTGACCGGTGACCTCTCGGAGGTCAACTTCTCGAGCGCCCGTGCGGGCACGCTCGAGGACCGCGAACGCTGGATGACGCTGCAGCACTGGTTCGCGCACGCCGTGCTGCGGCCCATCTACCGGCGCTGGCTCTCGAACGCGCTGCTCAACACCGACCTCGCGGGCCGTCTCGGCCAGTCCGAGGCCATGCAGCGCTACAGCGCCCACCACTGGCAGGGGCGGCGCTGGCCGTGGGTGGACCCGCTCAAGGACATCCAGGCCACGCGCCTGGCCATCGCGGCGGGCCTGCGCAGCCCGCAGCAGGTGGCGGCGGAGATCGGCGTCGACATCGAGGACGTCCTCGACGAGATCGCGCGCTTCCAGCAGCTCGCGGCCGAGAAGGGCGTGACGGTCTCGCTGGACGGGCCCGGCAGAGGAGGGACGGATGGCGACACGCAAGCTGCGGATGCCTGAGCGGCTCACGCGCAGCATCGCGCTGAGCCGGGACGGGATCGACGAGGAGAGCCGCACCGTGCGGCTCGCCTTCGCGAGCGAGGTGCCGGTCGAGCGCTGGTACGGCATCGAGGTCCTCGACGTCCAGCCCGAGAGCGTCCGCCTCGGGCGGCTGCGTGACGGCGGGCCGCTGCTGATGGACCACGACCCGACCGACCAGGTCGGTGTCGTCGAGGCGGTCGAGATCGGCAGCGACCGGGTGGCGCGCGCGACGGTGCGCTTCGGCAGCTCGGCCCGCGCGCAGGAGGTCTTCCGAGACATCGTGGACGGCATCCGCCGGCACGTCTCGGTCGGGTACCGGATCCACAAGATGGTGATGGAGTCGCAGGAGGACGGCGTCGAGACCTACCGCGCAGTGGACTGGGAGCCGTACGAGATCAGCGTGGTCAGCGTGCCCGCTGACCACACGGTGGGCGTCGGGCGCGACGCCGACGGGCAGTGCTACGAGTGCGAAGTGGAGGATCGGACCATGAGCAAAGACCAGACCCCCCAGGTGCGTGCGGACGCGCCGGAGCCCACCGTCGACGTCCGCGCCGTGGAGAACGAGGTGCGCGAGCGCGAGCTCAAGCGCATCCGCGACCTCGAGAGCATCGGCGAGCGCTTCGCCGCCTACGGCGGGCGCGAGCTCGCCCGCGAGGCCATCCGCGAGGGCTGGACCGTGGAGAAGCTGCGCGAGCAGATCCTCGAGCGGCTGCCGGAACGCGACCAGATCTCGAGCGGGGAGGCGCCGGCCGGCCAGCTCGACCTCTCGGAGAAGGAGCGCCGGCGCTACAGCCTGCTGCGGGCCCTGAACGCCGCCCTTAACGGCGACTGGCGCCAGGCGGAGTTCGAGCGCGAGTGCTCGGCCGCCATCGCCGAGCGCGTCGGGCGCGACCCGCGCGGCTTCTACGTCCCGATCGACATCGTCGGCCGCCCCGGCCAGACCGAGGGCGAGCGCGTCATGAACGTCACCACGGGCGCCGACCTCATCGCGACCGACCACCTGGCGGACCAGTTCATCGAGAGCCTGCGCCCGGCCTCTGTGGTCATCCGGCTCGGGGCGACCGTCCTCAACGGCCTGCAGGGCAATGTCGACATCCCACGGCAGGTGAGCTCAGCCGGCTTCCAGTGGCTGGCGGACGACCAGTCCGTGACCGACAGCGTTCTCGGACTCGGCTCTGTCGCCCTGACGCCGAAGACGGTGGCCGGGTCGGTGGCCATGTCGCGGCGGCTGCTCAAGCAGAGCGCGCCGAGCATCGAAGACATCGTGCGCCGCGACCTCGTGCGGGGCGCGGCGCTCGCCATCGACAAGGCGGCGCTCCAGGGCGGCGGCACCAACGAGCCGGTCGGCATCATCGCGACCACCGGCGTCAACACTCAGACCGTCACCAAGGACGCCTCGCTCAACCTGACGCCGACCTGGGCCGAGATCGTCGGCTTCGAGACCGCCCTCGGCGCCGACGAGGCGCTCACCGGCCGCCTCGCCTACGTCACCTCGGCGAGCGTGGTGGGGACGCTCAAGACCACGCCCAAGGACACCGGCAGCGGCCTGTTCGTGCTCGAGGACGGCCAGATGAACGGCTACCCGGTCGCCGTCAGCAACCAGATCCCGAACCGGCTCATCTTCGGCAACTTCGAGGACGTGCTGATCGGCATGTGGGGCGTGCTGGACGTGATGCCGGACCCGGCCGCCAAGGCCGCCTCGGGCGGGCTCGTGCTGCGCGTCTTCCAGGACGTGGACGTGGCGGTGCGGCACCCGCAGAGCTTCTGCATCGACGCCTGATCGTGAGGGCTGCAGGCGGCGGGGCGCCTGCCCCGCCGCCACGACCTGAGGAGGTGCGAGATGGACAAGATTTACATCGCGAAGGCCTGCGCCGTCGGCGGCAAGCCGGTCAAGGTCGGGACGGCGCTCAAGGTGGGCAAGCTCCAGGACGGGGCGGACATCACCGAGGCCGACGCCCGTCTGCTGCTCGGGATCGGCCGCGCCGTGGACGACCCGGCGAAGCTCCCCAAGGCGCCGAAGGAGGCCAAGGCGGAGGCCAAGGGCTGAGGCGATGCACGCCCGCCTCGAGCGCATGGCCCGCACCGTCTCCCGCCAGCTCGGCGGGCCGGCGGTGGTGCGCCGCGACGGCGCCGCCTGGCACGTGGAGGCCATGATCGTGCCCGTGCTGCTGGACGCCGGCGACGGGACGGTGGCCGAGCGCCGGTGGCGCATCGCGGTGCCGGTGGCGGCCGTGCGGCTCGAGCCGGGCGACGTCGTCGAGGCCGGTGGCAATCGCTACACCATCGACACCGTCGACTACGACGACGGCGGCATCCGGGTGGGGTGGGCGCGATGATGCGGCTCGAGGTGCGCGGAGTGCGGAAGGCCGAGCGTCGCCTGGGGCGCATGAGCCGGGCCGTGCGCCTGGCCGCCTACCGGGCCCTCAAACGCACGGCGGTCACGGCCCGCAAGCTCGGCGCGCAGCAGATCGGCCGGGAGCTCAACCTCAGGCGCACCTACATCCGCGACAAGCTCAAGATCGTTGATCCGACCCCGGACCGGCTCCAGGCCGTCATCAAGGCGAGCAAAACGCGGGTGCTGCTCACCCGCTACGACGCGCGCCAGCTCGTGCGGGCCGCCCCGGGCGCCAAGGGCAGCCCCATCCGCGGCATACCGCCGGGCCGGAAGGCGGCCGGCGTCAGCGTCAAGGTCAAGCGGGCGGGCCCGCGCCGCAAGCTGCGCGCGGCCTTCCTCGCCCCGCTCGGCACCAAGGAAAGCGGCGAGCGGATCCTGGGCGTGGCGATCCGCACCGGCCGCACCCCGCGCAGCTTCAGGGTGCTCTACGGCCCGTCCGTGGACCAGGCCTGGAAGAGCGTGCGCCGCCAGGTCCTCGACGAGATCCAGCCGCTGCTCGAGCGGCGCTTCGCCGATGAGCTGCGGCACCGGTTGCGGAGACGGTGATGGCCTCGCGCGCGGCCCGGATCCTGGACGCGGTGGAGGCGGCGCTGCGGAACATCGACGGCACCGGCGGCTACCTCACCGCGGCGGGCCAGCAGGTGCGCCGCGGGCGGGCGGCGCGGAGCGTCACTGACGGGCTGACCCTGCCCGCGCTCGTGCTGCGGCCGGGCTCGGAGACCGTGGTCGAGGCGATGCCGGCCCGCGTGCGTGTGAGCTTCGGGATGACGGTGGAGGCGCTGGCCGCGGCCACGGACCGCTTCGACGCGGCGCTCGCCGACCTGGTGCACGACGTGCGCCGGGCGCTGATGCGCCTCACGCCGGGCGAGCCGCCCCTCGACGGGCTCGCCCAGCAGGTCCGCCTCGAGTCGGCCGAGTACACGCCCCTCGAGGACGGCAGCGACATCGCGGTCGCGGAGATCGCGCTCTCGGTGACCTACGTGGACGATCTGGAGGGCTGACCCATGGCGGATCGAAGCTACATCGGCAAGGGCAAGGTCTACCTCGGGCCCTACGGCGGAGGCGGGGCGCTGGTCTCCGTCGGCAACTGCTCGCGGCTCGAGCTCAGCATCGACGAGGAGAAGAAGGAGCTGCTCGACTTCACCTCGGCCGGCGGCGGCAAGGCGAACGTGGTCTCGCGGATCACGGGCGTGACCGTCGGCATGACGCTGCACGACATCAGCCCGGAGAACCTCGCGAAGGCCCTGCGCGGGACGAGCTCGGCCGTCACCGCGGCGGCGGTCACGAACGAGGCGCACACCGCCTACAAGGGCGGCCTGGTGGTGTTCGACAACCTGCCCGACCCGGCGCAGCCCGTGACCGTGACGGGTGCTGGCGGCACGCCGACCTACACCGAGGGCACCGACTACGTGCGCACCCGCACCGGCATCGAGGTCCTCGCCGGCGGCGGCATCGCGGACGGCTCGACCATCGAGGTCGACTACACCAAGGCAGCCTCCGACGTGGTCGAGGCGCTCACCCAGGCCGGCGCCGAGTTCACGCTCGTCTTCGATGGCCTCAACGAGGCCCAGGGTGGCAAGGCGGTGAGCGTGCGGCTGCATCGCGTGAAGTTCTCGCCGGCGCAGGGCCTCGGCTTCATCGCCGACGAGTTCGCCGGCCTCGAGCTGACCGGTGAGGTCCTCAAGGACGAGAGCATCACCGGCAGCGGGCTCAGCCAGTACCTGCAGGTGACCCTGGCGCAGTAAGCCATGCGCGTCGAGCGCGAGATCGAGGTCGGCGGCCGCAAGGTGGTGGTGCGCGAGCTCACCGTGGGCGAGGTCCGCCGCTGGCTCAAGGAGCTCGCCGACAGGGCCGAGGCGGGCCGCGAAGACGGCGACGGCCTCGACGTCGTCACCGAGGCGCTGTTCGAGGACGTCTCCCTCGACGACGTGCGCCGCATGACCGACCTCTCGAGGAAGGACCTGGACGCGCTCACGCCCTCGCAGATCCGCGAGATCGTGCGGGTCTGCGAGGAGGTCAACCGGCATTTTTTCGATCTGCGCGCGCGCCTGATGGCGCTCGGCCGCGGGCTCGGGCCCAGCTCGAGCTCCTGACGCGGGGGGCCCTGGCGCTGGTCGCGGCGGGCCACGCGGCCGTGTGGGACTACCCCTGGGAGGTCTTCCTCGCGGCCCTGGCCCAGGCGGGAAAGGAGCGGTAGATGGCCGACTCGGTGGAGGTCGAGCTCCGGCTGCGGTTCGAGGACCGCGGTGTCCGCGGCCGCCTGGAGTCGATCCGGCGCGGCATGCGCGCCTTCGAGCGCGACGGCAGCCAGGCGAGCCGCGCGCTCGTGCGCGGCTTCCAGCGCGCCAGCGAGGCGGCGGTCTCGCTCGACCGCCAGATGCGGGGGCTGCGCCGCACGCTGCTGGGGTTCGCCTCGGCCGCCGCCGCCATCCGCCTCGGGCGCGGCATCGCCCAGGCCGCGCTCGACATGGAATCGCTCGAGCGCGCGCTCGCGACGGTCACGGGCTCGGCGGCGGCCGCGGGCCGCGAGCTTGTCTTCGTGCGCGACGTGTCTACGCGCCTCGGGCTGGACCTTGAGACCTCCGTGCGCCAGTTCGCGGCGCTCGCGGCCGCCGCCCGTGGCACCAGCCTCGCCGGCGCCGGCGTGCGCCAGATCTTCGAGGCCGTCGCCCAGGCCGCCACCGTGCTGGGGCTCAGCTCGGACCAGCTCGGCGGCGCGCTCACGGCCATCCAGCAGATCATCTCGAAGGGCAACGTCTCCGCCGAGGAGCTCCGGCAGCAGCTCGGCGAGCGGCTTCCGGGCGCCTTCCAGATCGCCGCCCGCGCCATGGGGGTCACCACCCAGGAGCTCAACCGCATGCTCGAGCGCGGCGAGCTGCTCGCGACCGATTTCCTGCCGCGCTTCGCCGAGACGCTGCGCCGCGAATTCGCCGCCGGGGTGCCGGCTGCCGTCGCGAGCGCGCGGGCCGCTTTCGAGCGGCTGCGAACGGCGCTCTTCGAGCTGCGCGTCGAGATCGCCCGCAGCGGCTTCCTCGACGCGCTGACGGAAGGCGTGCGGTCGTTGACGGAGGCGCTGCGAAGCGGTCAACTGCGGGAGACACTGTTGACATTTGGCAGGACGGCGGCAGGCGCCATCTCTGTCGCCGTCAAGGCAATCCAGGAATTTGGCGACGAGCTTGCATCTCTTGCGCGTTTCCTTGTAGCCGGTGCGATCGTCAAGGGCATCCTGGCGCTGAAGTCAGCATTCACGGGCCTCGCCACAAGCATCTCTGCTTCGGCGGCGGCCACTGTTGCCCTCGATAAGGCCATCAAGCGCATTGCGATAGTCGGTGTTTTGATCACGGGCGTTGACTTTCTGTTGCGTAAAGCCATCGCATGGCTGAGCTCGACTCGTGAGGTAACGAAGGCAGAAGAGAACCGAGCGCGGCAGCTTGAGGCGGTTATCGAGCAAACCCGCAAGTACGCCGATGTGCAGGTTTTGTCTGAGAAGACCCTTCGGCGTATGACTGCTGCGGAAGTTGCCGCATACCAGGAGCGGCTTGATGCGTCGCGCCGTTACTACGAGGCATTGGCAGAGCTGGAACGTTCTCGCGCGGAAGGTAGTGAAGCTGCTCGCAGCGCGGAGAAAGAGGTTCGCGTACGTGAGGAGGCGCTAAGGCGTCTCCGGTCCCTTATGCAGGAGCGCCTGCGGGCCGAGCGCGAGTTCGCCGATCGCATCAGGGCGATCAAGGACCGCGAGCTCGAGGCCATCCGTGACAGCCTGGCGGAGCAGCTCCGCGCCTACGACCGGGCCAACGCGCGCCTCCGCAGCCTGCTCGACCAGCGCAAGGCCATCGAGCAGCGATTCGCCGAGGCGCGCGCGGCGCTCGAAGAGGCGCAGGGCGAGGGGGCGCCCGGCTTCATGGACCTCGCTACCCTCATGGCCGAGATCCGCCGCGCAGGCGCCGACCAGCTCTTCGACGAGATGCTTGCCAAGGCGGAGCGGCTGCGTGAGGCGACTGTGGCCGCCTTCCGCGAGGGCCTCATCTCGCGCGTGGACGCGCGCTTCTTCCTCCGCCAGGCCGAGCAGCTCGCCGGCGACGCGCTCGACGCCCTCGAGCGGCGCGCCCGCGACACGCTCGCCAAGGTGCAGGCCCAGATCGAGCAGCTCGTCGCCAAGGCTGAGTTTCTCAAGCGCATCGAGATCGGCTACGACGAGGAATCGGCGGTCGCCAGCACCGAGAGCCTGCGCCGGCGCATCCAGGCGCTCCTCGAGCGCAACCCGCTCAAGTGGCGCGTGGAGCTGGTGGGCCCCGACCAGGCCCGCGTCCGGGCCGACCAGCTTCTCGGCCTGGAGCGCAAGGCCGAGGGCGGCCTGGTGCTCGGTCCCGGCACGGAGACCTCGGACTCGATCCTGGCGCGCCTCAGCCGCGGCGAGTTCATCGTGCGCGCGGCCGCGGTGCGCCGCTACGGACTGGCCTTCCTCGAGGCGCTGAACGCCATGCGCCTGCCGCGCTTCGCAGGCGGCGGCCTGGTGCCCCAGGTCCCGGCGCTGCCCGGGACCCTCGCGGGCGCAGGCGGCGCCACCACGAACGTCACCATCGTGCTCGACGGCGCCCGCTACGGGCCGCTCCGGACCGACCCGAAGACGGCCGACGGGCTCCGCGAGGCGTTGCTCCGCACCGCGCTCAAGCAGGGAGGCAGGGGATGAGGGTCCCGCTCGTCATCGGTCCAGTCACCATCCCCGAGTACGCCATGCTCGGGCTGGAGCAGACCTACGAGCCGGTCGAGGGGGCTGTCCTGCTGCGCGCCTCTGACGGGAGCGCCCTCAAGCAGACGGCCTGGTCGAAGCTGCGCACGGTCATCACCGGCACGGGCTGGATCCCGGACGGGCTCGCCGGCATCGACTGGTCCTCGCCCCAGCTCATGCGTGCCAGCGCCCCGCAGTCGGTCTGGAGCACGAGCAACGTCATCACGCTGCCGGCCGCCCGGCGCGGCGATGTCGGGGTGCGCGGTTTCGCCATCGTGGACGACCGGCCGGTGGAGACGTCGGTCTCGATGGCCGGCGACACCGCCACGCTCGGGACCGTCTCGGGCGCGACGAGCTACTACGCCATGTACTGGCCCGAGTTCCTGGCCTACTTCGCGCCGCCCCAGCAGCAGATCGACGTCACGGGCGCGGCGGTGCGGTGGCGCCTGGCGGGGGAGGAGGCCTAATGGCGCTCATCCAGGCGCCCATGCAGATCGACGTGGTCGCCCCGTCGGGGCGGCTGCTCGTCGCCATGCGCATTGCCGTACGCCAGCGCGGACAGGTCAGCGCGCCGCTCGCCCTCAAGATCGTGTCCGGATTCGGACAGGTCCGTGCGCCGATGGCGATTGCGGTGCGCGCCGCGGCGCGGGTAAGCGTGGGGCTTCGCGTGACGGTGCAGGACAGCACGTGGAGCGACCGCAGCCGCTGGCGGCTCGCGGCGGAGATCGGGGGACAGGACGTGAGCGCGCTGCTGACCGGAACGGCGACGGTGGAGGCGGAGGAGGGAGCCGCCCGCATCGCCGAGCTCTCGCTGCTGCCGGACGCGCTCACGGTGCTGGGCCCGCCCGACACCTGGCCGGGAAAGCCCGTGCTGCTGGATGTCGTCTTCGTGGACGCGGCAGGCACACAGCGCAGGCGCGAGCGCCTCTTCACGGGGGTCGTGGACACGCCTGCCTATGATCCGCGCACGCGCACGTGCAGCGTACGCTGCACGGACGAGTTCCAGCAGCGCATCGAGCGCCTCGACCGGGCCGGCATTGCCGCCATCCTGCCGGGCTCGTACTGGTCGGACCGCGTCTTCGATGCCGGCGCCGAGCCGTGGGCGCACTTCGAGGACCGCCTGAGCACGCTGGCCGCCTCCTACGACCTCGACCGCTTCGGTGCGGGAAGGCTCGCCCCATGGTACGTCGCGGGCACAACGCCGCACTGGTCCTGGGGGCCGTCGCAGGTGCTGGACCGCTCGGTGCGGATCGTGCTCGCCCACCGACGCTCCATCACCACGACGGTGCGCCTCACCGTCGAGTATCGCTACCGGCGCCGCCGTCAGCGCGAGCGCCGTTACGTCTGGAAGCATCCGTGGACCTTATGCGACTACCTCAAGAAAGGCTCCACGCTGCCGGACAAGGACACCATTCGTAGCGCCGCAGCCGGCACCGGCTGGGCCCTCAAGGGCGAGCCGAGCTACGACCTCCTGCCGCCGAGCGGCTGGATCAGGTGCTTCGGCGCGGGGCTGCGCGCCTGGACCATCCGCGAGGATCTGCGCCAGAAGCTCGCCGTCGGCGCCACCTTCGAGCTCGCCACGCGCTTCGTGCAGACAGTGACCGAGCGCTACCGCATCGAGGTGCGGGCTCCGGAGGCGGTCTCGCGCTATGGTGAGCAGCTCGTCGAGGAGACCTGGGGCATGGAAG
Source organism: Polyangiaceae bacterium (assembly GCA_026989935.1). GTDB lineage: Bacteria > Myxococcota_A > Polyangia > Nannocystales > Nannocystaceae > J032. The sequence goes on along the minus strand of JALSIN010000291.1, from coordinate 3,500 downwards.
AGACCGCCGGCGACGAGTGGCGCTTCGAGGCGGGCTACGAGCCGCCCCCGGCCGGCGCCGTACGTGACGGCAACGGCGACTGGATCGCCGATGACTACGACGACCCAGCCCGCGTCGACGCCATCGAGACGCTGATCGCCCGCGCCCGGCGCAAGATTCTCGCCTCGCTCCGGGCGACGCGGGTCTACGGCGAGGTGCCGATCGAGCCAGGGGTGGAGCGCCACCACGTCGCCCGCATCCAGGCGCTCGGCATCGACGCCACAGGCAAGGTCGCGCGCGTCCAGCACACGCTCGACATCGACGCGGGCCGCGCGACCACGGGGGTCGAGGTGGCGCTCTTCGTCGCCGACCCCGCCGGCGTCACGGACGACCTGGTCTCGGCGCCCGCTCGCCCCGACACGCTGAGCCCCGGCCCGGCCGTCACCGTCATTGGGCTGCCCACGCACCTCGGCGGGCTCGCGGACTCGCCGCCCGAGGACCCGGACTGGGACGGCTACATCGGCAACAGCACCACCTTCTGGTCCGGTGCGCCCGTCTACGACGAGCGCTTCGTTGTGAAGACGCCGGGATCCGGCGCCGACGGCGACCCCGCCGAGTTCGAGGCCGCCGGCGGCGGCTGGATTCCGCACCGGGTGCGCGTGCCCGTGGACGCGCTTGCCATCGCATGAGTTAGGCCATGCCACTCACCTTCCAGTTCTACGAGGACAGCAACCTCACCAACCCGGTCGGCACGCTCTCGTTCACCTTCGAGAGCGACGGGTCCACAGGCGCGATCGACACCGTGGTCTACCTCGGCTCGACGGACGGCACCAAGACGCTCCAGGCGGTGAGCAACCCCGGCGTGGATCCCATACAGGTCTCGGTGTCGGACAGCGCACCCGGAAGCGGCCAGGAAGCGACCGCGGTCAAGCTCGCCATGACCCAGACCGGCCTCGACACCGCCACGCCCGGCGCCGCGTTGAGCCTCGGCGCCAGCATCAGCGGCGGTGTGGCCAACGCCGTGGCGATCTGGGTCCGGGTCGAGCCCACGACGCTCGCGGTGGGGACGAGCAACGAGCTCACGCTCACCACGAATAACGTGCAGGAGGTGTGATGGCGGACGTGCTCGACAAGGCGGCGGTCAAGGCCCTGCGCGAGCTCGTCCGGCAGGAGGTGAAGCCGTCTGGCCCACTGCCGCCGGCTCCTTCGCAGGCGATCCCGTCGCAGACTGGCGTCGCCCGTCCCGCGGGCCTCAAGCAGGGCAGCGGCGGCGGCAAGAGCGGTGCTATCGCCTCGCCGATTAGCGAAGTCGCCGGCAGCCGCGTCTACTACCCGCCGCAGACCGTCACGACGACGGACGGCGCCATCGTGCTGCGCATCGAGGCGCTCAAGGAGGTCCAGTTCGAGGACGCCAACGGCGATACCTTCACGGTGCGGTTCCAGTCGTCATGATCCCTATCAAGGTGCCAAACCTGGAGCTCTCAAGCGGCAAGCTGCCGGCGGCCTATCGCATCGATCCCGTCATGCTCGGCAATCCGTGGCACGGGCTGGTGCGAGTGGATAACACTGGTAACGTCACACTTGAGACACGGGCTGGTGTGACTAAGAGCTGCAAGCCAAGTACAACTGGCGGCGACGTGATGAGGCACGTCTACGGTCTGCGATTTGCAGAGGCTCCGGGTCTTCCTGGATGGTTCGTTGGAAGCAATCCTGATCCTGTGACTGGAAAGGAGTATGTCGACTATATTCTAGTGTCCAATGATGCCTTCGGTTTCTCGCAGATTCCGAAACTGAGGGGTTCAAAGGACGGCTCAACTTTCGACGTGGAGTTTGACGAGGCGAACGGCTGGCTCATCCGGGGAGATGATGGGCGCAATTGGCGCGTCGAGGCGACGCCAAGCGTTGATACACTTGCTGGAACGGCGAGGTTTGACGTCACATTTACCCCCTGGTGGACGATCGAAAATGGAGTTCTGCCGCCATCGCAGACAATCTCCATAACGACGGACTCTGGCGGCAGCACTATCTCGGTTGTATGCCTGATCGCTCTCAGTGAATCTGGCAAAAAGGCTGCGTTCGTTGCTGCGACGAGGCAAACCCTCGGCGCTTTGTGGGAGCTTACGGTGGGGATCGACGCCTCCGGAACAGCGCATGCATCCGCAATCCTCGTCCAGGACGAGGCGACCTCCCTAGGCACGCTAAACATATCCAGCAATCTTATTGCCAGAAACCGGAAAGTTCAGTTCCCTGATAACATCACGACTGACCCTGACACAGGAGACATCATAACGACCAACACATGCGAGTGGGTTGACGCAGGGACTGAGACGGAGGTTGGAGACAACCTGATGTCAATGCGTGGTTATGTTTCCGGTACGTATCAGAGGAGCCTCACCGGTCAGCTGATCGGCGCATATTACGCAGGAGACGTGCTTAAGAAGGTTGTTTATGAAACGACGCAGAATGTGACATTTACTTCAGTTGAAAACTGCTCTACAAGAGGTTATAGCAGGTGGAATTCGGAAACAGGCTACTGTTTCGATAATAGAATATTCGAAGCGTCATTGTCTGAGGAAATGGTCAACCGCATTGTGCAGACCATTTCGGATGGGAGCGCATCGGCTTCCGTTGTGCTGACAGAGACGCGCAATAGGACTGCTGCGGCAACAAGGGATTTTTCTACGCGTTGTTCTACAGGCAGTACTACAAATACTTACACAGAAAGTGAGTCCGGGGGAATTGAAACTCCACTTGGTGCCTACGAGTGGAACCTGTCTCAGTGGATGCCGAGCGGCTACGTATCTGGTCCAATGTCATCAGTCACCTTCGAAGTTGCGATGAATTATCCGGCTGACTGGGAGACCAATCCGCAGAACTGGCATTACCGCCTTGTCAACTTCCCGTACAAGGACTTTCTTGGTTTTGGTGGAACGACTGACGACAGCAAATATTCGTCTTACGTCTTCGTGCATAACAACCACGTATGCGGAAGACTGTTCTGCCGTGGGACACAGTTCGTTGACCTTGTATCTAACCCGATGTTCTTCGCGCGCAATGGTGATCCTGCGAATCTCGCGCTCGGCCCTTTTTTCGCTTACGGCAAGGTCCTACCTGCGCCCAGCGTTTCCTGGTCGCAGCCGCCAAATGCTGTGCGGCTGTATGAAGCACTTCACGCCAAGATCTACTTTGACAACTTCTACGTCAGGGAGAACATGATTTTGTGCCATCCGTTCACGTTCGAATGGCATCTCGTAGATGACGCGAAATATGCGTGGCTGGTCTAAGAGGGGCAGATGCTCGCCAACTGGGTCAAGCAGGGCACCAGCACCGTCGGCACCGGGGCTATCACGCTCGATGGCACCCCACCGGCAGGGTACGTGGCTTTCAAGGACGTATTTGCTGATGGGCAGTCAGTCTATTACGTCATCGATGACGGCAATAACCGCGAAGTCGGATATGGCACCCTGGCCGCTGGAGTCAACTGGACACTTAGCCGCGACCTGATCTACGAGACGCTGGAG
>JALSIN010000290.1 GCA_026989935.1 Polyangiaceae bacterium | reverse complement strand
GGCGCCAAGGCCGGGCGCATCGTCCGGGCGCTGTGCGAGCGGCGTGCTCCCTGGGGCGTTCGGGAGCTCGCGACCGCCACCGACACCAACCCGGGCTACGTCTCCCGCCTGCTCGCCTTCCTCGACCGCGAGGCCCTGGTGGAGCGCGACGACAAGGGCCACGTCACGAGCGCGGACTGGCAGCGCCTCGTGCGTCGATGGGCCGAGGAGGCGCCGATCGAGGCGCGAGGCCGCTGTCGTCTCTTCATCGCCCCGCGCGGGATCTCCACCATGATGCGTCGCCTCGGCGAGGCCGAGCTGCAGCACGCCGTGACCGGCTCCTTCGCGGCGGCCCGGGTCGCCCCCGTCGCCCCACCTCGGCTGGCGACGATCTACGTCGACGGGACCGACACCGCCCAGCGCGTCCTCGGCCTTCGCGAGGCCGACGCCGGCGCCAACGTCCTGCTCATCGAGCCCAAGGACGCGAGCGTGTTGTCGGCTGCCACGGCAGACGAGGACGGTGGGCGGTGGGCGCCGCTGGTGCAGGTCGCCGCCGACCTCTTGACCGGCCCCGGCCGCAGCCCGGCTGAAGCGGAAGCGCTCATGGAGTGGATGACGTCGAACGAGGAGGCCTGGCGTGCATGAGCTCTACGTGCCCGCGCGCCAGGTCCTCCTGGACGCGCTGGAGGCGCTCGGCGCACACCGCGACGCCTTCGTGCTCGTGGGGGCCCAGGCGGTCTACCTCCACGTCGGCGACGCGGATCTGGCGGTCGCTCCGTACACGACCGACGGCGACCTGGTCCTCGACCCCGCCGTGCTCGGCGAGATCCCTCCGCTCGAGCGCGCGCTTCTGGACGCCGGCTTCCTTCCGAAGAAGGCCGACTCGGTCGGCGTCTGGATCACGCATCGGGAGAGCTCCCACAGCCCGAACACCGAGGTCGCGATCGACCTGCTGGTTCCCGAGAGCGTGAGCCCGGGCAAGGGGCGTCGCGCCGCCCGGCTCGCGGGGCACGACCCGCGGGCGGCCCGCAAGGTGGTCGGCCTCGAGGGTGCGCTGGTCGACGTCGACCGGATGCAGCTCGGAGCCCTGGCCGAGCGGGACGACCGTATCTTCGGTGTGCAGGTCGCCGGCCCCGCGGCGCTGCTGGTCGCCAAGCTGCTCAAGATCCGCGACCGCCGCAAGACGACCCGCCACAGCGACAAGGACGCCCTCGACGTCGCCCGCCTGCTGCGCGGCGTGGAGACCGCCGACCTCGCGGAGCGGATGCGACGCCTGCTCGCGGACACACGGAGCGCCGCGGTCGCCCGGAAGGCGCTGGACCTCCTGGAGGCGCTCTTCGGCCGGCGTGCGGCCGAGGGGATCGAGATGGCGATTCGCTCCGCCGCGGGGCTCGTTGACGCCGACGAGCTCGCCGTCTCGTGCGAACTGCTCGCCCGGGACCTCCTCGACGCCCTCCCGTAGACCCAGGCCGACGGCGGCGATACCTCCACCGCGCGATCGCTCTCGGCGAGCGTGGCTCAGCAGGCGCCTCCTGGTCACAACCGCCCAGATGGGAGTTATGGTACTCTTCGAGGAGACGGCGGGGTGAGAACGGGAAGGCGTGCTCTATGGTTGCAGGGGCGCGATCTATCGGCCCTTCCGACGGCGGGCGGGATACCCTGTGGAGTTGCCCCGATTTCTTGGACTGGTTGCTTGCGCAGCGCGTGACCCTAACCCCATGGTTTGTCGATCAACTTGGTCTGGGTGGGGTGTACCCGAGGGATGAGTGCAGGCGGAGGCGATTGTCGTAGGTCTCGATGTCGGAGAACAGAGCCCGCGGGACAGCGGTGAGGTCCTCGGGGTCTGGTCTTGGAAGAGCGCGGCCTTGATCGTGCCGAGCGTGGCTTCGGCGACGGCGTCGTCCCAGCCGTTGCCCTTGCGACTCATGCGGACGACGGCCTTCCTGTCGCGAAGTCGTCTCTTATAGGCGCCCCCGGTGTACATGGAGCCCCGATCGGTGTCGGGGCGTAGGCTCGGCCCTGGGGCCTGTCGGGCCACAGGCTGGTCGAGGGCCTCGAGCGCCAGGTTCGCGTCGCAAAGGATTCGAGACCGACCCGCCGACGATGTAGCTGTTACCCGAGACCCCGAGGGCCCTGCAGACCGCGGTGACCGAAGCCTTGGCCTCGGTGGCGACAAGGTGCATGTCTGCGGTCACGACATGC
>JALSIN010000289.1 GCA_026989935.1 Polyangiaceae bacterium | reverse complement strand
GCCTCGTCGATGCAGGCGCGCACATCGTCCCACGCCTCGGCGTAGGTGGGCCGGTCCCCCGACCACAGATCGGGCGAACGGTCGAGCAGCTCGACGATGTTGGCGTAGATCGTGACCTCTGGCAGCGCGAACAAGGTGTCCACCGGCACGAAGCGCGCCCGCTCCCGCCCCAGCCGCTGGCTGCGGTAGGCGGCGCGCCGCTTCTCCCGCGAAAGCGCACGGTGGCCGTGGTAGGCGCGCCCCACGTAGCCGTGGCGGTCCTGCTTGAGCACGTTTCCGAGCTTCTTGTCCACCAGCAGGCCGCGGATCGCAAAATTGGGCTTCGGTTCCAGCTTCGCAAGCCGCTGCGGGTAGCCCCGGGCGACCAGCTTGTCGATGGTGCACGCGATCGAAAGGGCCTCCATGGCGTCCTGGTCGTAGATCGCCAGGGTGTAGTCCATGTCGAAGCCGATGACCGGGATGTTGTCGAGGTTCAGGTCCCGGTTCGTGAAGATCCGTCGCTCCAGCGGGGGCTCGGCCTCCACCCCCGACGCGAGCAGCAAACGCCGGACGGGCGGCGGAAGGTCCGGTGCGATCGGCATCGCCTTCGATCATAGCAGCGGCGCTGGCCGGAAGCCGCCGCCGACCCACCGGGCCCCGCCTACGGGATCTCGGCCTGCTGGTTCGCCTGCTGGCAAACGTTGACCGTGGAGTTGTCGTTGTTGTGGCCGCCGCCGTAGCCGTCGTCCGGGGATTGAGGCTGGTACACCTGAGGGCCCCCGGCGCTCGAAAGCAGCACTTCTTCCTCGATGGTCACGGTCGTCCCGCGCACGGTCGCCATGGCCGTGACCACGACGCGCCCATCGTTGTCGTCCGTCCAGCTCCCCGAGCCGTTCTCGCCGAGGGCATCGGAGGCGTTGTTGCGCACCCACACGCACACGCGGGCCTCCGGGTCCCCCTGCGGCACGATGGCGTTGAAGGCGATCCCCTGCCCCGGCGCGCACCAGTCGAAGGGCTGCTGCGTCTGTGCGGTCGGCAACCGTACGACGGCCCCCTGCCGCATGCACGACCGACCGCTGCAGTCGATGGGATCCCCGCCCGCCAGGACGGCCACCCGCTGCCCCGTGGGGATCGAAGGATCGAGCCCCGGAATACAGTCCTTGTCCATCGCGGTGCACGCGCTGCCCTGAGGATTGTAGCCGGCGAGCGCGTCGTCGATGGCGTTCGGGTCATTCGCCGACACCACCCGCAGTTGTGCGGCGGCATAGTCCGCGGCCGCCTGCGCCACGAGCATCGCGCGCTCCCGTGCCACGAGTTGCCCCGCCTCGGTGACCTCCCGTACGGAGCTGCGCACCACGAGCAGACCGAGGCTCAAAAGAGAAAGGACCAGCAACATGACGCTGATGAGCGTCACGCCGCGATCGCGACGCTTGGCGGCCATGGCGTGCCTCCTGGTGAGGGGGGGCCCATGCGGGCTCGATGGTCGGATGGGGGCGAAGGCGTTCATGGGACGAGAGGGTTCCGCCAGCGGAGGTTGGACGGCGCGAAGCGCTCGGTCAGGACGAAACGCTCCCGGCGGCCGGGCACGAAGGAGATCATCGCGGCGCGGTCTTCGAGGGCGGGCACCGTCGTGGAGGCGATCCCACCGTCCGCGGACGAGGTCTCGGCCGAGGCGACCAGGGTGATGCGCAACACCTGGGGGCTCATCCGGAAGTTGGGCGGTGGGTTCAGATTGCCCTCGATGGTCCCCCACTGGCTCGCGTGGTACTGGGCCGTGCCGTAGTAGACGCAATCGGGCGCCCATGACTCGCCGGGGCTGTTGCCGAGCCACTCGTCGATGGTCGGCTGGTTCGGCGGCTCGTACTCGTCCACCTCGAAATTGGGGACCCCCTGGTTCGGGCCGCTCGCGGGCCCCTTCTCGCCGAAGTCCTGCGGGGTGGTGTCCGGCGGGGCGAGCGGCGGCGTCGCGGCCGCGGCCCCCGCGGCCGAATACCCGTCGCACCCGACGGCCACCTGCATGTCCTCGATCATGGGCCCGACCGCCACCGCGCCCGGCGGCGACTGGCCCCCCGGCAGGTGAAGCTGCGGCGCCGGGCACTGGCCCTGCTGGCAGAACGGATAGTCCATGGCCGTCCCCAGGTTCGCCGGATCCCCTTCGAGGAAGCCGATGATGTCGCGCCGCACCAGGTACGGCAGGCCCGGCGCCGAGTAGTCGATCTCATAGCGCGACCAGCGGAGGCGGCCGAGCGGAACCACCAGGGATCCTGCCGCGTTGACCCGGGCCGGATCCCAGTCGTCGAGTTGGAAACCGGGCGGGTTCTCCGGCGGGGAGCCGTTTTCGTCCTGGGCCAACAGGGCGTTCAGGTCGGCGTTGAAGCCCGACACGGACGACACCGGGAGGATCCACTCGTTCGCGGCGGCCCCCGGCTGGACGTCGTCGGTAATCTGCAACAGCGGACACTGGCTTTGCGCCTGCGCCTCGAACTCCGCGCCACCCTGCGGGGGCGCGGCGATGAGGAAGAACGTGCCCGGCGGGAAGAGCTGGCGCACCGCCGCAAGGTGCTGCGCATTGCCGCTGTCGAGGGCCGTCGGGTGGGTCCGGATGACCACCTGCTGGTTCGCGGTGTTCACCGGCCCCGCCAGGGTGAAGGCCCCCACCGCCTGTAGATAATTGGCCTCGGCGAAGATCACGTCGAAGCTGTCGGCCGCACTGTCTTCGGCGGCGCTCGTGCCCTGGTTGCCGTCCCAGGAGGTGGCCCCGTCGCTGTCCCAGTGAACCTGGATGCCGTCGCGCAGCACCCAGTATGCCTCCCCGGTGACGAGATCCCGATACGCCTGGGTCGGCGAAGCGGCGCCCCCGGGGTTTACGAGGCGCGACTGGGCGGCGTCCCACACGCGCAGTTCGGTGCAGGTACGGGCGAATCCCAAACCCGCAGCGCGGACGTCGCGCCCCATCGTCCACATCGCCCCTTCGAGGGCCTGCTGCATGCGCACGTCTCGCTGATGCATGGCCGCGGTGGTCTGCTGGATCGTGGAGAACGCGAACACCCCGAGCACGACGATGGACGACACGATGATCGCGATCATCAGCTCGATGAGGGTGAAACCGCGCGCGTGCGCGGCCGCGTGCCGGCCCGTACGGCGATGCAGGCGAGCGCCGGTGGTCACGGCCCCGTCCCTCCGCCCGCCGCGACGCCGACCACGACGTCGTTGATTCGAGTGGTCCGAAGGCGCACGTGATTGACCCATGGCTGAAAATTCGCGCTGAGGGGATCGATGTTGTCCGGCTCCAGGTTCACCACCTGCGCGCTCGCGGGCGGCGGAAAGGTCGGGTTCGTCCGGTCGATCCACAGCACCAGCACCTCGAGTTCCACCCCGAGGATGTTCGGCAGGTCGCTCGTCGCGTTCGGGTCGTCGAGGGGGGGCAGAATCGGCGGGTTCGACACGTTCGGCACCGCATTGGGGTCCACCTGCAGGCGCACCGTCCGAAAGACCAGGAAGTTGTCGCGCACGCGAAGGGCCTGGCCTGCGCCGTCGGGAACGAAGCTGCGCGAAAGATCCCGCAGCCGGTCGGCCGGCGGTACGTTCGAGTCGTCGTAGGGGAAGCTCGGGTTTGTCTGGCCTGCGAAGTCGTAGCGCAACAGGTCCACGAAGCCGCGGCTATGCAGGTTCGCCATCTCCTCCTGGGCGATGCGCTCGGCCTGCCGGATCTCCACGGCGAGCTTTTGCGCCTCGATGCTGCGCCCTTCCATCGCCACGAGCCCCACCACCGAGATCACGAACACGACGAGCGCCATCATGACCTCCAGGAGGGTAAAGCCCCGTTGCCGGGCACGGGTTCTTCGTCGTTCAGTCCACATGGTCGAAGGTCCGGACCAGGCCCCCGGGGAAGACCTGGATGAGCGCGAGCTTGGGCGCGGTGTTCAGCGAACGGTCGCCGATCCAGATGGTCGCCCCCGCGTTGGGGACGCCCAGGACACCGTCTTGCACGGTGAAGGTCCCGTCGGCCTCGAAGGTCATCTGCACCGAGCCGGTCATGCAGTCGTTGGGCGTCGGGACGTTCTGGGCCACGGACGGAGCCTGGGCCCCGGACACCACCCCGAACACGCACACGTCCGCGTTGCCCGTGAGGATCCCGCCGTCCACCTCACCCACGCGGTTCGCCCCCGCTGACACCCAGTCGTTGGCCACGTGATCCCACTGCCGCATCTCCACGCGGTCCTTGTAGAAATCGAGGCGCACTCGCGTGGCGCGCGTGACCGCCAGATCCCGCGCCGACACGATCCGGCCGGTCACGTCGTCGATGAACGTCTTGTAGCGGCTGGCGACCTCGTCCTGGCGGATGGCCCCCACGGCCAACGCGGACATGAGCCCCAGGATCACCACCACGACCATCAGTTCGATGAGCGTAAAACCCCGTGTGCCACGCCGTATCCCACCTTCCCCCACCTTGACCGAGGATCGCGGCCTATGCAGTTTTTTCACAGCCGCGCCCGACGCACCCGTCCCCCCCACGTCGTACCGGTTCTTTGCCAAGCGGGCCGAAAGAGCGCTCTGGGAAGGGGTGGAAGTCATCGTGGGCAAATCGGGACCGGGTGGCGGGAGGCCGCCCCAGGGTTTTACAAGCAAGATTCGTGCCTTTGGTAACGAAGCCCGGCGAGGGCCCCGGCCGCCCGAGCATGGCTCGTGGTTGGGATGTCGTGTCATCTACCTTACACTTTCGTTGAAATGCAAAGGACCGACGCACCGGAGCCGGACGCGAGCCGGACCCTCTGGTACCTGCGAAAGATCCCGCTGCTCGCCGGCCTGGCCCCGGACCGGCTGCGGGCGATGCTCCCGAGCCTCGAAACGCGCGAGATTCCGCGCCGCCACGTGGTGTACCTGCCCGGCGACCCGGGGGACCTCGTGTTCTTCCTCGTGGGCGGGCGCGTCAAGTGCAGCAAGGTCAGCCGCGACGGCAAAGAACTCATCCTGGCCTACCGCCGCCCGGGGGACGTGTTCGGTGAGCTTTGCGTGCTCGACGGCAAGCCGCGCGAGGAGATGGTCGAGGTGGTCAAAAGCGCCATCGTCGTGGTCGTGCCGCGGGAGATCTTCGCCGGGCTGTTGCTCGAAGACCCCAAGCTCGCCTTCGAGTTCGCGCGGATCGTCGGCCAACGGCGGCGCAGCGTCGAACACCGCATCGAGCATCTTATCTTCCGCGACGTCTCGGCCAAGCTCGCCGCCTTGCTCCTGGAGCTCGCGGGGGAGTTCGGCCGCGACGACGGGGACGGCGGGGTCCGCATCGACGTGCGGATCACCCACCAGGAGATGGCCAACCTCGTGGGCTCGACGCGCGAGACGATCTCGATGATGCTCGCGCAGTTTCGCAAGCGCGGCATCGTGGACACCGACGCCCGCACGATCACCGTGCGCGACGTCCAGGCCCTGCGCGCCCTGTCGTAGCGCCCGGTGGTCCGCCCTCCGGCCGGCTCCCCCACGGGCGAAACCCGAGGGCCCGCCCTACGAAAAACGAAACGCCCGCGTCTTGACCTCGGACTCGAGGCGCTCGGCCTCCGGGTCCGAGTCCTCGACGATGCCGCCGCCGGCGAGGAGCTCGAGGCCGCACGCGGTCAGCACCCCCGTGCGGATCGGGATGCTCGCGACGAAGCGGCCGGCGGTCGCCACGAAGATCGCGCCACAGTAGACGCCACGCGCGCGCCCCTCCAGCTCGTCGATGATCTCGACGGTTCGCCGCTTGGGGGCTCCGGTCACGCTCCCCCCCGGAAACAGCGCCAGGAACACCTCCGCGAGGGACCGGCCGGGGTCGATCTCGGCGGTCACTTCCGACTCGAGGTGATGAACCGTCGGCAGCGTCACGAGCGCAGGCGATCGGGGGGCCGCGACCGTCCCGGTGCGGGCGACGCGGCCGAGGTCGTTGCGCACGAGGTCCACGATCATCACGTGCTCGGCGCGGTCCTTCGCGCTTTCGAGCAGCTCGCGGGCGGCGGCGCGGTCGGCGGCCGGGGTCGCACCGCGCGGGCGGGTCCCCTTGATCGGGCGCGACGAGGCCCGCACGACCCCGCCGCACCGTTCGAGCACGAGCAGGGTCTCCGGCGCGTTCGACACCACATGGGCCCCGAAGACCTCGTACAGGGCGCCCAGGGGGGCGGGCGCGCCTGCGCGGAGTCGGCGGTAGAGGTCGGCCGCCCGTGCCCCGAGCGACCGCTCCGCGGCCGGTGGGGCCGTGGGCCCGAAGAAGGGCTGCGCGAGGTTGACCTGATACGTATCCCCCCGCCGGATCGCCGCGAGCGCCTGCGCCACGCGGGCCCGGTGGACGGCCGGCGGCAGCACGGCGCGCGGGGCCTCGATCGGAACCGGACCGGAGGACGCGGGCGGCGTGGCCGAAAGGCGCCGCCGAAGCATCTCCACGCCCGCCGGGTCGCCCCCGAAGCGCCGGACCCGGTCGCCGGCGAGCTCCGCCCACGCCGCATAGTGCCGCACGAACACCGGCGGGAGCAGGCTCGGCCGTGGGGAGCGGCCGAGCAGCCAGGCCGCGCCGGCGTCGTAGGTGACGTGCCCTGCGCACAGCCCCGGCCGCCGCCCCTCGAACACCGCCTGCACGAGCGCAAGGCCCGAAGGGTCGGCCCCGACCACCGTCTGCTCGGGCTCGACGGCGAGGTAGCCGCGGCCCCCCGGCCCACCGTCGAGGAAGACCCCACCGGTCTCCGGGTCGGCCACGAGGGCCAGCGCCCGCTCGACGAGGGCGTCCAAGGCGCAACGCTCCGTCACGGCGCCGCCGCGCGCGCCCGCAGGGCACGACCGAACCCGAGGGTGTACGTGACCGCGCTTACGATGGCGAGCACCACCGAGATGTACAGGAACGCCATCCCGACGCGCCAGAAGTTCAAGGTCGCCTCGAAGGGGATCATCCGGTACTCGTAGCGCGCCAGGACGCAGCAGATCCCCAGGAGCTGGAACACCGTCTTCGCCTTGCCCCCCTCCCCCGCGGCGATGACGACCCCCTCCGAGCCGGCCACCAGGCGAAGCCCCGACATGTAGAACTCGCGGCCGAGCAGCACCACCACGATCCACGGGGGCACGAGGCCGTGGTGCACGAGGTAGACCAGGACCGCCGCCACCATGATCTTGTCGGCCAGGGGATCGACGAACTTGCCGAAGACCGTCACGAGCCCGTGCTTGCGCGCCAGGTAGCCGTCGAGGAGGTCGAGGCCGCTGGCGACGGCGAACACCAGGGCCGCCAGGAGGTTTCGCAGCGGGTCCGTCGGGTGCATCAGGGCGATGACCGGCGGCACCAGGAACAGGCGCCCGAGGGTGATGAGGTTCGGGACGTTCCCGATTTCCCGGCGCAGGCTCTCGTAGCTCATGGCGTCGGCCCCGCCCCGGCCGGGGTCGGTGGGAACCACACGAACACCGCCCCCTCCCCCTCGCAGCGCAGGAAGCGGCCGGTGGGGTCGGCCCACGGCACGACGGCCCCCACCCAACCGACGAGCCGCCCGCGCCGCACCCGGGCCGGCCGATCCGCAGCGACCTTGAGCGACACGACGCGGCCGGGGGCCCGAAAGGCCAGGGTCCCCTCGCCCGCCGCGCGCACCAGGTGGATCGGTTCGTCGCCGCGGCGCGTACCCGGCAAGATCCCCACGTCCCACAAAAGCCCCGGATCCATCGCCCACAGGAACGGCTCGACGAAGAAGCAAAGATCCCCGTCGAGGCGCACCACGTGGAAGGTCTCCCCCTGGTGGGCCAGCACCAGGTAGCCGTCCCCTTGCAGCGACGACAGGCGGGCGAAGACCTCCGGCACCACGCGCCCTTGCATGCGCCGGGCGAGCGGGCGGATCACGAGGTTGTCCGTGCACAGCAGCAGGCCATCGGTGCGCGTCATGGCCTCGCCGCGCACCTGCACGACCAGGTGCCCCTCCGGCGTGCACGACAGGACTTCGTCGGCGAGCTCGGGCTCGAGCATGTGCTCGAGCGCGAAGTCGGTCAGGCCGGGCGGCGGCGCGTCCACCGCCCGCGACTTTACACGAAGCGACGGGGGGCGCGGGGGCTACGGGGCGAGGTGGCGGCGGGGCTCGAGGCGGGCCCCCGCCGCCAGGCGCCGGGCCCGCTCGTACGCGTGATAGCGCCGCAAGACCGCCCGCACGTATGCTCGCGTCTCGGCGTACGGCGGGATCCCCCCGTACTTCTTCACCGCACCGGCGCCGGCGTTGTACGCGGCGATGACCAGCACCAGGTCGCCGTCGAAGTGGTCCGCCAGCATCCGCAAGAAGCGCGTGCCGCCGTGGATGCTCTGGCGCGGGTCGAAGGGGTCGCGCACCCCGAGGAACCGCGCCGTGGCGGGCATCAGCTGCATCAGGCCGCGGGCGCCGGCGCGGCTTTGGGCGGTGGGCACGAAGGCACTCTCCGTGTGGATGACCGCGCGGATGAGCGAGGCGGGGATCCGGTAGCGGGCGGCCGCCTCCTCGATGATGGGATCGTATCGGTGGACGCGCTCGGCCGGCAACGCCCCGCGCCGGCGCGCCCGGCTCGCCCGGCTCGCCCTCGGCGCCGGTGGCCGCGTGCCCGAACCCGGCAGGCTCATGTACCGCTCCCAGCGCCCCGGCCGACCCCGGACGTTCGTGACGTGCAGCACGCCGTCGTCGTCCACGTAGCGGTAGTATTCGTTGCGCCCGCCGCCCGCGGCGTCCGCGTCGGCCGCCAGCAGGCACAGCGCGGCGGCCGGCCCCACGATCCAGGCGGTGTGTGCGCGTTGGACGGGCACCGTCTCAATGGTAGCGTCCCGCGCGTCCCGCCGCCAAATGAGCCGCCCAGACGCCACCGCCGCCCGGAGCGCTTCGCCGTGAAGGTCCTCGTCTGGGCGACCACCTTCGGCGCCGACCTGTGGTCCTTCGCGCGCTTCCTCGACGCCCGCGACGACGTGGACCTGCGCGTCGTGCTGGACGACCCGGAGGGGTTTCGACGCCAGAAGGTGGCCGAGCTGTTCCCGCTCCGGGCGCCGCTCCTGCGCCGCGGGCGACTTCGCACCTACCTCGGACCGTTGTGCGTGCCCGGCTTCGTCCCGGACGTGGTCGTCCTCGACAACTGGGTGCCGAAGGTCGCCCCGGCCCGCCGCGGGCTCGTGCTGTGGCACGGCTTCGGCTGGAAGGGCCCGAACGACCGCGCGGAGTTCGCCCCGCTGCACCGGGCGCTGCGGCGCGCCTTCGGCGACCCCTGCCGGCCGAACCCACGCTTTCGCTGGCACTGCTTCGGGCCGTCGGACTTCGAGCACCGCACGCAGGTCAGCGGCTTCGCCCCCGAGAACTGCCGCCTCGTCGGCGCCGTCAGCCACGACGACCTGCGCGTCCCCCTCGACCGCGCGCGCCTCGCCGGCGCCTATCCCTTCGACGTGGTCCGACGCAAGACGGTCCTGTTCGCGCCCACCTGGCACTACGGCGAGGTCTTCGCGCACTGGGGCGAGGACGCCCGGATCTTCGACCGCCTGCTCGGCCGCATCGCACAACACGGCGCCAATGCCATCGTACGCTTTCACGACCGGCACCGGTACCCGCCATCGTACCTGCGGATGCTGCGCGACCTCGCGCGGCGACACCGCCACGTGGTGTTCAAGTTCAAGGACGAGGCCCCGGACAACTTCCTGGACCTGCAGGTGGCGGACGTGCTGCTTACGAACTTCAGCAGCATCGCAAACCTCTTCTACGCCACGTTGCGACCCACGATCCACGTCTACCCGGTGCGCAGCGAGGACGAGGCCTTCGTCTGGCGCGTCCGCACGCGCGCGGGGGTCGAAACGCGCGTCCTGCCCTCGGTGCGGTACGTCTGGAAGTTCCCGCCCGAGCGTAACGGCGGCCTGCTCGCCCGCAGCGAGGACCAGATGATCGACCAGCTCGACCAGGCCCTCGAAGACCCGGCCTGTTGCCGCGACAAGGCGCTCGCGTTCCTCGACGAGCACATGCTCGGCGCCGACGGGAAGGCCGGCGAACGGGCCCTTTCCGTGCTGCGGGAGCTGGTGTCGGGCGAAACGAGCCCACGGCATTGACACGGCGGACGCAACGGGGGAGCCTCGCCATCCCACTCGGGGCAGTGCAGCGGCCCGGTGCATCCAGCTATGGCGGTTACGGGAACGGCGACAACCGCCGGACCGGTACGAGGACCGCGGCGTCTCGGTGCATCCAGCCATGGTGGTTACGGGCGCGGGAACGCAGCCGCGCACGGGCACCGGTGCGGGCACCGAGACGGCGACGGGAGCGGCCCGCAGCCCCGCCGCTCCCCCGGGAGGCCGGCCCCAGGGGCGCCCGGATGCGCGCGGAACTTCGAAGGCTCGCGGGCGGTGGACCACGGGTTGAGGGACCGTGCCCGCACCGGCCACGGAGCCCAAGCGCATCACCAGGAACGTCCGCCACCGTCCCCCGCCGAAGCGACCGGGGCACGCCCATCGACGCACCGGAACGCGTGGCGCCGACCAGCGAGCAGGCGCTAGAAAACCCCCGGCGTCACGGCTACGCTCGCGGCCGGTTCCTTCGATGGCCCCCCGCACCTCCATCGAGCGCGCCCGGTACCTGGTCCTCGGCAGCGGCCTGGCGGGCCTCTACTTCGCCCTGGAAGTCGCCGAGCGCGGCCCCGTGACGATCCTGACGAAGGCCAAGCTCCAGGACTCCAACACACGCTTGGCCCAGGGCGGGATCTCGGCCGTGTTCGACCCCACGGACTCGGCGGCCGCGCACGTGGAGGACACCCTGCGCGTCGGGGCCGGGCTTTGTCATCGCGAGATGGTCGAGCGCGCCGTGGCGGAGGGGCCGGCCCTGGTGGCGCGGCTCGCCGAGCGCTACGGCGTGCGCTTCGACCGCACCGACGAGGACGCCTTCGCCCCCTACGCGCTCGGCCGCGAGGGGGGGCACAGCCACCGGCGCGTGGTGCACCACCGGGACATGACCGGGGCCGAGATCGTCCGCGGCCTCGTGGCCGCCGTGTTGGCCCACCCGAACATCCGCGTCGTGGAGCACGCGATGGTGATCGACCTTTTGTCCTGGTCGAAGGTGAGCGGGTCGGAGGGGTGCTTCGGGGCGTACGCCCTCGATACCCGCTCGGGGGCGGTGACCGCCTACGTCGCCCCCGTGACGTTGCTCGCCACCGGGGGGGCCGGCAAGGTCTATCGCTACACCTCGAATCCCGACGTGGCCACGGCCGACGGGATCGCCATGGCGTACCGGATCGGCGCGAAGGTGGCGAACCTGGAGTTCATGCAGTTTCATCCCACCTGCCTGTACCACCCGGAGGCCCGCAGCTTCCTGCTGTCCGAGGCCCTGCGCGGGGAGGGCGGGGTGCTGCGGCGCGCGGACGGTTCGGAGTTGATGGAGGGCCGCCACCCCATGGGGTCGCTCGCCCCGCGGGACGTGGTCGCGCGCGAGATCGACGCCGAGATCAAGCGCTCGGGACACCCCTGCGTGTACCTGGACCTCACCCACCTCGACCCGGAGTTCCTGGTGCGCCGCTTCCCCGGGATCCACGCCCGCTGCATGGAGCTCGGGATCGACATGCGGCGCCACCGACTGCCCGTGGTCCCGGCGGCCCACTACATGTGCGGGGGCGTGGTGGTCGATCCCGAGGGCCGCACCTCCGTCCCCGGCCTGCTCGCCGCGGGCGAGGTGGCCATGAGCGGCATGCACGGCGCCTGCCGACTGGCGTCGAACAGCCTGCTCGAAGCCGTGGTGCTCGCCGACCATGCCGCGAAGATCGCCGACGAGGCCGGGCGCGCGCCGCCCGAGCGCGTCGCCCCCTGGACCGAGGGGGACGCCGTGGACTCCGACGAGGCCGTGATGGTAAGCGCAAACTGGGCGGAGGTTCGCGCGGCCATGTGGAACTTCGTGGGGATCGTCCGCTCCGACCGCCGCCTGGCGCGGGCCCGCCGCCGCATCGAGCTGTTCCGCGATGAGATCCGCGAGTACTACTGGTCGTACCGCGTTACGCGGGACCTGCTCGAGCTGCGCAACATCTCCCTCGTGGCCCACCTCATCGTCACCTGCGCCGAGGCCCGCAAGGAGAGCCGCGGACTGCACCACACGCTGGACCATCCCGACCTCGACCCGAGCCTCGCCCACGATACGGTGCTCGACCTGTCGAACGGGCCGCCACCATGACCCGCCCCTTCGCGTCAAGGCCGCACGGTCGGCTCGTCCTCGGGATCGTCCTCGCGCTCGCCCCCGGCGCCTGCGCACGACGGACCGCCTCGGTTCCCGGCCTGCTGCGCGCCTTCGACGAGGCCGTGGCACGAAAGGACGCCAAGGCCGCCTACGCCCTGCTCGCACCCAATGTCCGGGCTTCCACCGACTTCGAGGCCTTCGAGCGCCGCTTCGTACGGCTCGCCGAGTCCCTCGCCAGGGAGCTGGAAACGAGCCGGGCCGACCACGGCGCGGTGCCACTTCTGGCCGTCACCACGCGGCACGAGGACGGGCGGCTGCTCGACTGGGTCGCATCCGGGGGACGGGCCTACCTGGTGTCGGGGCTACCCACCCTGCCGCGGACGGACACCCCCGCCGCCGCGGTCCGCGGCTTCGTGGCCGTCCTTCGCCACGGCCCGACGCCCGCCCTCGGGGCCGTCGCCACCCCGGAACTCGTAGGCCGCCTCGAGCAGGACTGGGAGGCGAAGGCGGCGCAGATCGAGGCCGCCCTCGCGGACCCGTCGAACCTGGTGCTGTCGGCCGACAAGGCGCGGGCCGTGCTGCGCTACGGCGAAGGGGGCGCGATTCGCCTGGTCCGGACGCCCGCCGGCTGGCGTGTGGACGCCTTCGAGTAGCAGGCCTGCGCACGGAGCGCCGAACCCGCGTGGCCGCGACTGAGGGCTTGCCCGCTCACCGCTTCGAGTAGCGGGCCTGCGCAGGAAGCGCCGAAACGCCCCCCCAGATGGCTACTGTCGTTGCCATGTGGGGTAAAAGACCACCTGCTCCGACATGGTGCATCGGCCATGACCCCTTGAAATTCTCCATGGAACGATGTTCCAATGGGAAAGGTACGAAAATTGCTTGGGTGCTCTCGACGATTCCATCGAGGAGACACCATGCAACGATCCGTTCGATTCCGTCCTGGTGACAAAGCCGTTTACCCCGCCCACGGGGTGGCCGACGTGGTGGACGTGGAGACCAAGACCATCGGCGACCAGTCTCTGGCGTTCTACCACCTGCGGGTCCATGGCACCGGGCTCAAGATCATCGTGCCGGTGGAGAAGGCCGAGGAGAACGGGATGCGCCCGGTGGCCGACGAGGACGAGATCGACGAGCTGTACGAGCTGCTGCGCGACCACGAGGTCCCGGTGGATCGGCAGACGTGGAACCGGCGCTACCGCGGGTTCATGGAGAAGATCCGCACGGGGTCGCTGTTCGAGATCGCGGAGGTCTACCGTGATCTGGCGCTGTTGGGCTCGCAGAAGAACCTCTCGCACGGGGAGCGACAAATGATGCGCACGGCGCGCGAACTCCTCGTACGGGAGCTCGCCGTCGCCAAGGACGCCTCGGAGGACGAGATCGCCTCCGAGATCGACCGCCTCGTCCTCAACTGAGCCTTCGCGGCTCGGTCCCCTCGGCGGCCGGACGGCCGGTCCACCTCGAGCCGCTGGTGCCTTCTGCCCGCGGCGTTCCGGCGGTTCACCCGTGGCGGGACGTCTCGTGGGCGCGGCACACCGCTTCGCCGGGCCTTCGGGCTGGGCGCACGGCCTCGGCCCCCCTTCCAATCGCCCGCCCGCCCGCGCCCCGATCCCGATGCGTGCGAAAGCCTCTTGTCGCCCTCCCGGGCGGCCGCTAGATAGGCCGCGTGTCCAACGAAAGCGCGGACTTCATCGAGGTCTCGATCTGCACCGATCCCTGGCAGACCCTGGACGTGGACGCCTTCGTGTGCCCGACGAACAGCGAGGGTCGTCTGTCCCACTACCCGGGGTCGAAGATCTTGGAGCTTGCGGGGATCGACGTGGAGAGCCCGGTCGCGAGCCACGCACCGGTGGCGGTGGGCGCGGCGGTGGTCACCGAGGCCGGCCACATGCGCGCACGCCACCTCGTCCACGTGCCCAACACGGAGACGCCCGGCGGTCGAGTCATGGTCGAAGACGTCCTGCGGGCCACGGCGGCCGCCCTGGTGGCCTGCGAGGCCAAGGGCTTTACGTCGGTGGCAATCCCCCTGATGGGGGCCTTCGACACCGGGATCCCCGCCGAGGAGGCCGCCCGGGCGATCCACGGAGAGGTTCGCGCCTTCCGCGCAACCAGGCCGCTCAAGGTGCTCTTGCTCGCCCGCAACATGGACGAACTGGAAGTGTTCGAGCTGGCGATCGAGGCCGCCTCCTAGCGGGCGTCGCCTTGCCGCCGCGCAGCGTTTTCGCGGGCGCCGGATTGTGTTATGCCCGCGCCCGAAAGACCTGCCCATGGCAGCCTCCTACCTCCCCGCCCTCGTCTTCCTCGCGTTCGCGGCCGTCATGGCGACGGTGTTGCTGCTCTTGACGATGGTGCTCGGCCCCAAACGCCGCACCCCCATCAAGGACGAGCCCTTCGAATGCGGCAGCGACCCGATTGGCAGCCCGCGGGTCAAGTTCGGCGTGAAGTTCTACCAGGTGGCCATCTTGTTCCTGGTGTTCGACATCGAGGTGGCGTTCCTCTACCCGTGGGCCTCGTTGTTCCGCGAGCTGTCCTGCACGGGCCCCCTGGGGCCCGGCGGGGTCTGCACCGGCGCCCCCACGCTGTTCGGCCTGGCGGAGATGCTCGTCTTTTTGGGGATCCTGGTCCTCGCCCTCGGCTACGTCCTTCGCAAACGCGCCCTCGACTGGGCCTAGCGC
>JALSIN010000288.1 GCA_026989935.1 Polyangiaceae bacterium | reverse complement strand
CGTCTGTACCATCGAGCCGGCGCCGCAGGGCCCGGCGCTGTTGGACCATGCGAACTGCATCCATCAGGACACCGGCATCGTGCTGGCGAGCTGCAGCTCGACGAACAGCCTGTTTCGGGGCTGCGACGCCGCCTTCCTCGACTGGTGCAACGCCCAGGGCGGCGATGCGATCGCTTGCGAGGAGGACGAGCTTCGGAGCACCTCGTCGAGCTGCGGCGCCGGTTCCCCGTTCGTTCCCTGCGACGTGTGGTTCACGGATGCGTGCGACAGCGCCGACGGCGTGTTCTTCTGCAACCTGTACGACGACAGCGGCGCATGCGTCGGGGGCGGGTGCGAGCAGCCGCCGGTGCAACGCATCTACATGTGTTGCGATGGCCTCGATTCGAACGACCCGAAGCATGGCATCGGATGCACCCCCTACGATCCGGAGCTGTTAATGTGTACCAAGCCCACCATCATCTACTGTCCGGGTGGCTGGACGTACGATCCCGGCACCGGAGACTTCCAGTGCCACTGACCGGAGCCAACCGGGCCGTCGCCTCGCCCATCGCTTGTGATGGCCCCAGTGGCCCGGGCCTTGGAGGTTCCACGTGATGGAGGCTGCATGACGCTCTTGGCAGCCGTGCTGTGGGGGGGCCTGCTCGCCGGCGGGCCGGTGGATGGCGCCGCCGGCGGCAGGCTCACCGCGGTGTGCCCGGTTCGCGAGGACGGCCGGCTCGCGAACGGGGTGACCTACTCGATCGAATCGGATCCCCTCGCGAGCAACGCGAGCGTGCGGGTGCGCTTGTCCGTGGGGTCGGCCGACGACCCGGAGCAGGTTCCGGGGTTGGCGCACCTCATCGAGCATCTGTTGCTCACGCAGACCCGCTTGAGGCTCGCGCCCGGTCGAACGAGCGGGACGAAGCTCGAAGAACTGGGGCTTCGATTGCATGGGGGCACGGACAGCGACGTGACGATGCTGACGGTCATGGGCCGGGCGGCCGAGGTCGAGCGCATGATGTGGCTGCTGTCGGAGGCGCTGCAGGTCACGTCGTTCGACGACCATGCCGTGCGCCGAGAGATCGACACCGTCCATAACGAAACCGAACAGGAGGAGGGGAAGCTGGGATACCCAGAGTTGCGGCGCCTCCTGACGCGCGAGGGGGTCGGCGCCATCGTGCCGGCGCTCCGCTGGTACGGAACGCCGCCGCCTCGGTCGCCATCGACCGTGCGCAAACGGATCGAGCGTGCGCTCCGGGCGCGCTACGCACGGGCGCCCGTGCACGTCAAGGTACTGGCGCCGTATCCATTGCCGCTGTTGCGCGCGGCGATCGAGCGGTGGTTCGGTCCATTGCCAGCGCGTGAAACCGATGCCGAGGAACGTTGGATCTTCCATCGGCTCGGCGACCGCGTCCGTCACCTTGATCAATTTCCTGGAACCGTCTTGGTGATTTACTGGAAGGGGGCGATTGCCCGTGACGTAGCACGGGATGCGGCCAATCAGCTTTTCGCCTGGATGCGAGAACGCCTGTCCGATCGCCTCCAGCGGATCGGTCTTGCGGAGGCCTCGATCACGGTCAACTGGCTGGGCCTTCCAAGGTCGGACCAGGGACTCGTGAAGCTCAGCGTGGACTGGCAAGAGCGCCGCGTCGCGGATCCCGAGACGCTGGCGATGCGTGTGCGCGAGCAGGTTCGTATCGAACTGCGGGAGGGTCGCACCGCCTATGCCGAGCGGAAAGCCCGGCAGCGATGGTTGAGTCAGCCGGACCGTTGTACGGCGGGGCAACCGTCGTGGGCCGAGCGCGTGGCCCCGATCCTGAAGGTGGTGTCGCAGGAGGACCTGGGGAGCCTCGTGGTGGTGGGCGGGGCGAGCGCCGGCGGCAAGGAGCGGCGATGAGGAGGCCGATCCCGTTCGCGGTCATCGGGTGCCTCTTCGGGGGGATGGCGTGTGCGCCGCGGCCCGGCGCTCGGCCCGCCACCGCCGCCCCGGCGCCGCTCGAGGCGGGCGCCGTACCTTATCCGACGAGTCCACCCCCTCGGTGGCCCGACCCACCGCCGGCTCCGCCGCCCGAGGTCGTTCCCGAGATCGCACCGACGGCCAACGTGACCTTGGCGCACCTCGAAGTGCCGGGGGCTCCCGGCCAGCGTCTGCTCCTTTCGGCGCGGTGGCGGGATCCTCAGATGCGCTACGACGCCTTCTCGTGTGTCCCTGCGCGCGCCGGCGAGTTTGCCGACCCGATCTTGGGCGTGGGGTCCACCGTGGACGATGGCTACGACGGGGTGCTTCTGATCTCGCGTTCGGGGGATCTGGTCGCCGAAATCGTGGCCGCACCGGATGCGGTGCCGCGGGCGTTTCGCGCCGTCTTCGCGTCGTTGACTGCCGCATCCGAGGACCGGAGGACGCCGGCGGTCTCGACCTTCGAGGAGCCCTGGTTCCCGCGCGTGGGGCACATCGCAAGACTCGCGCTCGATCGGCCCCTTACGCAGCGTCGCCTCGTCGTCACGCCCGATCGTTGCGCGCGGCTCTTTCGTGCGCTGAAGGGCCAGGACACCGGCTGGCGGGTCGTCGGCGTCGGGGGCGTCACGATGGTCGATCTCGTGGCCACGTGGCGCGCGGCGTTTGCGGCCTGGGGCGGGGGGGAGCCGGTGCCGAGCGCGCAACCGTCGAAGCGTGCGCCGGCCGCTCCCGACCGATGGGTGTACGTGGTCGAGGTGCCCGGGCGTCATCGGCCCGCCGTCGCGCTGGCCTTTCGCGGTCCCGAGGATCCCTTGACGCCGTTGATCCGCGCCTTCGTGCACGATCCCCGGGTCACGCAGCCCCACCATGCAATCAACGAGATGCTGCGGGACGAGGTGGGGGCGAGCTATGGAGCGTACGGTATGGCCGCGGACCGCGACCTTCTCATCGTCGCAGAGATCGACCCGGACCGGCTGGAGGCGGCGCTTTCGCGCTGGCCGGCCGTGATGGACCGGTTCGCGCAGCAGATCGACGCCGAGGCCGCACGCAGCGAATTGCTGGGCAGGATCCGAAACTTCGTCGGGCAACAGAAACATCCCCGCCCCTTCGACATCGAACCGTGGCTGCGGCTTGGGGGGCTGGCCCGCGCGGTTGGCCTGGCACGAGGGGCGTCGGATGCGGAGATCGAGGCGGTGGCGCGTGGAGGGTTGTCGATGGACGCGGCGGCCGTGGTGGTCGTCACCGGGGACGAGGTGCGGGACGAGGGCGGGCGGCCGGTGCGGACGCTCGTGGAGCAGGTCGTGCGCAGCGGGGCGCTCGGGCACCGCCGGGTGCGGGTGATCCGCCTGCCCGCGCCGCCGGCCGGCCGGACCTCGACGGCGACGGGCCGCGAGAAGCCCGGGGGGCGATCGGCGGCCGCGGACGAGTCGGGCCCCGAGGACGGCTGACCGGGCGAGGCGCGGAGGTCGGTCGGCGGCCGGGGGGGCCACCGGCCGGGTGGGTTCATTCGGGCATGGAGGCGGGGGTCGGGGCCGGGGGGCGGCCGAGGCAGATGCCGAGGGACTCGGCGTGACGCACGAGCTGGCTGTCGGGGTCCACGCGGCGCGGGGTGCGGATCGAGGGGTCGAGGGGGATCCGGCGCACGACGGGCGGGTCCCAGGACATGAGGGTGCCCCAGTCGCCCTCGTGGGCGGCCTGGGCCGCCTCGGCCCCCAGGCGCGTGGCGAGCAGGCGGTCGAAGGCGGTGGGCGTGCCGCCGCGCTGCACGTGGCCGAGGACGGTGACCCGGATCTCCCGGTCGGGCAGGTGCTCGGCCAGCAACGCAGCACACCGCATGCCCGCCCCGCCGAGGGCCGCCCGCCCGCGGCCCCCCGGCCACACGTGCCGCGGCGGCGCCTCGCCCGGCGGATGCGCCCCCTCGGCGACGACCACGAGGGAAAAGGAGCGCCGGCCGCCCCGCCGGCCGACGGCCTCGGCTACGACCACGGGGTCGTAGGGGATCTCCGGGATCAGGATCGCGTGGGCGCCGCCGGCGATCCCGGCCTCCAGGGCGATCCACCCGGCGCTGCGCCCCATGACCTCCAGGACCATGATCCGCGCGTGGGACTCGGCGGTGGTGCGCAGGCGGTCGAGGGCCTCCGTCGCCACGGCCACGGCGGTCGCAAACCCGAAGGTCGTGTGGGTGTGCGCCAGGTCGTTGTCGATGGTCTTCGGCAGCCCCACCACCGGCAGGCCGCGCGCCATCAGGGCCAGACCGATCGCCTGCGTCCCGTCCCCGCCGGCGAGGACGATCCCCTCGAGGCCGAGACCACGGGCGGCGGCCACCACCTCGTCGCCCCGGTCCACCACGGCACCGTCCGGCCCCGAAAACGCCAGCGGGTTGCCGCGGTTCGTCGTGCCGAGGATCGTGCCGCCCTCGCCGACGAGGTCCTCCACGTCGGCCGGGGCCAGCGTCCGCGTACCGGCGCCCGTGCCCGCGAGCAGGCCCGAAAGCCCGTCCTCGATCCCCACGACCTCGATCCCCAGCGCGTGGGCCCGTAGCACGACCGCCCGGATCGCCGCGTTGAGCGCCGGGCAGTCCCCGCCGCCCGTCGAGATCCCGATCCGCCGCGTCACGCGACCCCCGGTGCCTGCAGCGCCGGATCCGCCGACGGGACCCAGCACGAGGCGATCCGCACCGCGTTCGTGGCCGCCCCGAGCCGCAGGTTGTCCGCCACGACGGTCATGCACAGGGTCCGCCGGCTCGGATCGCGCGGGTCGTGGCGCAGGCGGCCGACCAGGACGCGATCCCGATCGCGCACGGCGTGCAGGGGCGAAAGCCCTTCGCCCGCGGGCCCGGGCACGAAACGCACGAAGGGGGCGGCTTCCAGGCGCCGGGCGGCCTCGTCGAGATCCACGGGGCGGGCGAACGTCGTCCATAGCTGGACGTAATGGCCGACCGCGACGGGCACGCGGCAGCACTGCGCCGAGGTCGCAAGCTCCGGTCGATCGAGGATCTTGCGGCTTTCGAGCATGAGCTTGCGCTCCTCGGACGAGAAGCCGCTGTCGTCCGTCTTGCCGTGGTGGGGGACGACGTTGGCGGCGTACCCCTGCGGGTCGAGGTCCGCGCCGGGCAGGCGGAAGGCGTCGTAGGCGGCCTTCGAGCCGGCCAGGAACGCATCGAGGGTCGCCTGGCCGGCGCCGCTTATCGCCTGGTAGGTGCTGGCCGCGAAGCCGCCGAGGCCGAAGGCGTCGTCGAGCGGGGCGAGCGCGAGCGTCACCGGGATCGTGGTGCAGTTGGGGTTCGCCACCAGACGCACCTGCCGGGTGACGAGGTGGTGGTTGACCCCGGCGACCCCCAGCACCACCTTCGGGTCGAGGCGGTAGGTGTTGGACTTGTCCACCACGCGATAGCCCAGTTCGAGCAGGCGCGGCACGTAGCGGGCGCTGTGAGCGTCGTCGAGGGCGACGAAGGCCAGATCGCCGCGGGGGGCGTCCGGCGTCTCGAGGATCTCGGCGGCCTCCACCGAAAGCGACTCGCCGTCCGTCTCGACCGTGCGCCGCCGGCTCGCCAGCAGCACGGTCTCGGCTGACGGATAGGCGCGGCGCACGAGCGCCAGGGTCTCGCGGCCGACCAGGCCGGTGGCACCGAGGATGCAGATCCGCATGGCGCCGGCATCGTACCAACCGGGTCCGTGCCGCGCTCGGCCGTCCGGGTGCAGGCGGCGGACACCGTTTTCGGCCCGCCGCCGCCGGTTCGGCCCCGCATCCCTCCCGGCGGACGAGGGGCGTTTGCAATCGCCGGGCGAGCCGGAAACACTCGGGGGCCGTGACGATCCGAACCCGACTGTGCACGCTCGTTCTCGTCCCCTCCCTCGCCGCCTGCGGCGGCCCCGCCTCGAACGAGCCCACGGACTCGAAGAAGGCCGCCGCCGAAGCCGCCGCAAAGGCCGACGCGAAGAAGAAGGAAGACGAGGCCATCGCCCGCCGCCGGGCGGAGCGCGAGGCGAAGGAGGCGGCCGCCGAGAAGGCCGCGGCGGAGAAGAAGGCCAAGATCGACGCGCTGGCCGTCCTGCCCAAGAAGCTGCCCAAGAAGCTCAAGAAGGCGTGCGAGGCCGTCGTGGAGGCCAACGACGCCTTCATGAAGAAGCACTATGCCGACGACCCCAAGACCCTGGAACGCTGGAACATGGCCAAGGGCACCCAGCTCGGGATGACCCGCCAGCAGTGCATCAAGGAGGGCAGCATCGAGGTGGCCGCCTGCCAGGCCCACGCCCTGCAAAACGCCCCGGCCGAGCTCAAGAAAGACTTCGCCCAGCTCCTGCTCGCCTGCAAGGAGAAGTTCGGGGCGAAGCCGTAGGCGGGACCGCCGCGGCTACGGGCAGGCGCAGGCGGGGGTCTGGTCGTCCACCTCGGTGGCGACGGCCGTCCCCTGGAAGGTGACCGTCACCGTCTGGTTGTTGTCCATCGATACGATGACCGGCGCTGCGGTGAACGAGTCCACGCCGTTCGTGAAGGTGAACACATCGAGGGGGTGGGGCTCGGTGCAGTCGTCGTTGAAGACGAAGGGCATGTTCTCGGGCGGCGATCCCGCCATGCCGCAGAAGGTTCCCGTACAACTGACCGTCCCGTCGCGGCAGTAGGGATCCATCTCGGGCGGGTCGTTCCAGGTGAGCACGCCGCCGCCGTAGACCCCCGCGGCGGTCCCGCAGCCGTCGGGCCCCGAGGTGGTGTCAAGGTCCGTGGTCACGGTGGCGAACCCCTGGGCGCCGGTGACGAAGTTCTGCACCAGGTGGTACTCGATGATCTGCGCAGGACCCGGCGCGGGCGTGCCGTTGCCGTCGTCGGTGAACCGGATCTTGAGCGTGCCGGGGCCCGTGTTGTGGTCGGCGTCGTAGGGTTCCTGGACCGTGATCTCGAAGTCCTGGATGGCGTCGATGTTGATCTTCGTGCCCGTAAGGTCGTACGTGACCACGACGGAGCTGCACGCGCCGGCCGTGCCCGCCCCGGTCGTGGAACTGCCGGTGCCCGACGTCGAGGTCGTCCCGGTCCCGGAGGCGGTCGCCGTGCCGGTCGTGGTGCCCGTGGTGCTGGTGGAGCCCGTGGCGCCGTCCCCACCGCCGGAGCCTGTGTCACCCGTGCCCGTCCCGGCGCCGGTCCCGCCGCCGTCGTCCCCACAGCCGGGCGAGAACCAGGCGAGGAACGCGCCGAGACAAAGGCGCGCGGGCACCAGGGGGGCGTGCAGGGCGCGAGGAGCGTGAGGAGACCGAGGCATGGTCGCACGGTACGCGAAACGCCGCCGTGCCCGCAACGGGGGCGGTCCGGCGGGGCGCCTCACCCTCGCGTGCAGGCGGGGCTGTGGGCGGGCCCGCCCGTCAGCAGCGCTCGATCTGCGCCAGCGTGGTCGCCTCGAGCACGCAGCGGGCGTAGCGGGCGTAGACGATCCGCCCACGCAGCCGTTGCTTGTCGCGCTTGTGGCGGATGCAGGCGTCCCGCAGGCTCCGTTCGAGCTGGGCGCGCGTTTCGGGTTCGAGGTCGGTCTTTTCCGCCTCGGCGAGGGTGACCGCCAGGATGTGATCGCACAGGGCCTCGGGGGCAGGCGCCCGCAGCATGAGGGCCGCCCCCGCGACGAGGGCCCCCGCGACGCCGAGTGCGGCGAGCAACAGGACGCGGCGCAGCATCGATCAACCTCCGCCGTCGATGACGCGAAAGGCCGCCCGCCGCTTGCGGGCCGTCTCCTCGGCGGGGGGCTCGCCGTCGTCGCGGGTGGACTCGAGCGCCGCGGCGTCCGCCTCGGGCGCGGGCGGCGTCTCGGCCGACCCGTCCCCCTCGACCGTCCGCAGGGGGGCCGCCTTCGCCTCGGGCGCCTTGCGGGCCTCGGGCGCCGGGGCCGTCCGGCCCTTGCGCAGGCTCTCGGGCATGTTCTGGTCGAGGACGATCCCCCGGCCCGTGCTGCGGTCGGCCACCACGTAGATCCCGTGGTACGGGAACACGCAGCGGCTGACGTAGCCGCCGAAGGAAAGGTCCGCCTCGAGGTGGTCTTCGGTGAAGGTGAGATCCAGCGGGTAGCTCGGGTCCAGATCGATGACCAGGCGCTCCCCCCACTGCTCGCGGATGAAGTCCGGGCAGACGACCCCGTCGGTCAGCGCGTTGACGTGGA
The DNA here is from genome assembly GCA_026989935.1 of Polyangiaceae bacterium. GTDB lineage: Bacteria > Myxococcota_A > Polyangia > Nannocystales > Nannocystaceae > J032. The sequence goes on along the minus strand of JALSIN010000288.1, from coordinate 6,789 downwards.
TCCGCGGGCAGCGGCCGGCCGCGTACAGGGACTCGATGACGCTTTGAACGGGGTGGACCACGCGCGGGCGACAATCTAGCGCATTTTCGAGCCCGCCGAAACCGGCGCGTGCGCACCCCGGCCCGGCCCACCGGCGGCGCGGCGCGTGCGCCCGGCGCCGGACGGACCTAGGAAAACGCGCTGATCCCGGTGATCTTGCGCCCGATCGCCAGGGTGTGCACCTCGTGGGTCCCCTCGTAGGTGTAGACGGTTTCGAGGTTGCACATGTGCCGCATGACGTCGAACTCGAGCATGATCCCGTTGCCCCCGAGGATCGTCCGAGCCTCGGCCGCCACCTTGCGCGCCATGTGCACGTTGTTGCGCTTGAGCATCGAAACGTGCAGCGGCCCAAGCCGGCCCGCCGCCTTCTCGCGCCCGAAGGTCAACGCCAGCAAGAATCCCTGGACGACGGCGTCGTGCATGTCCACGAGCTTTTGCTGAGTGAGCTGAAACGCCGCCAGCGGCTTGCCGAACTGCGTGCGCTCGAGGGCGTACGACCGCGCGCGCTCGTAGCAGGCCATGGCCGCCCCCACGACGCCCCAACCGATGCCGTAGCGCGCCTGGGTCAGGCACGAAAGCGGTCCCTTGAGGCCGCGCACGCCCGGCAGGAGGTTCTCCTTCGGGACGCGGGCGTCGTCGAGGACGATCTCGCCCGTGATCGACGCCCGCAGGCTCAGCTTGCCGTGGATCTCCGGCGTCGAAAGCCCCTTCGTGTCGCGGTCCACGATGAACCCGCGGATCTCCGGCGTCGTCTCCCCGTGCATCTGCGTCCTGGCCCACACGATGCACAGGTCGGCGATGGGGCTGTTCGTGATCCACATCTTCTGTCCGTTGAGGATGAAATCCCCTCCCGGTCCGTCCTGCCGCGCGTGCGTGCGCATCGATCCCGGGTCCGACCCGGCGTTCGGCTCGGTCAGTCCGAAACAGCCGATGAGGCGGCCGGCCGCCATGTCGGGCAGGTAGCGCGCCTTTTGTTCCTCGCTGCCGTAGGCGTGGATCGGCCACATCGCAAGCGCCGTCTGCACCGAGCAGAAGGAGCGGAACCCGCTGTCCTGCCGCTCGAGCTCCAGCATCGTAAGGCCGTAGGAGACCGGGTCCTGCCCCGGACACCCGTAGCCTTCGAGCGGTCCGCCCAAAAAGCCCATCTGCGCGAACGCGGGGACGAGGTCGCGCGGGAAGGTGCCGGCCTCGTAGCTTTCGGCCACCTTCGGGCGCACGGTCTTCTCACAGAAGTCGCGGGCGGCCTTCCAGGTCAGCCGCTCGTCCTCGGAGAGCAGGGGGTCGAAGTCGAACAGGTAGGGGCGCGCGTCGGCCATGGAGCAAGCTTGCCGGAGGCGTCGCGCCGGGGGAACCTCCCCGCGGTGCGACCTGGCGCACACGTGCCGCGGCCGGGGACGTGTCGCGCCCGGGGCGGGGTGCTACGGTCCCTTGCGCCATGGCCTCGAAGGCGAACGCTCACGCTCGCGGGCGCGTGACCGCCGCGGTCGCCCTGGCCGCCGCCTTGCTCGCCGGCGCCCGGCCGGCCCGGGCGGGGTCGGGCGACCTTTCGTGGGACCCGCCCGAGGTGGTCTACGGTGGCAACGCGGTCTCCGTCCTGCTGCCCTTCCAGATCGGGATCGTGGGCTACCTGCCCAAGGCGCGGGTGGGGCTGGCCTACGACCGTCAGATCGAAAAGGCCCACTGGCTCCACGCCACGGCCTCGTTCCTGGCCGACCGCGGAGACTTTCGCAACTTTCGCATGGACCGCTGCGGCTTCGAGGAGGACGACGGCAGCCTCCCGGCGGGCCTTTGCGAGCCGGGCAGTGTCCTCGGGTTCGACGTGGGGCTCGGGTACACGCACCGCTTCTACCTGGCCGACCGCCCGTACCTCGTCCCGTTCGTGCGGGTGGGCCTCGGGGTCGGGTGGTGGAAGCTGCCGCGGCTTCGCGGCGGCGACGCCAACCGCGAGCAGATCCGCACCGGCACGCTCGCGATCCACGTGGACCCGGCCGGCGGCCTGCGCTGGTTCGTCACGAGCGACGTGGGGCTCGGGTTCGAGGTGATGCTGCCCATCGGCGGCCTCGTCCACCGCGAGCTGCCCGTCGCGGGCGACGTGCGCCGCCGCGGCGGCTTCCTGCTGGGGATCGCCACCTTGCTGGGGCTCGAGGCGCGGTTCTGACCCGGCGGGGCGACGGCCCGTGCGACGCGACACCTACGACGCCGCCGGCCGGCGGCAGACGACGACCTGGCTGTCGGCCCCGGCCGCGAGCGGCTCGCCGTCGAAGCCCCCGTCGTGTCGCACGATCTCGAACCCCGCGTCGAGCAGGAAAAGGCGCAGCTCCTGCGGAAAGATCTGGCGGTGCGTAAGCTCGAACGTAGCCACGGGGCGGGCCGGCGGATGGTGGGGCGAGATCGTGCCCCGACCGCGCTGGGGGCGGTCGTAGTAGATCCGGATGTGGCAGATCTGCGTGGCCGGATCGTAGGTGTGGTTCGTCGAGTAGACGAGGCGCTCGCCCGTTGCGGGATGGGTAAACGGCGTGATCGCGTGGCGGACGGACGGGTCCCATCCGAGCCAGTCGAGGTCCGGAAACTCCACGTCGAACGCAAACCACCCGCCCGGGCGGAGCAGGCGCAGCGCCTGGGCGAAGCCCGCCCGCAGCGCGTCGATGGTGTAGAGGTGCATCCACACGTTGAAGGGGGCGACGACGAGGTCGAAGGCGCCGGCGGCCGCGTCGATCCGGCGCAGGTCGGCCCGCGCGGTCGTAAGGCGGGCGGCGAGCCCCGCCCGCTCGGCGCGGGCCCGCAGGTGGTCGAGCATCGCGGGCATCCGATCCACCGCCAGCACGTGGGCGCCGGTCTCGAGCAACGGGATCGTCACGCGGCCCGAGCCGGCCCCCACCTCGGCGATCCGGCGGGCCTGCGTCTCCTCCGCCAGCGCGCGGTAGAAGGCGACGTCGCGCGTGCGGTCGCGGAACTCGAACTCGTAGAGGACCGGGTCGCGGTAGAGATCCTCCGTGCCGCGCACCAGGTCGGGGGGGATCCGGTCCGGTTCGTCCATCGCCACACGCACCTCGGAGCACGGGCGGCGGTCAGGGGCCGGGGTCCGCGTCACGCTCGCTGGCGACCGTCGGGCCGCGGTCGGCGGGCTTCGAACCCTTCTTCTTGCGGGGGCGCCGTCGCCGTCGCTTGCGCCGCGCCGGCTCCTTCGCGCCGGCCGGGGCCGGGGGCTGCGTCTTCGCCAGGGCGCGCCAGAAGGCGAGCTCGCTGTCCCCCCGGCCGAGGGCCCCGACGCTGACCCCCAGGAAGATGAGGGCGTCGTGGAAGTACTCGCGGTGCACGATGGACGACCGCTTGCGGCGGCGCTTGGCCATCATGCGGTGGATCCCCATGAGGATCTGCCGGGCGCGCTCGCGGTCCCGCCGGGCCATCCCGAGCTGACCGCCCACCTCGCCGAGCATCCGGTCGAGCCGGTCGCTGACCTCACGGCGGGGGATCTGCGTGGGCTGCTCGCCGAGCAGCGGGGCGAAGAGCGTCGCGACGAGCACGCTGTTCGGTGCGACGAGCCCCGTGTTGCGGTGGTAGTCGTCGAGAGCTTCGAGGTGGCGGTACAGCAGGTCGGCGTGTGATCCCGGCTCCGCCTGGTCCGGCGCGACCAGGCCGCCGCCTTCCGAAAACAGCGCCACGTACGGCCCGAGGAGGTGCTCGGCCAGCCCCGAGCGCACCATGAGCGCGAAGCTCTCGGCGGAGGCGCCCCCGCGGAGGATCTTGTAGGTCTCCTCCAACAGGCGCGCGCGGCTGCAACGGGCGATGTCCGGCGCCACCTCGAGCAGGGCCTGCCAGGTCTTCGGATCGATCTCGAAGCCCAGCCGCGCGGCGAACTTGATCGCCCGCATCATGCGGACGGGATCCTCCCGAAACCGCAGCGCCGGCTCGCCGATCGTGCGCACGACCCTGGCGTCCAGGTCGTCGAGCCCGCCAACCAGGTCCACGACGCGCCGCTCGTCCACGTCGAAGAACAGGGCGTTGATCGTAAAGTCGCGCCGGTAGGCGTCGTCTTCGATGGTGCCCCACTCGTTGTCGTGCAAGATGAGCGGGTCGTCGTCGCTTCCGGCCTCGGCCGGCGGCGCGCGGAAGGTGCTCGTCTCGATGATCTTGCGCCCGAAGTAGACGTGCACGATCCGGAAGCGGCGCCCGATGATCCGGCTGTTGCGAAACAGCCGGCGGATCTGCTCGGGCGTCGCCGAGGTGGCCACGTCGAAGTCCTTCGGCGTAAGCCCAAGATAGAGATCGCGCACGCAGCCCCCCACCAGGTAGGCCTCGTGCCCCGCCCGGCGAAGACGCCGGACCACCCGAACGGCGTCCGGATCGATGCGGTCCAGCGGGAGGATGGCGCGGTCGGGTGGGGTGTCGAGGGGCGCCTGCGGGGGCTCGACGGAAGGGTCGGTGGGCACCATGGAGCGCGAAAATTCCGGATGCACCCCTACCACAGGATGCCGCCTGCGACGATCCCACCCCCGGCTCGGGCGCGACGGCCGCGGCCGGCCCCGCGGGAAGGCCCATGCACGCGAACGTGCGGGCGGGCGCAAGGTTTGCGGGAGGGCCGGGCGACCCGCCCGCTTGACGCCGCCCCGGACTCGATCCAAGATACGGTACAGGTGTTCACGTGTCCGGAACCCTGAAGATCCTCCAGCGCTTCGAGGCCTGCGAAGGCGCCGCCGTCGTCGTGGGCGCCCGCACCGGCGCGCCGCCCCTTTGCGACGTGGGGGACGCCGCCCTGGCCCTGTGCGCCGGGCTCGGCGAGGAGGAGCGGCGGACGGGGCGGCCGGTGGCGGCCGTCTGCGTGCGCGTCGCGGGCGAGGACGACGGGGTCTGGGCGGCGCTCGCCCTCGACTGGATCGCGCGCCACGGGCGCCGCCCGGTGCTGCGCACGCCCGCGGTGATCCCTCGGGATCTCCTCGCGGTCGTCCGGCGCACGGGGGCCCTCGTGGCCCTGGAGCTGGCGAGCACCCGCGAGGCCGTCCAGCGCGCCCTGCTCGGGCCGGCGGCCAGCCCGGTGGCAGGCCTGTTGCTGCAGGCCCAGCACCTCGAGGCGCTGGGGATCCCGATCGTGGGGATCCTCGGGCCGCTGCTGGGCGGCCTGCACGACGACGGGGCGCTGCGGGCGCTTGCGTCCCACGCGGCGGGGGCGAGCCTGCGGGACCTGCACGTGGTGGTGGGGCAGGTGTCGGCGCGACGTGCCCGGGTCCTCGGCGAGGTGCTCGGCGCCGACGCCCTGCGGGCCGTGGCACGGGCGTACGGCTTTGACCCCGCCCGCCCGCCGGACGACCGGCCGGCCCGGCTGCCGACGGCGGCACACGTCGCCCTGCACACGCGGGCGGTCCTGGCCGCCGAAGGCTACGGGATCGTCGTGGACCGCTGCGGCTGTCCGCTCGCGCACCGCGAGGCGGTCACGCGCTCGCCGGTGTCGCTCGAGGCGCCGGCCCTGTTCGAGACCGCGTAGGCCCACGCCAGCGGCCCCGCCAGGCCCCCGGGGACCGCCCCGCCTGCGCGCGCGGCCCTCGGCCGCCCGAGCACGTCGTTCGCCGTCACCGGGCCGGGGACCGACGCGCCCGCGCGCACCCCTCGACGGTCCGAGCATCGGTCGGCCGCGACGACCCGCGAGCAGAGGCAGGTGATGCCTCCGCGCGCGCGGCTCTCGATCGCCCGAACTGCCACGCCCTCGCGGATCGGTCGGCGAGGGCGGACCCCGTTCGCCCGCGCGCCGGGACGCGACTCGATCGGCCTGCGGCGCTGCGCGGGTCAGGTGGCGCCGTCGGTCTCGTCCGAGCGGTCGAGGTCCTTGATCGTGTTCGTGCACGCCATGTTCCCGGCGGTGATCGCGAACACCACCAGGAGCAGGGCGACGGCGAATCGTCGGAGGGGAAGCGGGGCAGGCGAGGTCATGGCGGGAGGACTCCGTGTCGAAAGCGGGGGTCTTCGGTGTCGAGGCGGAGGGTACGTGCAAGACGCAGCCTGCGCCAGAGGGTGGCGCGCACGGCCTGGGGCGCCCGCGCCACGAGCGCCTCGTACTCGCGGGTGAGCAGCGTCTCGGCGGCACGGGTGTCCCCGACGTCGAGGGCGAGTTCGATGGACCAGACCACGACGTCCCAACGGTCAGGGGCCAGCCGCCTTGCACGGCGCAGCGCGGCCAGGGCCTCGTCCACCCGCCCGAGCCGCTGGAGGATCCGCCCCTGGGCGGCGGCGGCCCCGGCGGCGTAGGGGTGCGTCTCGACGTACCGCGCAAGCAGCGCCGTCGCCTCGCGCCGGGTCGCCTCGTCGAGGTCCAAGGAAACGTGCGCCGCCGCCGCCACCGCCCGGTCCGCGCGCGAAAGCCCCGCGTCCAGGGCCCGCCGAAAGGCCCGGTAGGCCGCCCGCCAGCGTCGCTCGTAGACGTGGAGGCGCCCCGTGCACAGGTACGCCAGGCCCTCGTGCGGATCGAGGCGCCGCGCCGCCCGGCACCCGGCGGCCGCCCGCGCGAGCAGCCAGGGCGGGACGGGTTCCTCGTTCGACCGGCGCCGCTCGGCCTCGGCCAGATCGCCCAGGGCGCGCAGGGCCTGGGCGCGGGCCGAGCCGGGGGACCGCGCCGCCGCCACCGCCCACATGCGCCGGTCGCTGCGATAGTCGCGCGCGTGGGCCTGGGCCGCGGCCCCCTGCACCACCAGGTAGGCCGCGGCCGGCAGGGCCACGCGAGGCCCGAGCCCGGGGCGCCGGCGCACCCAGGCCGCCAGCAGC
>JALSIN010000287.1 GCA_026989935.1 Polyangiaceae bacterium | reverse complement strand
GGCCTCGTGACCACGGACGAGATCGAGGGCTTCTTGAAGCGCCGCATCGTGTCGGCCTTCTCCGTGGCGGCGGGCAAGAGCCAGATCTCCGTGGCCGACATGGCGGCCAACTACGAGGTCCTCGCCGCGGCCGTGCGCGACCAGATCGCCGCCGACCTCGCGACCATCGGGGTGCGCCTTACGATGTTCATCATCGAGAACATCTCCCTGCCGCCCGAGGTGGAGAAGGCCATCGACGCGGCCGCGGCCCAGGCCGCCCGCGGCGTGGACAACACCCTGGCCTGGGAGGGCATGCAGGCCATGCGCGACGCCGCGCGCCAGACCGGCGGAGGCGGCGGCACCGCCGGGGCCGCCATGGGGGCGGGGGTCGGCCTCGGCATGGGGATGAACATGGCGCACCTGATGACGGGCATGATGGCCGGCCCGGCCGGGGCGATGGTCCCGGGTGCCGCCGGCGCTGCCGGCGCAGCGGCCGCGGCCGGTGGTGCGGCGGCACCGGCGCCTCCGGCCGGTGGCCTGGAGGACAAGCTGCGCAAACTCAAGGCCGCCTACGAAGCCGAGTTGCTCACCGAGGACGAGTACAAGGCCAAGAAGGCCGAGTTGCTCGCGGCCTTTTGATCGGCCGGGCACGGGCGCACGGGTCCCACCGTGCCCGCCGGGTGGGTGCCCCACGCCTCCCCGCCGCCGGGCGCCGTGCGCGGGGGCCGGCGCCCGGCCGTCGCGTCGGCGCCCTGCGGGGCCACCGGCGAGCCCCTCGTCCAAAGGTGGAGCGTGCATCGCCGCCCGACCGTTGGTCCGGCAGCCCAGGCCCGACGTGGGGCCACCGGCCGCGCTACGCCCCGCGCCGGCGGCGGGCCCCGGTGGCCGCGAGCAGGACGAACGCGAGCGCCCCCCACCGGCGCGGGGCGCCCGGCGTCGCGCAGCCACAGCCCTCGTCCGCCATCGGTCCCATCCCGACCGAATCCGTGCCGCCTTCGGTCCCGCCCGCGGTGCCGCCGGTCGCGCCGCCGGTGGTCCCGGCGGGCGCTTCGACGCCGCTGTAGACGGTGATCTCGTCGCTGCCGATGTTGCGGTCGTGGTCGATGGCCTGCACCCGCAACGTAAAGACCCCTTCGGGCAAGGCCACGGTCCAGGACGTCTCGAAGGTGAAGGCCGGTTGGCTCACCACTTCGTCGCCCTGCTCGTCGATCACCACGAACTTCCACCCCGCGCCCTCGAAGTTGTCCGTCACCTCGGCCGACACCGTGACGTTCGTCCCCGGCGCCACCTCCAGCACGTCCTCGACCGGCTCGGTGATCGTGACGGTGGGCGGCTCGGTGTCGGGTCCGTTCGGTCCGAAGTACGCCATCAACTCCGCATCGTCGTTCTGCGCGCCGCCGCCACAGAAGATGTCATGGGTCGGCTTGCAGTTGATCGACCCCGTGGCATCGTTGTAGGGCGTGCACGACGTGGCCCAGATCTTGTCCCCCGGGCTCGCGAACGGGTACATGATGTGCTGCGACCCATCGATGTGCGCCAACCCGAAGGCGTGGGCCGCCTCCTGCAGCGCCGTGGTCCCGAGCGTCGTGGCCTGCGCGCTCTCCTCCGTGAACGCGAACGTCGTGTCGCGCCACCACTGGTCTCCACAGTCCGAACTGCACGAAACCCCCAGCGTTCCGGGCGGCATGCCGATATCGCTGGGCGAACCGCCCATCATGACCATCTGGTAGGGAAGCTCCGGCGGCGGAGCCTTCTCGTAGGCGATCCGCACCCCGTAGGGGTCCATCTTGTTCTGGAAGATCTGCACGATCGCCAGCGCGAGGCTCTCGCTGTTGGCGTACGCCGGGTAGTCCAGCTCCCCCCCTTGGATGCAGGGTGACTCCATGCGCGCGGAGTTCGTGCCGCTCGAAAGGGTGCCGCCGAAGAAGTTCAGGAAGATCGTCCCGCGATGCGGCGGCTGCGTCCACTCGTCGCCCGCCCGCGGCATCCCCGGGTCCGGCTCGTCGTCGAAGTACCAGGGCGGCGCGACGATGTCGTCCTCGACGACCAGCCCCTTTTCCTCCAGGTGCTCCCGAAACGCCGCCCTGCGCCGGGCCTTCTCCTCCTCGGAAAGCGGCGGGCGGGCCACCCGCGGGCGGCCGAACAGGGGCGGCAAGGCCTGGACTTCGCCGGCGGCCCGTGCCGCCGAGGCAGTTCCGCCATCGGTCCAGAGCAAGGGAAGGAGCGAAAGGGCGAGGTGCATGGAGGCATCTTGCCACGGCGGCCGCGACCGCACCAACGGCACGATGCCGCGTGCGGTCACTCGCCGCAGGTGGGCCGGCCCCGTTCGCCCGGTGCGCATCCGGCGTCCGGGGCGGCGCCGGATGCGGAGGCGCAGCCCGCCGGACGTTCGGACGCACCCGCACCGGGCGCCAGCGCGCCCGTGACGAACGAGACGAGGGCCCGCACCGCAGGGGTGTGCACGGGCCGCGAGGCATCGAGGTAACCGCGCGGTCCCGTTCCGCCCTCCACCGGCACCAGGTGATGATCGATCCCGTCGAAGAACGCCTGCTCGACGGCCACACCGGCCGACCGCGCCGCCGCCACCAGGGCCGCCGGGTCCGCGGTTGGATCCACCTCGAAGTCGGCCCCTCCCTGGAGCACGAGGACGCGGGCGCACAGCCCCACGAACAGCTTGCGCGGATCGACGGCGAGGATCTGTCGCAGGTACGCCGCCTCGTCGCCGGTCACCGGCAGCGCCGCGCCGGTCCGCGCGTTGCGCCGCAGGGCCGCCAGGTCCGCCTCCAGCGCCGCGAGCGCCTCCTTGCGCAGCGGCGGCGGCAGGTCGGACAGGGCCGCCTGTGCCTGGTGGCGCACGATCCGGTCGTAGCGCCGGCCCGGCGTGCCGACGAGGACGACCGCCCGGATCGTCGGATCCTCGCGCGCGAGCGACAGCGCGTGCCACCCGCCCTCGCCGTGCCCGACGATCGCGACGCGGTTCGGATCGATGTCTTCCTGGACCAGCAGCACCCCGAGGGCGCGGCGGGCGTCGAGGGCCTCCGCGCGAAAGTCGAGGCGGCCGTCGCCGGACGCCCCCGTGCCCCGGTCGTCGAAGCGCAGGACCGCGACGCCAGCGCGGGCCAGGGCGTCCGTCCACACGTGGGCGCGGGTGTCCACGGGCGGCGGTCCGGCGAAGCCGTGACGGTCCTGCCGGCCGGCCCCCGACAAGATCAGCACCGCCGGGTGCGGCCCCGGCCCTTCGGGCACGAGAAGCTCCCCGGCGAGGCGGGGCGCGCCCTCGGCAGCCGGGATCTCGACGGAACGCACCCGCCACGTGGCGTCCGCCGGCGGCGTGTAGGAAAGGTGCACGGGCCCGCGCACGTGGAAGTCCGGAAAGGCGGCGTCGGGTTCGGCGGTGACCCAAAGTTCGTCGTCCGGCACGTCGATCCGCACGATCTTCCGGCCGGCGAGCTCGATGGTCTCGCCCAGGTTCGTCTCGAGTCGGAGGTTCCCACCGGGGCGCTCGTGGACCTCGGCCGACCACGCCACCGGAAGCCCGCCCGAAAGGGACAGCACCCGGGCCTCCACCTCGTCCGCCCGCAGGTCGAGGCTGGCCCAGGCCACCTCCTGGTGGAGCACCACGTACCGCGCCACGGCCACGACCGGGCTGCGCCCCGGCTCGTAGCCGAGTTCTTCCCGCTGCCGGCCGCTTTCGAGGACGAGGGTGTCCCCCGCCCGGTGGAAGCGGATCTCCGCCGCGTCGCTGCGCTCGTAGCCCTCGACGACGGCCCCGCGGTCGTCGTAGACGATGCGGCCCTCGCTGCGGGCCACCGGGCGGGCCGGCACGCGGATCTCCACCTTCGTCTCGAACACGTGGCGGCCCGTCCCCTCCGGCCCGAGGTAGCGGCCGTAGCTGTGGCCGAGGGTGTACCCGGCCTGGACGATGCGAAACGCCCGCACCTCGCCCGGCTCGTACAGCGCGCCCGGTCCCACGGGTCCGCGGGCCGCACCCGGGGCGGGTTCGGCCGTCTGCGGCGGCGGCCCGGCAAGACAGCCGGCGATCGTGACGGCCCAGGCGGCGGCTCGTGGCGTCGGGGCACCCATGGGCGGGTGCGGGGAACGTAGCAGCCCGCCCCGGCGGGGCGCCCGGGCGCGATCCGCACCGCAACCTGCGCACGGCCGCAAGCCCCCGGCCTGCTACGGTGTCCCCCGTGCCCTGGACGCGCGAAGAGATCGCCCGGCAAGCCGCCAGACTCCTGCCCCGCGGGGGCGTGGTGAACCTCGGCATCGGGATCCCGACGCTGGTCGCCAACGACCTGCGCCCGGAGGATGCGGTGGTCCTGCACTCGGAGAACGGCCTGCTCGGGATGGGGCCGTTTCCCCGGGAGGACGAGGTGGACCCGTTCGTGATCAACGCCGGCAAGCAGACCGTCACGCTGCTCGACGGTGGCAGCGTGTTCGACTCGGCGCTGAGCTTCTCCATGATCCGCGGTGGGCACGTGGACGCCGCCGTGCTCGGCGCCATGCAGGTCAGCGAGCGCGGCGATCTCGCCAACTGGATGGTCCCCGGCAAGAAGGTGGCGGGGATCGGCGGCGCGATGGACCTGGCGACGGGCGCCCGCACGGTGATCGCCGTCATGACCCACCGCGACCGCTCGGGCCGCAGCAAGCTCGTCGAGCGCTGCACCCTGCCGCGGACCGCCGCCGGCTGCGTGGATCGCGTGGTCACCGACCTGGGGCTCTTCACCGTGGACCGCGCGGCCGGCGGCTTTCGCATCGACGCCCTGGCGCCGGGGGTGACCGTCGAGGACGTTCGCGCCGCGACCGCCGGGCGGCTCCTCGAGCCGGCCTGACCCGCACGCCGCGCCGGTCGGCCTGCCCGCCCCGCCCGGGACCGGGCCCCGCCCACGGGCGCCGGGGGTCCGGCCGCCGAAAACCGCGCGGATCCGCCGCCGCGCCGGGGGGCTTGGCAAGCGGAAAAAATCGACTATAAAGGGCGTCCCACGGGCTCGTAGCTCAATTGGCAGAGCAGCGGACTCTTAATCCGCGGGTTGTAGGTTCGATTCCTACCGGGCTCACCCACCGCCCCCGGCCGCCGCCGCGCCGGGGGCTTCTTCGTGCCCGCGCGTGGCCCGGGCGCCCGCCGGGGCGGCCAGCGCGCGCTCGAGGCGGGCGGCGGCCACGATCCGCCGGGCCTGATCGCGGGCGAAGGGCGGGGCCGTGGGGTCCGACGCGAGCCGCAGCCCCTCGCGCTCGGCGTCCGCCCAGCGGTGGAGGGCGTAGAGCAACCGCACCCGCTCGAGGCGGATGAGCGGGTGGTCGGGACGGCGCGCGAGGGCCTCGTCGATGGCCGCCAGCGCCTTTCGGTCGAGGCCGAGCTGCGAGCGCACCACGGCCAGGTTGAAGTAGTGCACCGCCGAGGGGCGCCGATCGGGAAGCCGCGGCACGAAGGCTTGCAGCGCCACGGCCGCGCCCAGGCCCCACCAGGCTCGCGGGTGGGGGCCGAGGGCCGGCCGCCGCCGCCGGACCAGCGCGGCGACCAGCGGCCCCGCCGCCGCCGCCAGCGGCAGCACGAGCGGCACCCGGTGCTGCGACGACGTGAAGAAGACCACGTTGGCCGCCGCGACCGCGAAGGCCTGGCCCAGCAGCAAGATCCCGAACGCCCCCACCGCCGGCCGGGCGCGGGCGCGCGCGGCCAGGTGCCGCGCCCCGACGATCCCGAGCGCCAGCAACACCCCGAAGGGCAGACCCCACCGCAGGATCGGGCCGATCATCTCCTGTTCGCCGTACCAGTCGTAGTCCTGGGTCAGCGGGTCGTTGCCGGCCAGCAGGTAGACCTTGCGAAGCTGCAAGGCGACGAAGTCCAGGGGATTGTCCCGCGCGTACTCGAACGCCCGGCGGTACAGGGCCGACCCCACCGCCTCGGCCGGATCGTCGGCCCCCGGATCGACACCGAGGCGCTCGGCCAGCACGTCGCGCTCGCGGGCGACGTCCGGGGTGACGAGGCCGCCCGCCGTGTTCCACACCCCCCGGCTGTGCGGATTGTTTCCAATATAGAACGATGTCCCCCCGCCGTGGGCGGGAAAGACGGTCGGCCGCCCGGTGACGACGGCGTTGCGCACCATCATCGGCGCAAGCGCGAGCGCCGCACCCGCCAGCACGAACGCAGCCGCCGCGCCGCGGCGACCCGGCCCGGCCCGGCGCGCCACCGCCCACAGCACGGCCGGCAACGCCAGCGCCATGTTGCCGCGGGCGAGCACCCCGACGCCGGCCGCGATCCCGAGCCACGAGGCCCGGGCCGGCGACGGCCGCACCACGTACCGCGCCCCCGCAAGGAGCACGAAGGCGTTCGCCGCAACCCCGAGTTCGGCGCTCAAGAACTTGTTTTCGTAGAACGCAAGCTCGGGGCTCGCGAGCGCCAGCGCCGTGGCCCATCCGGCGGCCCGCCGCCCCTCGACGCGCGCAACGGCCGAAAAGAAAGCCAGGAGCCCGAGCCCCGCCAGGGTAAGCTGGGCGAACATCACCGCGGCGGGGGTCGGCCACGCCCCGAGCGCCGCGGCGACGAAGTAGGCGTACAGCCCCTGCAGGTAGAACGGCTCGGACCCCCACGGCGGGTGCGCCAGGATGTCCCGGGCCGCCGCGAAGTACACGCGCCCGTCCGAGAAGGTGGCGGCGGCGAACTCGCTTTCGCCCAGATAGGCCAGGTGGTAGAGGCCGCGCGCGAGCACCAGGGCGCCGAGCAGCACGGCCAGGCCGTTGGGGATCGGGTCGTGAGGCGGCCGGTCCTCCGCGGCGGCCGGCGCCTGCGGGGCGCGTCCTGGCCGCGCGCTCGGTCCGGACGCGGTGTCGTGCGGCCCCCCTGCGTCGTGCTGCGCCACCGCGCAAGATCGTACACTTTCCCCCGTGGACACGCCCGCCCACCACCGGTCCTACGCCGGCCCCGTGCCGTCCGGCGCCCCCGCGGCGGCCGTCGTACACGCGATCCACGACCGGTACCTGTACGAGATCGTCGAGGACCTGGGCGTGTGCCCCTTCGCGCGCCGGTGCCGGCAGCTCGGGCGCCTGCACCGCCTGCCGTTCGTCGCGGACCGCGACGGCCCCACGCCCGACGCCGTCGCCCGCCACCTGGGGGCGCTGCTGGACGCCCACGACGACGCGGAGATCGTCCTGCTGACCTTCGTGCCCGTCCGGGGCCACCGGTTCTGGGATCCGGGCGCGTTCGAGGACTTCACCCGGGCCGTGCGGGCGGCCTACGAGGCCCGGCGGACCCATGCGCGGGGGCTGCCGCGCCTGTATGCGGTGTCGTTTCATCCCGATCCGCCGAAACCGGCGCACCGCCCCACGCCGGAGAACCTCGTCCCCACCCTGCGCCGCACCCCGGACCCGGTGATCCAGTGCGTTCGCGCCGACATGCTGGACGCGCTGCGGGCCGAATCGAGCCGGTCGGCGCGCGCCCGGCTCGAGCGCGAGATGGCCCGGATCGACCCGGCGCTGGCGGCCCGCCTGCGGCACGCGATCCTGACGGACCCGGCGCTGTCGTCCGAGATCGCCGAGCGCAACTTCGCCGCCGTGGGCGCCGGCCCCGCCCGCCAGGCGCTCGAAGACCGCCTCGCGCGGTTCTTCGAGGAACGCCGTCGTGCCTACCCGGCGGCCTTCGCCCCGCCGGCGCCCCCTGCGCAAACCCCCGCGGCGCTATGATCCGGCCGTGGCCCGCCCGCCTCGCCTGTCGCGCCGCGGCCTGCTCCGAACCGTGGGGACCACCACGGCCCTGGCCGCCTGCAAGCCCCCCAAGGCGCACGAGGCTGCGCCCCCGGAGGACGTCGAAGTCCTCGGCCCCGAACCGATCCCCGTGACGTTCCTGCTCGACGGCCGGCGGGTCCGCGCGAAGGTGCCGGTCCAGCGTACCCTCCAGGTTTGTCTGCAAGAAGACCTGGGCTGCACGGCGCCGAAGGCCCCCTGCGACCGCGGCGCATGCGGTGGTTGCCTCGTGCGGCTCGACGGGGTGGCCGTACCGAGTTGCACCATGCTGGCCGCCGACGCCGACGGTCGCTGCGTGGACACGGCCGCCCACCCGGATCCGCCACCCCTGCTCGCCGCGTTGCGCCGGGCCTTCGTCGCCCACGACGCGGCCCAGTGCGGCTACTGCACGGCGGGCATGATCACCGCCGCCTGGGACCTGCTCGATCGAGCGCCCGAGCCCGCCGCCCTCGACGAGGCCGCGGTCCGGCGCGCCATGGCGGGCAACCTGTGCCGTTGCGGCACCCACCGCGCGGTGGTGCGGGCGATCCTCGACGTCGCAGGCCGAAAGGAGACGTGGTGACGGAGACGGACGGACGGACGCTCGCGCCGTGGCGCGGGGCGCTGCGGGTGGTGGGGGCCCCAATCGACCGGATCGACGGGCCGGCCAAGGTGTCGGGGCGGGCGCGCTACACAACGCACGTTACGCCGCCCGGCTTGCTCCACGCGGCCGTCGCGCGCTCGAAGGTCGCCGCGGGCACGGTCCGCGCCCTCGACCTGTCCGGCGCCGAGCGCCTGCCCGGCGTCCGGGCCGTCCTCGCCGTCGCCGTCCCCGGGCAAAAGATTCGGTTCGCCGGCCAGGACCTCGCCGCGGTGGCCGCCACGACGCCGGAGATCGCCCGCGCGGCCGTGGCGCGGATCGAGGTGGTCGTGGAGCCGACCCCCCACGTGGTGACCCTCGACGGCGCGATGGCCGACGGCGCCCCACGGGTGCACGAAGACCCGGTGCAGGCGCGCCGCACCGAGGGGGACGACCCGACCGAGGTCCGCGGCGGCGGCCGCGTCACCGGCAACGTACGGCCGCTGCCGGCCTTCGAGCACGGCGACCCCGACCGCGCCTTCGCCCGGGCCGCCCACGTCCACGAGGCCGTCTACGAGACCCCCGTGGTGCTCCACAGCGCCCTCGAACCCCACGCCCTGACGGTCGCCTGGGACGGCGACGACGCGATGACCGTGTGGGCCTCCACGCAATCGATCTTCTCGGTGCGCGACGAGATGGCGTCGATCTTCGGCCTGTCCCCGGAGAGGGTCACGGTGATCTGCGAGCACATGGGCGGCGGGTTCGGGGCCAAGTTCGGCGCATCGGCGCCCGGCTCCCGCATGGGGTTCATCGCCGGGACGCTCGCCCGCAAGGCCGGTGCCCCCGTGCGTCTCGCCCTCGACCGGCGTGCCGAGCAGGAGGTCACCGGCAACCGCCCGAGCAGCCGGCAGCGGGTGCGCGTGGCGGCCGACGGCCGCGGGCGCGTCGTGGCGCTCGAGGTCGTCTCCCACGGGACGGCCGGGGTGGGCACCGGCGCCGGGGTGGGCCGCAACGCCGCGCACCTGTACGAGAAGATCCCCCACCGCCGCGTCCGCGCCCACGACGTGTTCACCCACGCCGGTCCCGGCACGGCCATGCGCGCCCCCGGTCACCCGCAGGGCGCCTTCGCCCTGGAGCTTGCGCTCGACGAGCTCGCCGCCAAGATCGGGGCCGACCCGCTGGACCTTCGGATCGCCCACGATCGCCACCCGGTGCGGCGGCGCGAGTACGAGCTGGGCCGGGCGCGGTTTCGCTGGGACGATCGGCGCGCCCGGGCCCGGGCGGCCCGCGCCGCGGGGGCGCGCGTGCGCACCGGCGCAGGCGTAGCCGCCTCGATCTGGGGGGACTTCGGCCGCGCGAAGGCGGCGCGGGTGACCGTCGCGATCGAGCGGGACGGGTCGGTGCACGTGCGAAACGGCGTGCAGGACATCGGCGGAGGGATCGCCACGGTGCTGGCGGCCGTCGTCGCCGAGGTGCTGGGCCGCCCCGTCGAGCGCGTGCACGTTCGGTACGGCGCGAGCACCCTCGGGCGCTCCGTGGGCAGCGGCGGCTCCCAGACCACCAGCAGCGTGGCCCCGGCCGCCCGCGTCGCCGCCGAGCGCGCCCGGCGGGCGCTGCTGGAGGCGGTCGCCGAGGCCACGGGCACGCCCCCCGGCGCCGTCACCCTGGAAGCCGGCGGCACGGTGCGGGTCGGCCCGCGCCGCCTTTCCTTCGAGGACGCCTGCCGTCTGCTCGACGACGACGGCATCGAGGCCGTCGGGCAGCGCGGCCCCACCCGCAGCGACGCGCCCTATCCGTTCCCCGGTGGGGGCCGGCCGCAGATCGGCGGGGTGCAGTTCGCCGCGGTGGAGGTGGACACCTGGACCGGGGAGGTCCGCTGCACACACCTTACGGCCGTGCACGACTGCGGCCGCGTGATGAACGCCAAGGCGGCCGAGAGCCAGGTCGCGGGGGGGATCATGATGGGCCTGGGGTTTGCGCTGTCCGAGCAGCGCCAGGTGGACCCCGTGCACGGCCGGGTCCTGAACGCCGACCTCGAACGATACAAGCTGCCGGGCTTCGGGGAGCTGCCCGAGATCGACGTGCACTTCGTTCCCGTCGAGACGGACGCAAACGAGACGGGCAGCCTGGGAATCGGCGAGCCCGCCACGATCCCCACGGCCGCCGCCGTGGCCTGCGCCGTCTTCGACGCCCTGGGCGTCCCCGTGCGCACCCTCCCGATCACCCCCGACCGCGTGCTCGCGGCCCTTCGTGACGGACGCGCGGAGGCGGCGCCGTGAACCCGTTTCGTCTCGTACGACCTCGAAGTCTCGCCGACGCCCACGCCGTGCTCGGCGCCGATCCCCGGGGCACGACGATCCGGGCCGGCGGCGTGGATCTCATGGACCGCTGGAAGGAGGGGATCGATCGGCCCGCCACGGTCCTCGATCTTCGCACGGCCGCCGCCGCGGAGGACGCCCGCGCCTTGGCTTCGCTGTCCGCCACCGCCACCTCCCTTGCGGTCGGTGCCCTCGTCACCCTCGACGCCCTGGCCGAAACGCCCCTGCCGGCCGCCTTCGCGGCCGTGCGCGCGGCGGCGGGCCAGGCGGCGAACCCGGCGATCCGGCGCCAGGCAACCGCCGGCGGCAACCTCCTGCAGCGCCCGCGTTGTTGGTACTTCCGCCATCCGGACCTTGCATGTCTCAAGAAGGGCGGGTCGCGGTGCCTGGCGGCGGAAGGCAACAATCGTTACAATGCGGTGCTCGGCGGCGGCCCAAGCTACATCGTCCACCCTTCGAGCCTCGCCACGGCGCTCGTCGCCTTCGACGGGCACGCGGTGGTGCAGGCATCGCCCGGCCGGCCCAAGGAGATCCCGCTGGGCGAGTTCTTCGTGGGCCCGACCGAGCGCCTCGACGCCGAGACGGTCCTGCGGCCCGGGGAGATCCTGCTGGGCGTGCGGGTGTCGGCGCCCGCGGGCGCCCGATCGGCGTACGACGCCGTGCGCGAGCGGCGACTGTACGACTGGCCGCTGGTCGAGGCGGCGGTCCGGCTGCGGGTGGAGGCCGCGACGCTGCGGGACGTGCGGGTGGTGCTCGGGCAGGTGGCGCCGATCCCGTGGCGCGCGCGCGAGGCCGAGGCCGTGCTCGAAGGCCGGCGACCGACGCCCGAGCGCCTGGCCGAGGCCGCCCGCGCCGCCTTCGAGGGCGCTCGACCTCTTTCGGACAATCATGGAAAGATCGCCGTGGGCCGCGGCCTCGTGCGGCGCCTGCTGCACCAGGTGACCGGCGTGCCCCTGCCCGCCTGACCCCAGCGCCGACCCATGCCCCGCCAGGACGCCCCACCCCCTTGCAAACACCTCTGGACGAAGGGCCGTGTGGTCCACGGCCGCCGCGCGCGCGGCCTGGTGCAGACCTCGGACGGCGGGCACTATGCATGCCTGCGCACGCAGACCGTCCTCGGCCCCGACGATCGCCTGTGCGTGCCCGAGGCCTGCACACCGCGGCGCGCGTGTTACGTCCCCGACGTTCCCCTCGCGCCGCGCGGGGCCGAGCCACCGGACGTCAGTTGAACATCACCCGCGGAAAGCGTCCGCTCTCCCCCAGGATCCCGGTGATCCACCCCGTGTGCTCGATGAGCAGCCGGAAGCGCTCGTCGGTGTCGGCCGCGGCCAGGCATCGTTGCTGCACGGCGACGATCCCGCGGCCGGCCGCGGGCCCCGTCTCGACCCCGCCCCCCGGCGCCGACAGCCCCAGGGCCGGCAGGATCGCCGTGACGGCGTAGGCGAGCATGCGCGGGTCCTGTACGGATGCCACGGAGCGCAGGATCTCCCGCTCGCCGTCGTCGAAGGTGGTGGCGATTCGTTCGAGCTGCGTGCAAAGGATCTCGCGCAGCACCGGCTCGCGCAAGGGCGGCTCGGGCAACGGGCGCACCTCGAACACGCGGTAGGGGGTCGTCCGCGGGTGCTCGCGGACGGCGGCCACGCGGCGAAGTCCGTGCACGCGCACGAAGCGGCGTCCGTCCGGCAGGCGGCGGTGGAAGGTCATGCGCCCGACGCCGAAGACGTCGCTGACGGCCGGTGCGTCCTCGAAGGCCGCGGACGGCTCCTCGATGAGCGGCACGCCCACGTACCCGGCCCCCGCTTCGAGGGCGTCCACCAGGTCGAGGTACCGCGGCTCGAAGACGTTGAGCGGCAGGACCATGCCGGGCAGCAGCACGACGTTCGCCAGCGGGAAGACCGGCAGGGCCGCCAGCGCCTCGTGCGGAAGATCCCAGACGTCGTCCATGGGCCCGATCAGCCTAGCGCCGCTCCGCCCCCGAGGCGAGCCGCGGGCCGACCCCCGCCCGCAACCCGGCCGCGGGCTTCTTGCACCATGGTCCTTCGTCCGCAGGCACGGGCCCCCGGACGATCCAGACACCCACACGCCCCCCTGGGGCCCCCTGGGGCCTCGGTGCCCGAACCCGCGCGCCGCGCAAACGACCCGTCCACGAAATCGGGGCAACGCCACCCGAAGGTCGGGCGCGCCCTGGTCAGCGCAGCACGACGTCTCTGCGGGCCAACCACGCTCCCCCGATCAGGAGAACGCCCAGGGCCCAAAGAAGATTCTGTGCGCCTGCGACGAGCGCGAGGACCCACGGGGCTTCGAATGAACTGCGCCCAAAGGCTTGATCCAGGGACAGTTGCAGGGGCATGGGATGCAGGGCCCAGTCGATCCAATCCACCCGTTCCCAGGCGTCCCCGAGCACGCGGGGAGCCAAGCTACGAAGGAGGAGGTCGCCAGTGAGGATCGCAAGGGCGCCGCTCGCCCGAAAGGCCATCGTCAGCACGATGCCGGGGACGATGATGGCCGGAAGGCTCGCGATCTGTTCCAGACAAAGGGACAACACATATCCACCCGTACCGGATTCGACGCGACGGGCGAGCAACACCCACACCGGCGTCATGGCGAGGGCGGCTGCTGCGCACACCGCCCAAAGCCCCAGAACGCGCCCCCAGAGGTACGTGGTCCGCTGCACGCCTCCCGCGGATAGGATCGGAAGGAACTGGTTCCGAATGTCCGAGCGCGGCGCCCAAAGGCCGAGAACGAGCGCCGTCATGAACAGCCCGAAGGTCCATACGCCATGTGTGGAGACGAGGGACTTCATCGACAGCGAATCCCCCGCCCCTCCGTATAGTTGGACGGCCAACAAAGCGAACATCGCGGCAAAGGGCAACCACGCCGCACGGATCCCGCTTTGAAAGGAAAGGACGGTCACGATCCAGGTTTGCCTCCATTTCGTCATGCGGCGGCTCCTTCCCCGGGCGGGCGATGGGCGTCGTAGAGGTCGCGCAGCGTCGCCGGCTGGTCCTCGACCTGGAGGGGGGAGACGCCGGCGGCCCGCAACGCATCGAGGAGCGCCGTACGCGAGGAGGACGGCACGGTAACTTCCCACAAAGCGCCGTGAAGCGCTGCCTTCCCGCCAAGGCGCTGCAACGAGGGGCGTAACGTTTCCGGGAATTCCTGGAGACGCACGATGACGGTGCCCAGTGGCCCAAGCAACCCGTCCAACGCGCCTGCCACCTTCACACGGCCCTTGCGCAGGATGACGACGTGATCGCACAGCCGTTGTGCGTCGTCGAGGACATGGGTGCTGAGAACCTGGGTTGCGCCGCGGGCACGTTCTTCCGACACGATCCGATGAAAAAGGGCTCGTCCCTCCGGCGAGAGTCCTGCCATGGGCTCATCGAGCAAGATGAGGCCCGGCATCCCCACGATCGCCTGGGCCATTCCAACCCGCTGCTGCATGCCGCGGGAGAGCTTCCCCACCGGACGCCCCCAGTGTCGCCGGGTGAGCCCCACGCGTTCGAGCGCTTCCGCGGCCCGGGATCGAGCGGCAGAAGGCGTCACGCCCCGAAGGCGCGCCATCCAGCTCACGAGACGAAGGGGCGTCATTGCGGGTGGACCCCGAAATGCCTCCGGTAGATACCCCACTGGAGTCCGGCCCGGGGGCGCTTCGTACACGTGCACATCGCCCCGGTCCGGGTGCAGCAGGCCCACTGCCAGCGCGAGCGCTGTGGACTTACCGGCACCATTGGGCCCGAGCAAGGCCGTGACCGATCCGTCCGGCACGGCAAAGGTCACGGTGTCCAGCGCTTGCACCGCCTTGCGCCGAACGCCCACGAAGAACCTCTTGTGGACCCGTTGAAAGCTCAGGACGCTGGTGGAAACCATTGCCGGATCTTCTCAATCGCCTCTTCGCTGGCACCTTCGATGCCCCGAGGTGGCTCTCCGCTGCGCAAAGCGATCGTAAAGGGGAGCACTCGGAGCCCCAAGCTGCGGCGCACGTCCCCTTCCTCGGCCCACAGAACTGGAAACGGTAGGGGATGGCGGCGGAGAAACGCACGCACCTTTTGTTTTGGTTCCCCACCGTTCAACGCATAGATCTTCAGCTCCGGCGAAAGCTCGCCGTTCTCCACGTTCGCACGTAGTTCGGATAGGAGCGTCTTGCACGCGGCACACCACGTCGCCCAAACGATGATGAGCGCATCCTGGCGGTGCAGCTCGTCGGGCAAAACGATCCTGCGACCCGTCGAAAGGTCTTGCACCTGCAGGCGCCACGGCCCATCCACCTTCGGCTCCGGGTGCATGCGATCCGCAAGGTGCGCGAGGGCCG
>JALSIN010000286.1 GCA_026989935.1 Polyangiaceae bacterium | reverse complement strand
GGGGCCTTTGCGCCGGCAAACCGCCCAGGAAGCTCGCGGCGGCCATGGTGCAGGCGTCCGACCTGTTGGCCGAGGCGCGCATGAAGGACCTGCTCGACGCCGGACGCGGCCAGGAGCTCTACCGGGACCTCGAGACCCTGCTCAAGCCGATCAAGAGCCTGCTGCACTTTACGGAGAAGGCCCAGGTGACGGACATGCCGGACGACCGTCGGCCGGGGTTCGTCCAGGCTGTGTTCGACGCCCTGTACGTCGAGGACGACCCCGCCGCCGCCTTCGACCGGATCGTCGCGGCCATGCCGACCGAACCGCGTCCTTCCTGGACCGTCGCCAGCCTGTTCCCGGCGCTCGCGGCGCCAGACCGACACGTGCTCATCCGCCCGACGTTCTGGCTCAAGCAGGCGGCCATCTTGGGCAAGCAGGTGCCCTACGACCCCATGCCCAGCGGCGCGGCCTACGCCGCGTTCTTGGAGGTGGCCCGCGCCACCCGCGAGCGTCTTGCCGCCGCGGGGTACACGGTGCGAGACGGGATCGACGTGTACCTGTTCACCGCCAAGACCTTGAGCCCGAAGGCGGTCAAGACCTACGCGGGTTCGTCGTAGTCTGTCCTCGCCAGGCGCTCGTACACCTGGGCGGCGGGCATCCCCACCAGCTTCGCCACGGCCTTGGCACGCGCCCGCGGGCGCAGCCCTGGGTCCGTCAACGCATCGAGGACCGCGCGAGCCGCGGCCTGGGCGGGGTCGTCGCCGGCGGCGGCCGGCTCGGTGCGCGGTCCGAGCACGATCGTCACCTCCCCGAGCAGCGGCTCCGAGCAGGCGCGCGCGACCGTCTCGACGGTGCCGGCGACCGTCTGCTGGTGGCGCTTGGTCATCTCACGGATCATCACGGCGGGCCGCGCCGACGCTTCCGGTCCCAGGGCCCCGAGATCCCGTAGCAGAGCGGGCACGCGCGCGGGCGCCTCGAAGAGCACCACCACCTCCGGGCGGCGAGCGAGGTCCGCCAGGAAGCGCCGGCGCGCGGCGGTGTTGCGCGGGGCAAACCCGACGAACGTAAACGGGCCCTCGAACCCGGCGTGGGCGAGCGCACAGGTCACGGCCGACGGACCCGGCACGACGTCCACCTCGAATCCGGCGTCCCGGGCCGCACGGACCAACGCCAGCCCCGGGTCGCGAATCCCTGGCATCCCCGCCTCGCTCACGTAGGCGACCATACGCCCGGCCTCGAGGTCGGCGAGCAACCGCCGCGTCCGGGCGCGCTCGTTGTCCTTGTGGCAACTGACCCGCGGCGGCAATCGGCCTGCTTCTCCCAACAACCGGCGCAGGCTTCGGGTGTCCTCGCAATACAGGACGTCGGCTTCGCGCAGGGCCGCCTGCGCCCGCGGTGACAGGTCGCCCCGGTGCCCGATGGGCGTGCCGACGAGCACGAGCCGCCCCGCCATGGCTACTCGGACAGCGACACCTGCACGGCCTCGCCCAGCTCACGCTGCAGGTATTCGCGCAGGCGCTTGACCAGCCGCTTTTCGATCTGGCGGGCGCGCTCGCGGCTGACCCCCCAACGGTCGCCCAGCGACTGCAGGGTGACAGGGTCGTCGGACAAAAGCCGATCGCGAAAGATCTCCGCCTCGCGCCCCTCGAGCGTCGCGCCGAACGCCCGCAGCTTGGCCGACAAAAGCTCCCGAAACTCCTCGTCTCCCACCGCTCGGTCGGGGTTCGTCGAGTCGTCGGGCAGCGCTTCGAGGCGCGTGCGCCCGTCCTCGTCGTCCCCGCGGATCTTCGCATCGAGGGAGACGTCCGCGCTCGACATGCGCTTTTGCATCTCCTCGACCTCCTCGGTCGATACGTCGAGGGCCTTGGCGATGCGCTCGGGCGTCGGCTCGATCCCGGCGGCTTCGAGGGCCGCCTGCTGCTTGCGCAGGTTGAAGAACAGCTTGCGCTGGTTCTGGGTGGTCCCCAGCTTGACGAGCCGCCAGTTGTTCAGGATGTATTTTAGAATGTACGCGCGGATCCACCACGCGGCGTAGGTGGAAAGGCGCACACCGCGGTAGGGGTCGTACTTCTGAACCGCCTTGACCAGCCCCACGTTGCCCTCCTGGATGAGGTCGAGCAACTGCTGGTGGGCGGAGCGGTACTCGTAGGCGATCTTGACCACCAGGCGCAGGTTCGACGTGATGAGCGCCTTGGCGGCCTCGGGGTCGCCCTCCTCGACCCACTTGACCGCCAGCGCGTACTCC
>JALSIN010000285.1 GCA_026989935.1 Polyangiaceae bacterium | reverse complement strand
GAGGACCATCCGCCGGCGGAGCAGGTGGTCGATCCGACGGTGGACGAGCCGGTAGAGATGGTCCTGCCCGATCCTTCGGCCCCCATCGAAGGGATCGTGCGTGATGCGCCGCCCGGGGCGGTCGTGCTCGCCCGGTCCGAGCGGCGGCCCTACGAGGTCCATCGGGCAGCACTGGACCCAGACGGGGCGTTTCGGGTGGAGGGGGTCGGCGCTGGGCCCTACACCGTGCGCGTCATCGCCAACCGCCGCGAACTCGCGCGGCGCGGCGGCGTCACCGCGGGGACGCGGGTGGAACTTTCCGCGGTCGAACCGTAGTTGCCGTCCGCGGGCCCGTTCAGCGAGGCGCGAAAGCAGCGCGAAAACGGCGAAAAACAGGCGTTTTGCCCGGTCGGGGCCGAAGGTGGGGCAAGGCCGCGCTATCCTTGGGGTGCGCGTGGGTACCGAGGCTCCCAGGCAGACGGCGCGACCGATCCCGTTTCCCGAGGGGTTCCCCGTGGTCTTCGGGAAGTTCGTCCTCCTGCGGCCGATGGCGCGCGGCGGCATGGGGGAGCTGTTCCTGGCCGCAGCCGGAGAGGTCGGCGGGTTCGAGAAGCTGTGCATCGTCAAGAAAGTCCTGGCCGAGCTCGAAGACGAGGCGATCCACCGGCGCTTCATGGACGAAGCCAAGGTGGTCGTACGCTTGAACCACGCGAATCTCGTGCAGGTGTTCGATGCCGGCAGGGTCGGCCAAGAGTACTACCTGGCGATGGAACTGGTGGAGGGCAAGGACCTTCGCGCCGTGTGGAATCGTTGCGCCAAGCTGCACCGCAGGATCCCGGTGGACGTGGCGATCTTCACGGTGCGGGAGATCCTCCGGGGGCTGTCCTACGCCCACGACGCGCTGGGGATCGAGCTGGTCCACCGCGACATCTCGCCGCCGAACATCCTTCTTTCGTACTACGGCGACGTCAAGCTCACGGATTTCGGACTGGCGAAAAGCGCTCTCAAGCGCGAGACGACGAACCCGGGCGTGGTCTTCGGGCGTTACAGCTACCTGTCGCCGGAACAGGCGAAGGGGCTGCCGGCCGACCGGCGCACGGACATCTACGCGGCGGGGATCGTGTTATGGGAGCTCTTGACCGGCCGGCAACTCTTTCCGTCGCACACCCTGGGCCACCGCGAGGCGCTCGCGGCCGTGCGCGAGCCGAAGGTGCGGCCGCCTTCGGAGGTCGTGCCGGGTGTCCCGGCCGGGGTGGACGAGATCTTGATGAAGGCCTTGGCCAAGGAACGGGAGGGTCGCTATCCGGACGCCGGCACCTTTCGGGCCGCGCTTTCCGAGGTGCTCGCGCGGGATTTCCCCACGTGCGACCGCGACCGTGTGGCCGAGTTCATGCGCGAGATCTTCGTACTCGAGCGCAAGCAGGAGCGCCGAGAATACGAGGCGTTGACCCGCCAGGACTTCTCCGAGGTGCGCGCCGCCGGCGGCCAAGACGAGGTGATCAGCGTAAGCGACACGATCACCATCGATCCGGACGACGACTCGGACGTGGTGCTCATCGACGAGCCGAACGAGGACACGGCGGTCATCGAGCACAGTGGGACGGAGCGTGGCTTACGTGCCGCGGCGCGTGCGCTCGAAGGCAAGGTGCTCGACCAGAAGTACCGCATCGAGCGGCTCATCGGGTTGGGGGGGATGGGGGCGGTCTACCGCGCCGAGCACGTGGGGATCGGGCGCACGTGCGCGGTCAAGGTGCTGCATCGCCGTTACACGCGCGACCCCGACATCGTGGCGCGGTTCGAACGGGAGGCGCGCGCGGCGACGGCCACGGGGCACCCGAACATCGTGGACGTGTGGGACATCGGGACGACGCCGGCGGGGGAGACCTACTTCGTGATGGAACTGCTCGAAGGGGAGAACTTCGGGGCCCTGCTGCGACGCGAGGGCGCTCTTCCCATCGAGCGGGTCGTTCATATCGTGTCGCAGGTGTGCCGGGCCGTGTCCGCCGCCCACGACGCGGGGATCATCCACCGCGACCTCAAGGCGGACAACGTGTTTCTCGTGGCGCGTGGCAAGGACCCGGACTTCGTCAAGGTGCTCGACTTCGGGATCTGCAAGTCGCTCGACGAGAGGGCGCAGACGGCCCCGGGCCTCGTGATGGGATCGCCCGACTACATGGCGCCCGAGCAGGCCGCGGGCAGGCCCGCCACGGTGGCGTCGGACGTCTACGCGGTGGGCTGCATCCTGTTCGAGGCC
>JALSIN010000284.1 GCA_026989935.1 Polyangiaceae bacterium | reverse complement strand
TTCGAGGTCACCCCCCTCGAACGCGTCGAGGACGCCGAGATGCCGGGCCGCTTCGAGGAACTCGGGGTCACGGGCTTTTCCGAGGCCGCCTACCACCTCGTCCGCGCGGACCGGTGACCGAGACACGCGCCATCGCGCTGCGGCTTTCCTACGACGGCGCCGCGTTCCACGGCAGCGCGCGCCAGACGGGGCCCGGCGGCCGCGACCGGGTGCGGACCGTGGCCTCGGTGCTGGCCGGCGCCCTCGAACGCCTGTACGGCCGGGCCGTCGGGGTGTCCTTCGCCTCGCGCACCGACGCCGGCGTCCACGCCCTCGGCCAGCTCGCCGCCTTCGTGCCCCCGCTTCCGATCCCCCCGGCGGGTGTGCGCAAGGCCCTCGACGACCGCCTCCCCGCCGATCTCGCCGTGCGCGACGCCGGGTGGATCGACGCCGGGCTCGACGTCCGCCGCGACAACGGCGGCAAGCGCTACCGCTACGTCTTCGCCACGGCCCGCGCGCGCCACCCGTTCGTGGACCGCTGGGCCTACCGGGTGGGGCGACCGCTCGACGTGGCCGCGATGCGGCGGGCCGCCGCGGGCCTGGTGGGCCGCCACGACTTCGCGGGTTTTCGCGCCGCGGACTGCCAGGCCCGCACCACCGTGCGCACGATCCGGCGGATCGAGATCGCGGCGGTGGAGCGGGCGGGGGAACCCCTCGTGGAGGTCACCGTCGAGGGAGACGCCTTCATGAAGAACATGGTGCGGATCCTCGCCGGCACCCTGTACGACGTGGGCCGCGGGCGCTTCGACCCGGCGCGGGCCCTGCGGCCGCTGACCACCGGGGATCGCCGCGACGCCGGCCCCACGGCGCCGCCCCACGGGCTGACCCTCGTCGAGGTGTTGTGGCCCCACGGGTGGGATCGGCACGGCGCCTGAATCGGGTGATCCCTCCTTCCGCCGGGCCTGGGACCGTGCTGCGCCGGCGAGGTCCCGCGGGCGCGCCCGAGGGGGCGCCCGCTCGACCGGGCGGTCGTGTGCACCGCGATCGGGACGCTCGACTCGGGTACCATCGCGGAAGGTGCCCGCCCGCCACCCACGCTTCTCCTTCTACGTGGCGCTCGTGGTGGTGTCGGGGGCCTGCGCCCTGGTGTACCAGCTCGTCTGGACGCGGTCGCTTCGGCTGGTGTTCGGGGCGTCCACGGCCGCGTCCGCGGCGGTGCTGGCGATCTTCATGGGCGGGCTCGGCCTCGGCGGGCACCTGCTCGGCCGACGCGCCGATCGCAGCGCCCGGCCCCTGGTGCTCTACGGCACCCTCGAGCTCGCCGCCGCGGTGCTCACCGCCCTCTCCCCCTGGCTCGTGGACGGGGTGCGCCTCGTCTACCTGGCCGCCGGCGGGGAGCCCGAGCTCGGCCGCCCCGTCGCCACGCTCCTGCGCCTTGTGCTCGCCGCCGGCGTGCTGCTGCCGCCGACGCTCCTGCTCGGCGGGACCTTGCCGGCGATCGTCCGGGCCGCCGAGCGCGCCGGCGACGCCGCCCGCCGCCGCATGGGGCTGTTGTACGGCGCGAACACCCTCGGCGCGGTGGCCGGCGCGGCGCTTTCGACCTTCTGGATGATCGAGATCTTCGGGGTGCGGACGTCCCTTTGGATCGCCGCGCTGGTCGCGGCCCTCATCGGGGTCGTGGCCCGGGCCGTGGGACGGACCGCGCCCGCCGAGACCCCGCGCGCCGAGCCGGCGCGGGACGAGGCGCCGGCGCGGGACGCTGCGGTCGCGGTGTCCCCCCGGGTCGTCTACGCAGCGGCGTTCGTGACGGGGCTGGTGTTCTTCGCCATGGAGATCGTCTGGACGCGGATGCTGGGCCCGTTGCTCGGTGGTTCGGTGTACGGGTTCGGGCTGGTGCTGGTGGTGGCGCTGTCCGGGATCGGGATCGGGGCGCGCCTGTACGGCCGCGGGGCCGCGCAGGCGGTGCCGACCGCGGGGCGCTTCGCCCTGTCGTGCGCCCTCGAGGCGGCGGCGCTCGGGCTGCCCTTGCTGGCCGGCGACGCCCTCGTGGCCGTGGCCTACGGCGTGCGTACGTGGAACCTGCTCGGCTTCGACGGGCTCGTGGCGGGCTGGGCCCTCGTGGCGGGCTTTTGCGTGTTCCTGCCTTCCCTCGTGGCGGGCTACCAGTTCCCGCTGCTCGTGGGGCTGCTGGGCCGGGGGGCGAAGGACGTGGGGCGCCAGGTGGGGACGGCCTACCTGTCGAACACCGCCGGCGCC
>JALSIN010000283.1 GCA_026989935.1 Polyangiaceae bacterium | reverse complement strand
CCTCGGCCTTGTACTCGGCGGTAAACCGCCTTCGGGTTCCTGATGACTTCTTCTTGGACATGCTTCGGGACATCATTCTGCCTTATCGGAGTTGTCCAACAAAACGGGGCAGGGCCACCACCTCCCACGCTCGGTAGGTTCCGTTCTCGTTGATCAATCGGTCCGAGACATCAATGGCAAAGAGTCGTCCGTCAGTATCCTCGTATTTCGGCTCGCCGTTGACCCACTTCTTCTCCACGGCAAACCACAAGCCGATAAACGGGTTGAAGGTCACGTCGATGAGCCGTGTCGGGGCTCCATAGTGCTGAAGCATTGCCAGCTGGCCGAGGATCGATAGGCGCCCGCGTTCTCCCATGTGGAGTCCCCAGCGGTGGACGTCCGCAAGGATGTCTCCCTCACGTTCATACAGAATCTTCTCGTCGGGAGCTTTGGCACCACCCATCGTCCATAGGAGACGGCGGTAGAGCGAGCTATGGAGCGGCCAGCTCGCATCAACCTGGCCACGCCAGGTGAAGAGACGTCCTTGTGCTGACCACTTGTCAAAGACGCCGTGGATGAGGTCCCGCACCTCGTCATAGGACTTGGCTACTCCTTCGAACGGCTTCCCGAAATCATCTGGGTTCACGTGGACTCCTTTCGCACGCCGGTCTCATCGCCCAGGCTCCCCGAGCAACGGCTTGATGTCGAGCACCATGCGCGCTGGGAGCGCATCGGACAGGCGCGCCAACCCGAAGCGCTCGTAGAACTGGACGGCGCCCTCGTTGATCGCGTCGGTCACGAAGAGGCGAAACGCCACAGGGCCGGAGGTCGCGAGCTCCAGGGCGAGCCCGAGGGCCTCCTCGAACAGGTAGCGGCCGAGGCCCTGGCCCTGGACGCGCTCGTCGACCGCGAGCCGAGCGAGCAGAACGCCGGGGACGGGGAACCGGGGCAGCTTCGAGAGCGCAGGGATCTCCTCGACCGACGCGTGCTCGACGCTGACGGTGGCGAGGCTGAAGTAGCCGGCGATGCGCTCGACACCTTCCTTCTCGTCGATCGCGAGGTACGTCCGCGACAAGAGGTCCTTTTCCGCGTGACGTAGAGCGAAGCGCCGCAGGTACTCCACCAGCGACGCTTCCTGGTTGCGGAAGCCCTTGAGCAAGGAGCGATGCCGGCGCTCCAGCGCCTCGATGCGGGGCGTCGGCATCCGGTCAGGCCGACGCGTCTGACCAGGAGAGCTCCGGAGCCTTCCGCTTCGGATCGGCGAGCCGGCGCAGGCAAGCGATCAGCGCGGGCGGCGGGTCAAAGCCTCGGTCGAGGATCTCGGCCAGGCGGCGTGTCTCGTCGTCGTCGAGCTCGAGGCGAAGCGGCGAGCCCGCGCCCTGGTCGTGGCGTCGCCGGATCCGCTCGATCACCGGGTGCTCGAGCTCCCGCACGTCGTTGTCGCCGCGGGCGACCACAGAACGCCCCTCGGCCGCCTGCCGGACGACCCAGGCAGCCAGCGCCGTGAGCTCCCGCAGGAGGTCGGCTTTCTGGTTGGTCCTGAGCCCGAGACGACGCCGGAGATCCTCCAGCTCCGCGTCGAGCACCGCGTTCGTCTTGGCCTGGAATCGGGACATCTGGGGTCTCCTTCGTGAGCAACATCTTACTCACACCTCAATCTACGGCCTGGCAGCTCCCACGTCAAGCCTCGCGTGCCACGCCCGGTGGTCCACCTTGCGGGCCATTCCCGGTCCAACTGACCGCTTTCCCGGTCCAACGGGCACGTTTCCCGGTCCAACGGACGGCCTGACCGGTCCAACGGGCACGCCTCCCGGTCCAATCGAACGCCCGCCGCGAGCAAGGCGGTTCGGAGAGCTTCGGCAGAGCTCCGGCGCGCCGCCTCGGTCGTCGTAACCCGTTGTCGTTCCTCGCTTTTCGTGACCTCTTCCGGGGCTGGCACCGCTCCTGCTCATAGCCCCCACCGAGCCGCGCGGCATGGGGCCGGCGGCCGGTCAACGACGAGGACGCGAAGTGCCGCAGCCGCTCCACATCGAGGTCATCCGTAAGCCGCACCCGGATGCGGAGCGCGAGGCCGCCCTGGCGGTCGAGATCCTGGCCGATGCGCTGGCGGACCAGCTCATCGCTCGGGCGCGGCGCGAGGTCGCCAGCGAGCGCGGCGTCGCCGAGGAGGACATCGACCGTGAGCACAAACGAGTGGCTGAGGCTGCCCGGGCTCTTTCGGCGGTGGGAGTTCGAGCAGGTGATCGAGCCTGGTGACGACTTCCACG
>JALSIN010000282.1 GCA_026989935.1 Polyangiaceae bacterium | reverse complement strand
GGGAGATGTCGTCGGGATCCACCTTCGCGATGGGGTGGCCGTCGGGGACGAAGTACGTCTGCCCGTAGAGGTAGGCCGTGACGGTCAGGTGGGGCTCGGCGGCGACGGCGGTAAGCTTGAGGGGGATCATGGGGGTGGTCCCCTGGTAGGTCATGGAAAGGGGCTTGATCGCGTCGAGGCCGGCGCCTGCGACGAGCTTGGCGGCGACGAAGACCATGCCGGCGTCGATGTAGGGCTGCATGTAGGGGGTCATGGTGTCGTTGACGACGAAGCCGTTGTCCTGCAGCCACTGGACGGCGAGGGCGGCGTCGGAGGCGGCGAAGGTGACGGTCTCGTAGTCTCCGACGACCTGCATGTCGAGGACGTCCACGCCGCCGGGTGGCTCGTCGCCCCCGTCTGCGTCCGTTGGCGCGACGAACGCGCCACCCGTGCCGCCGTCGTCGCCGTCGTCGCACGGATCGAAGTGATGCCGGCAGACGTAGGCCGGCTCGGGGCAGGCCGAGTCATCGAGGACGGCGACGTTCTGCGCCGTGAGCTCGTCGAGGAGGGCGAAGACGGCGGGCTCCGTGATCGCGAGCTGGGGCTGGTTGGGGACGGGGACGATCCAGGCGAACTGGGCCGGGTCGCCCTGGTAGCGGATGAGGACGTGAGCGGTGACGGTGGACTCGCCGACCTCGAAGAGGATCTGCTCGGCCTGCTGGTTGACCGCGAACTCGCCCTCGACGACGGCCGGGGGCGAAAGGCAACCGCAGGCATCGGCCGGGCGGGGAGCGCCTGCGACGGCCAGACCCGCGGCGGCGGCGAGCCACGCGACATGGTTGGGGGCGAGGGAGCGATTCGACATGGTGCGGCCTTTCGTGTCGAGGTGGTGGAAGGGGGAACGAGACGCTGGCGCCCGTCCGTCAATGGGGCGCCGCCGGCGAGCGCCGGCGGCGGGCCAGCGCCGCAAGGGTCAAAAGGGCGAGGGGCGCGGGCCTGGTCGGTTCGGACCGGCATCCGCAGCCGGCCCCCATGCCGTCGCTGGGCGTGCCCCCGGACTCGATCCCGCCCGAGGCGCCCTGGCCCGATGCACCGCCTGCGGAGCTCGAGGCGGTGCCCTGGCCGCCGTCGCCGCCAGGCTCGCAGATGTCCGGGTCGGGAAGAGGCGGCGGCACCAGGCGCGAGGGGTCGGCGGGCAGCGAGCTGTCACACACGACGCCGTTGGGCGCCAACTCGGTGACGGGGCGCGGCTCGAGCCAGCCGAGGCCACCGCAGTCCTCCGGCGGAGGCGCGAAGCACACGGGGATCGCCGCGCGCACGGCCGAGAAGTTCTCGGCGCCGGGGGCGTTGGACATCTCGACGATGGGGTGACACTGCGGGACGAGGCTTTGCGGGTCCTCGCGCACCACGGCGGCGGTGGCACCGCCGCAGGCGCAGGCCGCAAAGCCACCCAGGTCGTGGCAGACGCCGGCGGGGCCGCAGTCCACCCCTGCGCAGGGATCGGGCAGGGCGATGTCCTTGTCGAGGACCACCGGTGGATCCTGCGGCACGCAGGTGACCGAGCGCGCGCCGTCGAGGTCCGTGAACACCCGGGCCACGTACCCCGCGTCGCACGCGCAGCCGACCCCTTGCTCGGTCTGCACGCACTGGCCGTGGTCACAGTAGACGGCCGCGCAATCCTCCACCGCGTCCACCCAGGCGGCCGTCTCGGGCGCCATCACGTCGGCCGTGCAACCGTCGAGATCGACGTACGTGCCGGCCGGGTCGGTGGACAAGGGGCGGACGGGGGTCGATTCGAAGGCGGGGTCGAAGGTCATCTCCTCGGCCGAAAGGCGTGTGGTGAGGCGGGTGAGGTAGAGGTACTTCATGCGGAAGCCTTCGAGCGTCTCCACGGCGTCGAGCACGCCGGGGACTGCCTCGCAGTCACTCGTGTCGTAGGTCGAGGCCGGGCACTGGCACTGCCCGTCGTTTTCGATGCCGCAAAGGTCGAACCCGGCCGTGCAGCAGCCGGAGGGGTCGTCCGCGGGCGACGGGTTCGCCGTGGGCGACGCGTCGGCGTACTCGACCACGAAGGCGTCGCGGCCGGCCTCGTCGATGGTGCGGGCGAGGACCATGGGGTAGTTCTTGCGCCCGCTTCGGTCGCGGGAGATGTCGTCGGGATCCACCTTCGCGATGGGGTGGCCGTCGGGGACGAAGTACGTCTGCCCGTAGAGGTAGGCCGTGACGGTCAGGTGGGGCTCGGCGGCGACGGCGGTAAGCTTGAGGGGGAT
>JALSIN010000281.1 GCA_026989935.1 Polyangiaceae bacterium | reverse complement strand
GGGTGCAGACCGCCAGCCGGGTGGAACGCCTCGAAGGGGCGCGCTTCGTCGCCTGCTCCGACGCCATGCTCGGCCGCGTCCTCGGCCCCGACGGCATACCGATCGACCGCGAAAACGGCCCCCTCGCCGGTCCGTTCACCCGCCGCCCCCTGCGCGCGCCGCCGCCGCCGGCACTCGACCGTCCCCCCATCGACACGCCACTTCTCGTGGGGCTCCGCGCCATCGACGGCTTGTTGACCCTGGGCCGGGGGCAACGGATCGGGATCTTCGCCGGGCCGGGGGTCGGAAAGTCACACCTGCTCGGCCGACTCGCCCGCCAAGCCGACGCACAGGTCCGCGTGCTTGCCTTGGTGGGCGAGCGCGGGCGGGAGGTCGGCGAGTTCCTGCATCACATCCTGCCCCCCGAGGCGCGACGCTCGACGGTAACGGTCGTCGCGACATCCGACCGCGCCGCCGTGGACCGGATGCGCGCGGCCCTCGTGGCGCACACGATCGCGGCGCACTTCGCCGCCACCGGGCGCACCGTACTTCTGATGCTCGACAGCCTGACGCGGTTCGCCATGGCCGGCCGCGAGGTGGGACTCGCCCTCGGGGAACCGCCGGCCACCCGCGGGTACCCCCCGTCGGTATTCACCGCCCTGCCTCGAATGCTCGAACGAGCGGGTCCCTACCCGGGGGGCGGCAGCGTCACCGCGATCTACACGGTGCTGGTCGAAGGCGACGACCCGCGCGATCCCGTGGCCGACACGACCCGCGCGATCCTCGACGGGCACATCGTGCTGTCGCGCGATCTGGCCGGACGCGGGCACTTTCCGGCGATCAAGGTGACGCAGTCCGTCTCACGCGTGGCCGACCGGGTGCTGCAGCCGGCCCACCACGCCGTCGCGAGCGCCATGCGTCGGCTGATCGCCGACCTCGAAGAGGCCGAAGAGCTTCGCGCCATCGGGGCCTACGAAAAGGGCGTCGCCCCGCACTTGGACTTCGCGATGGCGCGGCGCGAGGCGATCGGCGACTTCTTGCGCCAAGAAGACGGCCCCACCCCCTTTCCCGAGGTGGTCCGCGCGATGGTGAGTCTGACGGAGGGTATGCCGCGATGAAACGCGCCCTCGACCGCCTGCTGCGGGTCCGGATCTTCGCCCGAAACCGCGCCCGCGCGCGCCTGGCCGCCGCAAGGGCCGACCAACGGCGGGCCCGATCCCACGAGCGAGCCGTGGCCGAAGGGCTGCGACGGATCGGAACGATCCGCCACGCGACCGAGTGCGATCTGGTCTCTGCCGCGGTATGGGCCGCACACACCCGCGCGCAGCAAAGCGACGAGTTCGTACGGGCGCAGCAAAAGGCCCTGGCGGCCGCCGAGGTGGAGGTCGCCCGGCGCGAGGCCGCAGTTGCCCGGCGCGACGCCCTGGAGGCGGACCGCGCGGCACGTGAGGAGGCGCGAGAGCTCGACGAGTGGGTGCTGGCGTCCATGCTGCGCCGTGGCACACGCCTCGTCCTGGTCGGCGCGCTCGCGCTCGCGCCCGCATCTTGTTCCTCCACGGCGGAGGAAGACATCCCCGGCGACGTGACGGACACGACGTCCGGTGGTACGACCAGTACATCCGGTGGTGGATCGATCGGCGGATCGGGACGAGAAGAAGCGAAGACGGCGACCGATCCGGTCGGCGAGAACATGGCCATCTCCAGCGACTTGCCCGCCTGGATGGAGGACCTGCCGGAGGAGCATCCGCTGCGACGGGCTCACGCCGACCTCGCCGCCCGCACCCGCACCACGCTTGCGTCCCAGGCCGACACCACCTTCGCGCTCGCCAAGGAACGTGCGGCGATCGAGCGCGCGCGCAAGGAACTCGACGAACGCCTCGCCAAGATCGCCGACCTCATGGCGGAGTTGGACAAAAAGCTCGGGGAAGGCGAGGAGGCACGCCGGCGAAGACGCGCCCGCATCCAGGCCCTCGCCGGCTTGCTGGCCGGGATGACGCCCCAGGGCGGCGCCTCCATCGTGGCCAACATGAGCGAACAGGACGCCCAGGACGTCTTGTTGGCCCTCGCCACCGAAAACCAACGCAAGGCGGCCAAGCTCATGGCCGCGATGCCGCCGGCCCGGGCGGCGGCGATTGGAGAGCGCTACCTGTCGCACGACCCCGAAGCGGCCGCACAGCGCCTTCGTCCCACACCACCCGCCCCCTCGATGCCGGCGGCCACGAAGGGCACACCCACCACGCCGAAGGACGCCCCCCCCACCACCAGCCCCCCTCCG
>JALSIN010000280.1 GCA_026989935.1 Polyangiaceae bacterium | reverse complement strand
CAAGAGTCATCCCCAGTACGAATCGTGTGCGTATCCAGAA
The DNA here is from genome assembly GCA_026989935.1 of Polyangiaceae bacterium. Taxonomy (GTDB): domain Bacteria; phylum Myxococcota_A; class Polyangia; order Nannocystales; family Nannocystaceae; genus J032. The sequence continues at coordinate 12,299 of JALSIN010000280.1, read as the reverse complement.
TCGGAGGGTGCCGAGGTGTTTTGTGAGTTCATGAAGCTCGAAGATGTCGAGTCGGATTGCAGCATGTTCTGCGACCCCCCGGGCCTCCCATGCCCCGAAGGGATGATCTGCGATCCTGGTCCTGGTCGTACCGTTTGTATCTGGCCCAAATGAAGTCGGATTGAGACATGTTCTGCCCCCCCGAGTGCCCCATGCCCCGAGGGCATGGTTTGTGACACGACCGAGGTTCGCGCGCTTTGCGTCTGGCCGTCATGAGGGAAGGATCGCAGATGTCGCGCGGGGGGGGGGTGTGCACCCCGGCCTGGGTACGCGGTTCGAGGCCATCCCCCGGCCGGCCCGTGGGGGCAGCGTGAGTGACGCCCCGTGCCGGGGGGACCGGGCGCGGGTCCAGAGGCCGATTCCGTTTCAGACCCCATGAGCCTGTTGCGCGGCACGTGCGCGTCCGATCCGTGCCTGCCGAGCCGCTGGGCCGCGAGGTCGCCTCCCGTGTCCCCGCCTCCGGGGGTACACCCGGGGCCGTTGGGCCGTGTGGACGAGGTGCAGGGCCGGCCTGGCCTCGCACCCGAAAACCGCGGGCGGGTCGGGTACGCTTCGCGGCGACGTGCCGGACCGCGCCGAACGGTTGCCGCGCCGCCTGGGGCTCGCCAGCGCGATCTTCGTGCTCGTGGGCTCGACGATCGGCAGCGGGATCTTCCGGACGCCCGCCGTCGTGGCCGAGCGGGCGGGTACGCCCGCGGCCTTCCTGGGGGCGTGGGCCGCCGGGGGGCTCGTGGCGCTCGCCGGCGCCCTGTGCCTCGCCGAGCTTGGCGCCGCCTTGCCCCACACCGGGGGCATCTACGCCTATCTGCGCCGGATCTATGGGCGCCGGGTGGCGTTTGCGTTCGGATGGGCCGAACTGGTGGTGCTGCGCCCGGCGGCCTACGGGGCGATCGCCGTGACGACCGCGGAGTACGGGCTGCGGGCGCTGGGCGCGGCGGACGCCCCGTCCGGGCTCGGGATCCCCACGAGCCAGTGGGTCGCCGCCGGCCTGCTCGTCGCTATGGGAGCGGTGGGGCGCCGGGGGATCCACCGCGCCGCCGCCGTGCAGGACGTGACGACGGTGATCAAGATCGCGGCGCTGGTGATCCTGGCGGCCGTCGCGATCACGGCGGGTGGATCGGGGCCGACCGCCCCGTCGCCGTCCTCGTCTCCGGTAGCCGGCGTCGCTGGGATCGGAGCGGCGATGGCGGCCGTGTTCTGGTCCTACGATGGATGGTCCGATGTGGGCTTCGTCGGCGGCGAGATCCGCCGGCCGGCGCGCAACCTGCCCCTGGCCTTCCTGATTGGAACGGCGGTGGTCGTGGGCGTCTACGGGCTCGTCAACGTGGGCTACCTGCGGGTGCTGTCCCTCGACGCCGTGGCGCACTCGCCGCTGGTCGCGGCCGATGCGGCGGGGGCCGTGTTCGGCGCGCCGGCCGAGCGCTGGGTGGCGGCCCTCGTGGCCGTCAGCACCCTCGGGTGTCTCAACGGTTCCCTCATGACGGGCCCGCGGGTGTTCTACGCCATGGCCGCCGACGGCCTGCTGCCCAGGGCGCTCGCCCGCGTGCACCCGAAGCACGCCTCGCCCGCCGCGGCGATCGACCTGTCGGTGGGGCTGGGGGCGCTGTTCGTGCTGGCGCGGACGTTCGCCCAGCTCGCCGACCAGTTCGTCCTGGTCATCTGGCCCTTCTACGCCCTTTGCGTGGTGGGCGTGCTGCGACTGCGCCGCTGCGCCCCCGACCTGCCCCGCCCCTACCGCGTGCGGGCGGCGCCCCTGTGGGTGCTGGTCTTCTGTGCGGCGGCGATCGCGATGGTCGCATCGTACGCGGTCGCCTCGCCGTGGACCGTGGCGGCGAACGCGGGGCTCGTCGCGGCGGCGATCCCGGTCTATCGTTGGATCCAGCGCCGCGGTCGGGCGGCGTAGACGACCCATGCCGGACGAGCCCCCGGACGCAATCGAGGCGCGCCTTCGCCGCGAGCTGGAGGGGGCCGGGTACGACGTGACCCGCTACGTCTATCCCCCGGGCACGCACTTTCCGCCGCACACGCACGCCGTGGACAAGATCGACGCGGTCGTCTCGGGGACGTTCGAGATCGTGCTCGAGGGGACCCGCCACGTCCTCGGGCCGGGCGAGGCCCTCCCGGTGCCCCGGGGGGCGGTCCACGAGGCGCGCGTCCTCGGCGATGCCCCCGTGGTGAGCCTCGACGCAGTGCGGCGCCGCCCGTAACGGGTTGGCCCCGCTCTACGGCCGTCCCGCGCTCCCCCGCGCCGCCGCGTGGGCGCCGGCGGCCGGGTTTGCTAGCGTTGCGCGGCCCATGCCCTACGACCACGAAGCCATCGAGACCCGCTGGCAGGCCTTCTGGGAGGAGCGACGGACCTTCCGGGCCGAGATCGATCCGGACCGCCCCAAGTACTACGTGCTCGACATGTTCCCGTACCCGTCGGGGGACGGACTGCACGTGGGCCACGCCGAGGGCTACACGGCGACGGACATCGTGGCGCGGTACAAGCGGATGCGCGGGTACAACGTGCTGCACCCGATGGGGTGGGACGCCTTTGGGCTGCCGGCCGAGCGCTTCGCCATGAAGACGGGCACGCATCCGGCGGTGCAGATGAAGCGGTGCGCCGACAACTTCCGCCGGCAGTGCAAGCGCCTCGGCTTCTCCTACGACTGGTCGCGGGAGATCAATACGACGGACCCGCGCTACTACAAGTGGACGCAGTGGATCTTCCTCAAGATCTGGGGAAGCTGGTTCGATCCCGAGCAGAACAGGGCCCGGCCCATCGAGGACCTGCCGATCCCGCCCGAGGTGGCGGCCAAGGGGCCGAAGGCCGTGCGCGCCTACCAGGACGAGTACCGCCTGGCCTATCTCACGAACGCGCCGGTCAACTGGTGCCCGCAGCTTCGGATCGTGCTGGCGAACGAGGAGGTGGCCGAGTACGTCGAGCAGGGCTACGAGGTCGTGCGCAAGCCGATGACCCAGTGGATGCTGCGGATCACGGCCTACGCCGAGCGCTTGCTCGCCGACCTGGACGGGCTCGACTGGCCCGAGAACCTCATCGAGATGCAGCGCAACTGGATCGGGCGCTCGGAGGGGGCGGAGATCGATTTTGCCGTGGACGGCCGGCCGGACGACCGGATCACGGTGTTCACCACGCGCCCGGACACGCTCTACGGCGCCACGTACATGGTGCTCGCGCCCGAGCACCCGCTGGTGGAGGCGATCACGACCCCGGACCGGCGGGCGGCGGTGGCGGCCTACGTCGATCGCACGTTGCACCGCACCGAGCGCGAGCGCCAGGCCGAGTCGGTCGAGGGCAAGAAGACGGGGGTGTTCACCGGGGCGTACGCCGTGCACCCCCTGTCGGGCGCGAAGATCCCCATCTGGATCGCGGACTACGTGCTGATGGGGTACGGCACGGGCGCCATCATGGCGGTGCCGGCCCACGACGACCGCGACCACGCCTTCGCGCGCGCATTCGGCCTGCCCATCGTCCAGGTGGTGGCGCCCGCGGATGGTCGCGCCGTGGACGTGCAGGCCGAGGCCTTCTGCGAGCCGGGGGTCGCGGTCCATTCGCCGGCCATCGAGGGGCTCGCCACCGTTGAGGCCAAGGCGAAGATGATCGAGGTCCTGGAGGCGAAGGGCGCCGGGCGCCGGCGGGTCACGTACAAGCTGCGGGACTGGCTCTTCTCGCGGCAGCGCTACTGGGGCGAGCCGTTCCCGCTCGTGCATCGCCCCGACGGCACGGTCGAGGCCGTGCCCGAGGAGGAACTTCCGGTCACGCTGCCCGAGCTCGACGACTTTCGTCCCTCCGAGACGGGCGAGCCGCCGCTTGCGAAGGCCAAGGATTGGGTGGCGCTGCCCGACGGATCGCGGCGCGAGACGAACACGATGCCCCAGTGGGCGGGGTCGTGCTGGTACTACCTGCGCTACTGCGCCCCGCACGACGACGAACACTTCGTCTCGCCCGAGGCCGAGCGCTACTGGATGCCCGTGGACCTGTACGTGGGCGGGGTGGAGCACGCGGTCTCGCACCTGCTCTACAGCCGATTTTGGCACAAGGTGCTGTACGACCTGGGGTACGTCTCGACGAACGAGCCCTTCCGCCGGCTCGTCAACCAGGGGATGATCCTGGGAGCGACGTTCGTGCCGAAGGACCGGCGCCGCGGGCCGGACGGCAAGCCCGTGCAGTACCTGCCGCACGAGGTGGAGCGCCGTGACGGCCCGGGGGGGGAGCTCGTCTACGTGGTGGCGGCTACCGGCGAACCGGTGGAGATCCAGTGGGACAAGATGAGCAAGTCCCGCGGCAACGTCGTAAACCCCGACGAGGTCGTCGCCGAGTACGGGGCGGATACCCTGCGCGTCTATGAGATGTTCATGGGGCCGCTCGAGCACAGCGCGCCGTGGCAGACCGAAGGCGTCGCCGGCATCCACCGGTTTCTAAGTCGCGTCTATCGCCTCTTCTTCGATGAGGCGGATGGCGGGGACAGGCTGCGGCCCCTGGCCGAGGGGGAGGGGACGGACCGGCAACGCCGGCTGCTGCACCGGACCATCGCGGACGTGACCGATCGCATCGAGAAGCTCGCGTTCAACACCGCGATCAGTGCCCTGATGGTGTTCGTGCGCGACCTGGTCCGAGAGGGCGAACCGGTCCCGCGGATGGCGGCCGATGCCTTCGCGCGCCTGTTTGCGCCGTTTGCGCCTCATCTTGCCGAGGAGATCTGGCACGCCCTGGGCCACGCGGACAGCATCGCGCACGCTTCCTGGCCCGAGGCCGACGAGGCGGCCCTCGCGTCGGACACGTTTTCGCTGGTCGTGCAGGTGGCGGGCAAGAAGCGCGCCGAGATCGCGGCGCCGGTGGGGGCCTCGCGGGACGAACTGGTGGCGCTGGCGCAGCGAGCGCCCGAGGTTCGCCGCCACCTTGGGGGCAACGCCCCCCGGCGGGTCGTCGTCGTGCCCGGCCGCCTCATAAACTTCGTTCCCTAGCGCCGATGGCTCCAGGTTTTGCCCTTTTCACCCAGGCGGGACCGAGCGCGGCGGGGTGCGATCGCGCACGCCGGGGCTGGTTTTGGTATGGTGAGCCCCACGGGGTGGGGGCCTGCGGTGCCCGGCGCTCCTTCATCGTCCCACGAACGCATCACCTCAAGGAACGACGAGACACCATGACACGAACCCTTGTAATTGCCTCCCTCGCGGCGGTCGGCCTCGTGACGGTCGGCTGTGGAGACGGCGGTCGCCAGGAGACCACCTCGTCCACCACGCAGCCCACCACGGGCATGACCTCCGTGGGGCCGGCTACGGCGGGGACAGCGGGATCCACCTCCACGACCGGGGACACGACGGTCAAGTTCGACAGCCAGCAGGAGACCAGCGGTGGCATGGGCTGCAACGCGGACATCGGCTGCACGGACAAGATCGATCTCCTGTTCGTGATCGACAACTCCGGCACGATGGCCGAGGAGCAGGAGAACCTCGCCCGCAACTTCCCGCTGCTCATCCAGCGGCTCGAGGAACTGAAGGACTCCGAGGGCAACATGGTCAACCCGGACGTCCAGATCATGGTGACCACCACGGACTTCGGCAACCAGTTGTGCACGCCCTTCCAGAAGCACGAGCCGGAGAAGGGGGCCCCCATCACCACGGGGTGCAACGATCGGATCGATCGGTTCACCGGGCTCGATCCGAACAACCCGGTCATGGTGCCGCAGGCATGCACGAACGTGTGCCCGATGGACGTCGTTCCCCAGGGCAACCCGTTCATCCATTTCTGGGGCCCGGGACAGGACGAGAACAACATCCCCGACGTGCCGCCGGCGGACATCAACAACGACGGGCAGGACGACAGCGAGGTGGCGCAGGCGCTGGCGTGCCTCGGTCCCCAGGGCATCGACGGATGCGGTTACGAGTCGCCGCTGGAGAACATGATGCAGGCGCTCAACCCGGACGCGCCCTGGAACAAGGGCGGCGAGCCGTTCCTGCGCGACGGCGCCTTGCTCGCCATCGTCATCGTGACGGACGAGGCCGACTGCTCCATCAAGGATCCGTCGGTCATGAACGATCCGATGTTCCAGGAGGTCGATCCGGACGACAACATGCCCAAACCCACGAGCGCCGTGTGCTGGAACGCGGGCGTGACGTGCACGGGCCCGGACCAAAACGGCGTGTACTCGAACTGCACGTCGTCGGCGAACGACAAACTCCAGCCCATCGATCGCTACACGGGTTTCCTCATCGACTACCTGCGCGAGACGAAGAAGAAGGAGGTCATCATGCTCGGCATCCTGGGGGTGCCGAAGGTGACCGAGCACAACCCGAACCCGCCCTTCGAGCCCACGATGGGGGGCGTGATGGATCTGGTCTACCGCGACTGGATCGATGGCCAGTATCCTGGGGGCGACATCCTCCCCGACGAGTGGATGGCCGGGGTCACCGCGGCCGACAAGGAGTTCGACTTCGGCATCGGGCCGGGCTGCACGGGTGAGGACGGAAACGGGGGCTTCACCGGCCAGGCGATCCCGCCGGTGCGGGTCAAGGAGGTGTGCGAGGCCCTCAACATCGACAACGGGGACGGCACCACGGACATTCGCTGCTGCATCGAGTCGATCTGCGACACGGACTTCTCCGCCGCCATCGACTGCCTGACGGGCATCATCGGCGAGAGCATCCAGATCCCGGGCTGACCGGGCGTTTCCGCCCAACGGCGCCGGCCGCCCCCATCGGGTCGGCCGGCGTTCGTGTTCGGCGGTCCTTCCTATGCGGACGCGGCCGTTGAGTCCTTCTTTTCGCGGGCGAGCCGGCGAAGGTGCGCCGAACCGCTGCGCGTGATGCGAACGCGCCGCTTCGCGCCGCTGCCCTCGAAGTGCACGAAGCCGCGGGTACGGAGCGTGCGCAGGACGATACGTGTCTGGTCGCTCGTGAGCTTGACGAGCGTGGCCAACTCCGAGTCGCGCACCGGGCCGTGCTCCGCCAGGCAGGTAAGGACGCGCACGTCGCCGTCGGGGACGTCGGCCCGGCGGCGGATGACCTGCGGGGCCGGGTCGTCCAATTTCGAAGACTTCTCGGCTGGTTCGGGCCGGTGTGCCAGGGCACGCCAGGAGGCCTCGACGAGTTCGGCGATGGTGAAATGGTTGAGTGCCCGGGTCATCATCGGCGTCGCACGGGCCGCCTCGACGAGTTCGCCGAGGGTGGCCTCGTCGGGGAGTTGCTCGATGACCTCGCGCAGCACCTGCCGGATCGACGCCACGAACTCGTCGTCGGCGCCCATGGATCGTGTTTCCTCGGATTGGCTCATCACAAGTCCCCAATCGTCGTGCATGGCAGTGTTGGGATGCATGCCCACCGTCTGTTGACGGCCCCGCGGACGGATGCAGGAAGCACGCCCAACGCGGCCATGCATCTTGGATCGTGTATCGAATCCAACGTCGTGTCAAGTCACACGGCCGCGGGATCGTGGGACGAGAACACCTGCCCCGGCCCGCTCCGGTGGGGGCGGGGGCCTGGGAAAGGGGGCGATCGTGCCCCGGGAACACCTATTTGAGCCAGCGCGCCAGACCCGAATGGGTCAACGCCCGTGGACCGTGATCGGCGCCGGCCGCGGTTTCGTGGGTCGTACGGCGGCGCAGGGCGCTTGCGGGCCCCGCCTTGACAGGGCGGGCGACCGGGTGGGAAAGGGCGAAGCGACATGGCGTTCTCCGCCGCGAAGCGACGCATCGAGATCGAGGCGCACCCGCGCGTTTGGGGGGCCGGCCCCGCGCTCGACTCGCTCGCCCGTGACCTGTACGGGAAGCTGCGCGCATGGACGGGCCTTTCGCCCGCGCGCATGCGGACGCGCAAGGTCTTTTGGTTGCACGTCGCCATGACGGACGACGAGGCGAAACGAGTGCTCGGGGCGCTGCTCGATCCAGTCAGTGAGGTGGGCGTCTTCGGTACGCTGCCGGACGGGGTAGACGAGGCGGAAGCGCCGCCTTGGGTGGTGACGATCCGCTATCTGCCCGGGGTGACGGACGTGGTGGGGCGCACCGTTTTACGCGTGGTGGACGACTGCCTGGGGCGTGCGACCGGTGGCACGGTTGCCAGCGGGCGGCAGGTGCTGTTTTGGGGCCTTGCGCGCGACGAGGTGGAGCGAGCCGCGCGCGAGGTGCTCTACAACCCGCTCATCGAGTCGGTCTGCATCGAACGGCCGCCGCGCGCGCGGGACGTCGAGATCCCGAGCCCGGGTACCACCGAGGTCCCAGCGGTCCGGACCGTGCCCCTGCGCGGCGCGTCGGACGAGGCGCTCGTCGAGATCTCGCGCAAGGGCATGCTGGCCCTGTCGCTCGACGAGATGCGGGCCATCGCCGAGCATTTTCGCACCCGCGGCCGGGATCCGACCGATGCCGAGCTCGAATGCCTGGCGCAGACGTGGAGCGAGCACTGCAAGCACAAGATCTTCGCGGCGCACATCGACTACGAGGGCCCCGACGGGCGCGTGCGCCCCATCGACGGCCTGTTCGCCACCTACATCCGCGGAGCCACACGGGCGGTGGCCCAGGCACGGGCCGCGCAGGGCCTCGATCCACCCCAGGCCCCCTTCCTCGTGTCGGTGTTCCACGACAACGCGGGCGTCGTGCGGTTCACCGAGACCGACCATCTCGTCTACAAGGTGGAGACGCACAACTCCCCGTCGGCCCTCGACCCGTACGGCGGGGCGCTGACGGGGATCGTGGGCGTCAACCGTGACAGCTTCGGCACCGGCCGCGGCGCGGACCTGCTCGCGAACGTGTGGGGGTACTGCTTCGGCCCCCCGGACTACGACGACGCCCTGCCGGCCGGTCTGATGCACCCGCGCCGGATCCGGGACGGGGTCCATCACGGGGTGATCGACGGCGGCAACCAAAGCGGGATCCCGATGATGCGGGGCTTCGAGATCTTCGACCCGTGTTACGCCGGCAAGCCCCTGGTGTTCTGCGGGACGGTGGCGGTGATGCCGGTGGAGACGGCGGGGCGCCCGACGCACGAAAAGTACGTGCGCCCCGGCGACTTCGTGGTGATGGTCGGCGGGCGCATCGGCAAGGACGGGATCCACGGGGCGACGTTCTCCAGCCTGGCCCTGTCCGAGGCGGCCCCCGTGCGCGCGGTGCAGCTCGGCGACCCGCTCGTACAGAAGATGATGTTCGACGCGCTGACCGAAGCGCGCGACCTGGGGCTGCTCAGCGGCATGACCGACAACGGCGCCGGGGGCCTTTCGAGCAGCGTGGGGGAGATGGCCGAGCTTTCCGGCGGGGCCCGGATCGACCTGGCGAAGGCGCCGCTGAAGTACCCCGGGCTCGCGCCCTGGGAGATCCTGGTCAGCGAGGCCCAGGAGCGCATGACCGTGGCCGTCCCGCCGGCGCACATCGACGCCTTTTGCGACCTGTGCCGCCGAAGGGACGTGGAGGCCACGGTGCTGGGCACCTTCACCGACTCGGGCCGGTTCGAGGTGTTCTACGGCGACGCGCGCGTGGTGGATCTGCCGCTTTCGTTCCTGCACGACGGCGTGCCCAGGATGCACCTTCGCGCCGCCTGGTCGCCGCCGGCGCCCCGGGATGCCGGTGCGCCCCGGGACGCAGCGGCGGCCGGCCCCGCCCTCGACGAGGCGTTGCTCGGGCTGCTGGCGCGCCCCGGGTTCGCCAGCGCTGCGTCGTACGTTCGCCGCTACGACCACGAGGTCAAGGGCCTTTCCGTCATCAAGCCGCTCGTGGGGGTGCACCGCGACGTGCCGGCCGTCGCGACGGTCATGCGGGCGCGGCACGGGCGCAACGAGGGCATCGTGCTCGGGGAGGGGATCCATCCGTTCTACGGCCCCTACGATCCCCGCCTGATGGCGGTGGCCGCGGTGGACGAGGGCGTGCGGCGGGTGCTGTGCGCCGGCGCGCGCCTCGACCGCCTCGCCGCGCTCGACAACTTCTGCTGGCCCGATCCCATCGAAAGCGAGCGCACCCCCGACGGCCGCTTCAAACTCGGGCAACTCGTACGTTGCTGCGAGGGGTTGTTCGACGCGTGCGTGGCCTTCGGCCTGCCGCTCATCAGCGGCAAGGACTCCATGAAGAACGACGCGGTGTTCGAGGGGATCAAGATCTCCATCCTGCCCACGCTGCTCGTGAGCGTGCTCGGACAGATCGACGACGTGCGCAAGGCGTTGGAACTGCGGCTTACGCACCCCGGGGACGTGGTCTACCTGCTTGGCCCCGATACGGGCAGCCCGGTGCGTACGGAGTACGAGCGGGCCTTCGGGACGGCGCCCGGCCCGACCGAGCCGCCGCCGCCGGTCGAGGCCTGCGTCGAGACGGCCCGGCGCTTCGTCGCGCTGCGGGACCGGGGGGGCGTCCGCACGGCGCACGCCCCCGGCCGCGGCGGGGTGGCGCTGAGCCTGGCGCACATGGTCCTCGCCTCACGCCTGGGGCTTGCGATCGAGCTTGCGGGCGACGAGGCCGCCGTGCGCTCGCTGCTGTTCGGCGAGACCCCCGGCCGGTTCGTGGTGGTCGCGCCCGCCGAGCACGAGCCTGCGCTGCGCGCCGACCCGGTGGCCCTTCGCCTCGGCACCGTCGTGGCCGGGCCGCCGCGCCTTGCGGTCCGGGTCCGCGGCGGGGGCGGATTCGAACTGGACGCCGAGCGGATGCGGCGCGTCTTCCACGCCGAGGAGGTGGACCGTGGCGCATGACGGCAAACGACCGAAGGTCCTCGTGCCGACGGGCTACGGTCTCAACTGCGAGGCGGAGACGATGTTCGCGGTGTCGTCGGCCGGCGGCGAGCCGGTGCCCATGCACATCGCCGACATGGTGGCGGCCGGTCCCGCGGTCCTGGCCGACAAGGCGATGGTGATCTTCATCGGGGGCTTTTCCTTTGGGGACCACATCGCGTCGGGGCGGGCCTTGGCCCACCTTTTGCGCGCGCGGCTTGGCGACGCCCTGGTGCGCTTCGTGGACGACGGCGGTGCGATCCTCGGGATCTGCAACGGCTTCCAGGTCCTCGTGAAGATGGGGTTGCTCCCCGCCTTCGGCCGGCGACCGGGGGACCCCGTCGCCCCCCAGCAGGTCAGCCTGACGGCGAACGACCGTCTCGGGTACCGGGACGCCTGGGTGCGGCTGCGGATCGACCGCCGCAGCCCTTGCATCTTCACGCGCGGGATCGACCGTGACGTCTTCGAGTGCCCGGCCCGCCACGGCGAAGGCAAGCTCGTCTTCGGGGACGAGGCGACGCTTCCGCGCCTTGCCGAGGCCGGGCGGATCCCCGTGCGCTACGCCGGCGAAGACGGCGAGCCCACGACGCGGTGGCCGGACAACCCCAACGGGTCCCCCGAGGGGGCGGCGGGGCTTTGCGATGCATCCGGTCGGATCTTCGGCCTGATGCCCCACCCCGAGGCCTTCGCGTACCGGGAGAACCACCCCGACTGGATGGATCCGGCCGGCCCGCCGGCGCCGCCGGCCGCGCCGCTGCTCCGCGCCGGTCTTACGGCCCTCGCCCGGTAGCGCGCGCGGCGCAGCGCGCGCCGCGGTCGAGCCGTGCAGCCTGTGTCATGCTTGGGGCATGGTGCAGCCGCCGTCGTCTCCGCGGCCCGAGGCCCTGGCGCTGCGGTCGATCCACCGCGGCAAGGTGGTGGCGCTGTCGGCGGTCGCGGTGCTCGCCGGGACCGCGGCGGTCTTGCACATGACGCGACCGCGCGGCCGGGGCAACCCGGAGGACCCGGCCAAGGTGCTCGTCGTGACGAAGGAACGGCCGGTGGGGACCGCCGCGGTCCTGCGCGACGCCGGGTTTTCGGCCGACGAGCACACGCGGGCCGCCCTGCTGCGCAAGGCCGAGTCGGAACTCGACCCCGTCCCGGCCTCGGAGACCGAGGCGCTGCTGGCCCTGGCCGATCTCTACGGGTACGGGCACGTGGTCTTCGTGGACCCGGCGGCAGGGACGTTCGACAGCGTGGATACGGAGCCAAAAGATATCAATTTGGACGATTCAGCCTTCGCCGTGGTCTCCGCTGGCGACCTCGCGTTTCCCCACCACGTGACGATCGCCGGGCCGCCGCCGGCCTATCTCGCGGATCGCTTCGCGCCGCTGCTCGAGGCCATGTTCGAGCAGCCGGCGCTCGCCCCCGTGCGTGCGTCGGACCCGGCCACCATCGAGCTCGTGCGCCTGCGCGACCGTCTGGCCGGCGGCCTCGACGACCTCGAGCGCTTCGCCGCGGCGCGCGAGCGGGTCGCACGGGTGGAGCGACGCTACGAGGCGCTCGTCGCCGGGGAGGGCCCCGAAGGCGTGCAGGCGGTGGC
>JALSIN010000279.1 GCA_026989935.1 Polyangiaceae bacterium | reverse complement strand
CGTACGTCGCGGGCCGCTCCGTCGTCCTGCCCGATGGCTCCTGGCTCGTGCTCGGGCGCTCGTTCCACTTCCAGACCCCCGACGCGGTCACCGTGCGGGCCGACCTCGACGACACGCTGTCCGTCCTGCACCTGACGCAACCGGGCGGGCGTGCCGTCGCGTGCCCCGAGGTCGCGGGCGGGACGATCCCTGCGTCCATGCGGCCGCGGCTCGTTCCGGCCGACGACGGCGGTAGCTTCCTCCTGACCCGGCTCGATGCCCCTGCGACGCTCTACCGCTTCGATCCCGCCATGGGGGCCTGCCCCACGCGCGAGGTGGGGCCGCTGCCGCCGCCGCGCCCGAACATGCGGTTCGACGCGGCGGTGCCGTTCGCCGGACTCGTGGCCGTGCCCGGGCTGTACGGCGCCTTCGCGGCGGTGGCCGTCCTCGACGTGGCCTCTGGCCAGACGGACACCCTCGGCATGGTCCCCGGCTACGACCTCGGGCCGGTCCGGTTCCTCGACGAACGATTCCTGGTGGCGGTCCTGCGGCCGCGATCCTCGGAACTCGAGCCGGTGGACCGGATCGCCGTGCTCGACCGGGACGATCCGCGGTTCGTCTACGACCTGGACCCGCGCGTGCTCGACGGGTTGACCCGCGTGCTCGACGTGCGCGTGGCGCCGGCCGCACAGCCGGCGGAGGCCGGGCGGGTGGACCTGCTGGTCGTGGGCGACGGTGTACCGTCACCGGTGTTCGCCGTTGCCGGCCTGCGCCGGGCGCTCGCCCGTCGCGTGGCACAGCGCTTGCGCAGGCCGCCGCCGCGCAACCTCGTGCCCGAGACCGTCGCCCTCGACGGTGCGTCCCTCGACGTGCGGGCGCTGCCGGTCCAGGGGTTCGTGACGCACGCGCACGTGGCGGCCTCGGGCGACCACGCGGTGATGCGGGTCGAGGACGCCACCGGCTCGCGCGCCGCCGTGCTGGCCGTGGCGCGGCTCGCCCCCGGCGGGGGCGCCCCCCCCGCGGCCCTGTCCGTGCCCGAGGCCGCAGGCGTGCACGGCGTGTGGATCTCGCCGGACGGGCGGCGCGTGACCTTCGATGCGCGCGTGGCCGTGCCCGGGGCCGTCGGCACGCGCGTGTTGCTGCCGCTGACCGCCCAGGTGCCGTAGCACGACCGCGCCGCGGTGGCCCCCGCGTCCTTCGCGGCGACCTCGCGGCGCGGCCGGGCACGGGCGCCGGGACGGGGGTCAGCGCGCGCCGCGGTTCTTGCCGCGCTTCTCCCCCCGTTTCTTGCCGCGCTTCTTGCCGTGTTTCTTGGCGTGGTGGGCGGCCCGGGCGTCGGCCAGGCGCTGCCGTTGCTGGGGGGACAGCGCCGAGAGGGCTTCGATCCGGCGTTCGAGGCGTTTCCTCCCGAGGGCCGCCTTCACCTGCGCGATCTCGTCGTGCAGGCGCAAGATCGCGTCGCGGTCGAGGGTCGGCTTCTTCCACTCGGCCCGCATCTTCTCGTGGAGGGCACGCAGCCGCTTGCGGTCGGCTTGCGTGGCCTTTCGGCCGCGTTCGTAGATGCCGCGGATCGCTTCGCGCTGATCGTCCGTGCACTGGGCGATGCGACACAGGCGTTCGATCCGTCGCGCCGCCGGCCGGCCGTGGGGGCCGGGGTGGGCGCCGGGATGGTAGCTGGCGCGGGGGGCCGCGGCCTCGGTCGCGGGCAGGGCCTCGGTGGTGACGGCGCCGCCGAAGGCGAGGACGCCGGCGAGGGCGGCGGTGGCGAGGGGGATCGTGGGTCCGATGGGCATGGGTGTACCTCCTGCGCCGGAGAACCGGGGCGGCGGCCGGTTTGTTTCCGCTGGTGTAAGAACGCCCGGTGTCCGCCACCGGCGACGGCCCGGGGTCCGACGAGGGGGATCGACCCTGGCGCCCGGGCCCGGGGCGACAGCGAGACGCGGCCGGCGGGCGCCCCGTTGGTGGACGGCCCCTCGGGGGCGGCCGGCGGGCGGCTACGGCTCGGCCGCTCCGTGTTCGGCCAGGTAGGCCCGCATGGCTTCGCGCGCCCGGTCGTCCAGGACGACCGCGCCGCCGACCGGGCGCCCGTGGAGGTCCTCGACGATCTCGTGGATCGTGACGATCGGCACCACAGGCACGCCGAGCTCGTCCTCGAGCTCGCGCCGTGTGGATCGCTCGGTACGGCCGCGCTCGCAGCGGTCCACGGCCACCACCACCCCGGTGATCACCACCCGGGCCGCGGCCCGCAGCGCCGCGCAGGCCTCGCGGATCGACCGGCCGGAGGTGATCACGTCGTCCACCACGACCACCCGCTGGCCGTCGGCCGGGACCATGCCCACGAACCGCCCCCCTTCGCCATGGTCCTTGGCCTCCTTGCGGTCGAAGCAGAAGCCGGCGTCGCGTCCCCGCTGCGACAGCGCCATGGCGGTGGCGACGGCCAGCGGCACGCCCTTGTAGGCCGGGCCGAACACCACGTCGCAGGCGAGGTCGGCCCGTTCGAGGGTGGCCGCGTAGGCGCGTCCCAGGGCTTCGAGGGCGCGCCCCGTGCGAAAGCGGCCGGCGTTGACGAAGTAGGGCGAGGTGCGCCCCGACTTGAGCGTGAACGTGCCGAACCGCAGGACCTCGTGCTCGACCAGCAGGTCGATGAACGCGCGCTGATGGGGCTGCATGGCCGCCGAGTGTACGCGCTCGCGCCGACGCCGGGGGGCTAGAGCGCATCTCAAAATTGCCTGAGCAAGATGATGGCGCAAGCGAGATGCAAAAAACCTAGGTAATTAGCGGCCTTGCACTCGTGGCGAGTCTCGATTCTGCGGAAACGCTTTAACCAGGCGAAA
>JALSIN010000278.1 GCA_026989935.1 Polyangiaceae bacterium | reverse complement strand
GCGCCCTTCGGCGGCGGGGCGGTGGAGGACTTCGACGACGGCTGGAGCAACGTCCCCTACGCCACGGCCTGGGAGGAGGTGGCCGGCGTCATCGGGCTGTTCGACGCCGAGCCCCGCGAGGACTTCAACGAGCAGTGGCACGGCAACGAGTCCTTCGCGTGGACGTGGGCTGCGGTCGTGTCGGCCGCCGCGCTCTTCGACGGCGGCTCACAGCCCGTCGAGGACTACGAAAACGGGTGGGACCCTGCCACCACGATCTGAGGGAGAGAACGCATGGCAAGCGCGGACTGGACCTACCTCAACGACGGCCTCGACATCGCCACGGTGGACCGAGGCGTGACCGCGGGCATCGACCGACCCCCGGGCGGCGGCAACTTCCTCTTCGCCTTCAACTCGCTCGCGGCGGTGGAGGGCGCGGTGGCGCTCTTCGCCAACCTGGCGGACTTCGCGCCGATGGCGAAGGGCGCGAGCATCCGGGGCTGCATCCAGCGCGGGCCGGGCGGCGGGCCGACCGGCTTCTCGCCCTTCTTCTTCCTGTCCTGTCAGGGCAACTCGGTCAACGACACCGCCTACCTGCTGGGGCTATCCGACGACGACCCGCACCGCATCGTGCTGCGCAAGGGCATGGTCGTCGCCGGCATTCCCGACTCGGAGGGGCCGGGGGCGCTCCTCGCCTCGGGCGAGAGCTTCGCCCAGGGCACCTGGCTGCACCTGCGCCTCGACGTGATCGTCAACGACAACGGCGACGTCGTGCTCAAGGTCTTCCGCAACGACCTCGACGCCCACGCCCTCGGCACGCCGCCCGACTGGCAGCCCGTCTCGGGCATGGCCGAGTTGCGGCCTCGCTTCGCGAGTGCCGTCCTTCGGACTCGCCCTTCGGGCTCGCGCCCCGTTTCCTCGCTTCGCTCGGAAGCCGTGGTCATCGACGACCACCTCGGCATCAACAGCGGCAGCCAGCCGCTCACCTCCGGCCGCGGCGGCTTCGGCGTGGCGGTCAAGGACGTGACCCGGCGGGCCTTCTTCGATCATGTCGAGCTGTTTCGTCAGCTTTGAGCTGTGAGCCATGAGCAGTGAGCACAGCAGGATGAACGCTCTCGAATCTGGGACGCTCAGAGCTCACAGCTCAGAGCTCACAGCAACGACCGAGCGAAGCGAGGGAGTCCTGTGGAGCTGACCGCCTTCGAAAGCCGGCTGGGCCTGGGCCAGGGGCGCGTGCAGCCCCAGAGGGCGACGCCGCCCTCGGGCGACTACGTGTTCGTCCTGGGCGAGGACGAGGCCGGGCGCATCTTCGAGCTGGCGCCCGGCGACCGTGCCGAGGTGGTCCAGGAGACGGACCTCACCGGCGTGGATCTCATCCGCGCGCACCTTCGCCTGCGGGTCCCGGCGAGCCTGCCCGCGAGCCTCGCCTGGGAGGCATCCATCGTCGTGGACGGGACGAAACACGCCACGGCCACCTGCGCGCCCGGGCGGGAGCGGGAGATCACGGACCTGGCTGCCAACGTGTCCAAGATGGCCGGGCTGCACCAGGTCGGCGTGCGCCTCGAGCTCGTGGAGCCGTAGATGCCCGCCGTCGAGCTGCCCGCCCTCTACGTCGACAACGTCGCCGCCATCGTCGCGGTGACACGCCCGCTCCTCATCAACCGCGACCCGGGCCCGGGCGAGACGGGCGTGCCGCTCGAGTGGTTCGTCGCCCTCGAGGTCCTCGACCCGGGGCCCGACGGCGTGGACCGGGCCGCCACCCAGGTCTGGGTGGACGGCGTGCTGGCCTTCGACGGGAGCTCCGTCCCCGAGTTCCAGCCCGGCTTCGACGGCCCCCGCGCCGCGGTCGTCGAGATCGCAGACACCCTGCGCGTGGTCCTCGACCCGGCGACGCCCTTCGCCAGCGAGGCCGAGGTCCAGGTGCGCGTGGTCTCGGCCACCATCGGCGGCGTGCACACCCTCGACGAGACCTACGCCTTCACCTCCGAGGACCGGACCGCGCCCAAGGTCGTCGCCGCCCAGGCGACCGCCAAGCGCGTCGTGCAGCTCGGCTTCGACGAGGACGTCGTCGTCACCGACCCGGCGGGCTTCGCCATCGTCCCGGTCGGCCTGCCCGCCGTGCCCGTGGTCACGGTCTCCGCGACCGCCCAGGGCACGGTGGTCACGCTCGTGCTCGACACGGAGATGACGCCCGACGTCGCCTACCGGGTCACGGCGACGGGAGTCGCGGACCTGCGCGGCAACCCGGTGCTGCCGCCCGACGACGCGGCGGTGTTCACGGGCTTCCGCCCGCCGCGGCCGGC
>JALSIN010000277.1 GCA_026989935.1 Polyangiaceae bacterium | reverse complement strand
TTGCTGTCGCCGAATCTCGTGGATCAGATCGTCCAGGGCGCGCTGACCCTCGACGAACAGGGCGCCGAGGTCGAGGTCACGATGCTCTTCGCCGACATCCGCGGTTTTACCGCCATGAGCGAGCGCCACACGCCACGCGAGATGGTGCGAACCCTCAATGAATACTTCGAAGTCATGGTGGACGTCCTGTTTCGCCACGGTGGCACGCTGGACAAGTACGTCGGAGACGAGATCATCGGTCTTTTCGGGGCGCCCGTGGCCCTTGCGGACGCGCCACTGCGCGCGGTCCACTGCGGGCTGGACATGCTGCGCGCCCTCGAGGAATTCAACCGTCTAAGGGCGGACAAGGGGGAGGAGCCCATTCACATCGGGATCGGCATCAACACAGGCCCCGTCATCGCGGGCGCAATCGGATCGTCCCAGACGTTGCAGTACACCGTCATCGGTGACGCCGTGAATGTGGCGGCCCGATTGTGTAGCGTGGCAGGCCCCGGCGAGATCATCATCAGCGAATCGACCCGGTCCTCGTGCGGTCCCGTGCTGCGAATCGAAGCCCGCGCACCGGTGCAACTCAAGGGTAAGTCCGGGACGATGCCGATCTTCCGCGTGCTCGGGGTGGAGGACACCGCACGCGAACCCGCCCGCAACACGCAGAACCTGCGCCCCCAGTGACGCCGTCGCCCCCTCGGCCGACTCGCGCCCAAACGCCGCCTGGAAGCATCTTTTGGGGCCCGTAGCCCCACCCGAAAGACGCCCGCCGGCGCAACCGACGGGGCCGTAGCCGACATCTTCCGCGCACCTCGACGCCCCGGCATCACCCCCGACGAGCTGCTGCCCTGGAACTGGTTCCCCCGCCCTGACCGCCACCAGCCCGAGCGCTCCAAACGGGCGACGAGGGGTCGGCGGCTGATCGGGCACGGTGACCCGGAGACCGAATCGACCGTCCCGTCCCGGCGTGGCTCGTTCCCCGCCCCGCCCCGATCAGGCCGCGGATCGAAGCGGGGCGGCAAAGCTGCGGTGCCCTATCCCACGTTCACACCGATGGCACGACGCGCCGCGAAGAAGTCTTCGCTCAGGCAGTAGAGCACCAGTTCCTTGATCTTGTCCTTGGGAGACATCGTGCTGCCGAGAACGACCTGTTCATGGGAGATCATCTGCGCGGCAGCGGTCAAATCCCCACACAGCAGCATCCCGACCCGGTAGTTCGTAAGCTCCGCCGCCGCTGCCCAACGCTTGACGTCCGTGGAGCCGCCAGCCTCGACGAACTTACGAAGCACCGTACGGAGCTGGTCCACTGCGCCCGCCGGCATGCGGGCCGTGATCTCCCGAGCAATCTGCGCGAGGGCCGCCTCGTCCCCCTGCACCGGCATCCCCGCGATGACCAGGCACGCCAGGAAGACCTGCTTGAGCGACTGCGGCGACCGGTCGAGCACCACATAGGCGTAATGCGGCAGGTACAGATCCATCATGTAGCGCCCGAGCGCAAACACCAAGTGCTTCTCCAACTTGTTGCGAAGCAGGTTCTGGAACACGACCATCGACGGACGCACCTGATTGTCCACCTTGACGTTGAGGATCGTCAGATCACCGGGCTCCTTCGGCCGCAGGTACACGTCCGGTTGCGGAAGGTTCACCACGTCCTTGACGTACTTGGCAAAGCGCGAAAACAGCGACGGGTCAGTCGTGATGTCCACGCGCTCCTTTTTCTTGATCGTTGGTGGAAGGTTTCGCGCCTGCCACGCCGCGATCGCCGGCGCAACGAGGCCAAGGATGCCCGTAAGATAAATGTCCTCGTCCGGGTGGAACACGTGGCGCCGGAGCACCTCCTCGCCGAGCCGTTGTCGCGCTTGTACGAGGTCGTCTCGGTGATACTTCTTGAAAAACGCTTCCTCTTCGGGTGTGGCTTTCTTCAGGAAGTTCAACACCATCGCCACGCAGTAGGCCTTGTCGGTTTGCCCCGCGTTGACGTAGATGTTGAAGAGTGCGTGGTAGCTCGCATACCGGAATGGTTCGTGTGCGATGAGCACCTGGTGCTGCCGCACCGCCGAGTTCACGAACTCGGCCGGATTTTCCCGCATGAGCGTCTCATACAGTTCGGCCAGCATGATGTGCCGTTCGATGTTGTTGGGGTCGAGTTTCGTCGCCACGTCGAAGGCGGCCGCAGCGGCCTTGAAGTCCTTGAGCCGTGACCGGTAGATCTCGCCGAGGTTGTGCCACAAGGTAATCTTGAGCTCGCCGAACCCGTCCTGCGGCAGCCGTTTGAGCATCTTGCGGTAGGACCGTTCCAAC
>JALSIN010000276.1 GCA_026989935.1 Polyangiaceae bacterium | reverse complement strand
CGCACACGTCCGCGCAAGCAGGTGGTCTGCGCCGAGTGCGGGCTCACCGCGCGTCACGCCGGTCTGGGTCTGTGCGAGCGCTGCTACCGGCGCGCACGCGGGCCGCGGCGGGGAACCTGCAAGGCCTGCGGCGCCGATCGCAACAACCTCCAGCACGGCCTCTGCCATGCCTGCTTCTACGCGACCGAGCTTCCTCTTCAGGCGCATCGAGTCGCTCTGGACGCGGGCGGCGCGAAATGGGCCGGGGACCTGCTCGTCCGCTTCCATCGTGCCCTCGTCCGCTGGGGCTACAGCGGCTTCCAGGCGACGCGGTACAGCTCCAAGCTCGGAAGCCGTCTGCTCGCTGGCCAGCCGACGTCCAGGGCCGCCTTCTGCCTGGCCGAGGCCGAACGCCTTCACCAGCACCTCGCAACGCGCGGCCCCCTGCGTGGGCTCGATGCGCGTCTTGCTCGCTTCCTCCTCGAGGCGCGCTTGAACGGTGGCGTGGACCTGTCGGTGTCCGGTTTCCGCGGCCGCGCCGTCACGATCATCGCTTCCGCGCCCCCCGGCTTGCGTGAAGGCCTCGAGCTGATGCACCGAGCCCTCGTCGACGAGCGAGCTTACCGTCGCCGTACCGGCGAGCGCGCCATCTCGGAGCGCCGCATCTACCGCGCCATCGCCGACCTCGCCGCGTGGGCGCACTGGCTGGCGGGTCAGGACCTCGACTCCTGGCAGCAGCTCACGCCTGAGCGTTTCCGGCAGCGCATCGCCGAGCTCGGCCTGTCCGGCGACAACGGCGTCGTCCGCAGGCACCTCGGCTTGCTGCGGCAATTCCTCCGTGAGCTCAAGGCCCGCCGCCGCATCTTCTCCAACCCACTCGTCGGGCTCCGAACCCCACGTCATCCAGGCCTGCGCCAGCGGCCCCTCGACGAGGACAGCCTGGGCTTCTGGATCCGCCTCTTCTCGGATGACGCCACCGACCCTGTCCTGCGGGTAGCAGGGCTCCTCGCCGTCCTGCACGGGCTGTCCCAGTCCGAGATCTGCGCTCTGCAGCTCCGCGACTTCAACAGGCGGCGGCGGACCATCCGGAGCGTGCGCCGGGGGCTGACGATCGATCTCGATCCGCTGACCCTCGATGCCATCGTGGCGTACCTCCGAGTGCGCCCCGATCCCACTCGCAACCACCACTTGCTGGTCACCTCGAAGACGCGCCTCAGCCTCGCACCCGCCTGCGGCGGTTTCATCGACGCCCGCTTCCGCAGTGTGGGCCTCAAGACGCGCCCCCTGCGCCAGCACCTCATCCGTCAGCTCGTTGCCGAAGACGGCAGCCTGGTCGCGGCCCGCTACTTCGGCCTCAGCGTGGACCAGGTGAGCAACCATATGTGCCACCAGGCTGTCGTATTTCATGAGTCTCATCAGACAGTTACCGACTTCATTCAAGATTCTCTTTGACTTTCACCGGAACTTTCAGAGCTGCACGTTGACGGCCTTGGCCACGCCGGGCTCCTCGGCGTACTTCACGTCGAAGCGCAGGGTGGCGACGATCTTGAGCGTCCCCTCCGAGATGTCCCGGGCCGACTCGATGCGGATCTGCCGCCAGATGCCGACGTGGATGTTCTTCGGGTTGCACAGCAGCACGACCGTCTGGTCGCCGCCGGCGCCGAGGTTCTCGGGGAACAGCGGCACTGGCTGCACCGGCACGCCCGAGTAGAGGACGGGCGTGTCGCCCTCGAGGAACTTGTCGCCCACGGCGGTCGCGCGCTCGGCCAGCGTGTTGCGGTAATCGAGGTCGGCGTCGACGCTCGTGAGGAACCGCATCGCCTTCTTGTCGCGCAGGTGCTCGCTCGGCAGCGTCTTGAGCAGGTCGCGCAGCAGGTTCTTCGAGATGGGGTTGCCCGCGGCGTCCACCACGTTGCTCGTGGCCTGCTTGATGATGCCGTCCATCACCGCGAGGAAGGCGTCGGCCGACGCGGTGTCGCCGTTGATGAGGACCTCCTCCATGTCGCGGCTGATGGCCTCGGCCATCATCTCCATGATGGTCTGGCGCAGCTCGCCCCGCTCGATGCTGTCCTCGAGGACCTCGTCGGAGAGGCGCACCTCGGCCTTGAACAGCTTGGCGTCCAGCTCGACGGACGACAGGTCGGGCTTGACCCGGTCGGCCGCGGCCAGCGCGGTGGCCTCCTGGCCGGGCCGCAGGATGCGGCTGCCGAACTTGATCTTCGAGATCTGCTGCTTGGGCGAGGCCATCGGCACGACCGTCGCCAGCTTCATCAGGACGGACTCCTTGATGAGCAGGCGCATGAACTTCTGG
>JALSIN010000275.1 GCA_026989935.1 Polyangiaceae bacterium | reverse complement strand
TCCGCCACCCGGAACTCGAGCCCATGCTCATCGGGCGCAGCTTCCTGGTCAAGGTCAACGCCAACATCGGCAACTCCGCGGTGCGCTCGTCCATCGAGGACGAGGTGGAGAAGCTGCAGTGGGCGATCCGCTGGGGCGCCGACACCGTGATGGATCTTTCGACCGGGGATCGCATCCACGAAACGCGCGAGTGGATCCTGCGCAACAGCCCCGTCCCCGTGGGCACCGTCCCCATCTACCAGGCCCTCGAAAAGGTCGGAGGGCGCCCCGAGGCGCTCGACATCGACGTGTTCCTGGAGACGCTGATCGAGCAGGCCGAGCAGGGGGTGGATTACTTTACGATCCATGCTGGGGTCCTGTTGCGCTACATCCCCATGACGGCGAACCGCGTCACCGGGATCGTCTCGCGAGGCGGGTCGATCATGGCGAAGTGGTGCCTCGCCCATCACAAGGAGAACTTCCTCTACACGGAGTTCGAGCGCATCTGCGAGGTGATGAAGAAGTACGACGTGGCCTTCTCGCTGGGGGATGGGCTCCGCCCCGGGTGTCTGGCCGACGCGAACGACGAGGCCCAGTTCGCCGAGCTGCGGACCCTCGGGGAGCTTACGAAGGTGGCCTGGCAGCACGACGTGCAGGTCATGATCGAGGGCCCGGGCCACGTGCCCATGCATCTTGTCGCCGAAAACATGGCCGAGCAGCGCAAGTGGTGCCACGAGGCGCCGTTCTATACGCTGGGCCCGCTCGTCATCGACATCTCGCCCGGATACGATCACCTGGCCTCGGCGATCGGTGCGGCCATGATCGGATCGATGGGGTGCGCCCTGCTGTGCTACGTGACCCCCAAGGAGCACCTGGGCCTGCCGAACCGCGAGGACGTCAAGCAAGGCGTCATCGCCTACAAGATCGCCGCCCACGCGGCGGACGTGGCGAAGGGCCATCCCGGCGCGCGACGATGGGACGACACGCTGAGCAAGGCGCGGTTCGAGTTCCGGTGGAACGACCAGTTCAACCTGGCGCTCGACCCGACGACGGCCCGGGCGTTCCACGACGAGACCCTGCCGGCCGAGCCCGCCAAGACGGCGCACTTTTGTTCCATGTGTGGCCCCAAGTTCTGCTCCATGAAGATCTCGCAGGAGGTCCGCGACCTCGCGGGTGGGACCGAAGACGCCGTGGCCGCCGGGCTCGCCGAGCGCGCGCAAGCGTTCCGGGAAGCCGGGGGCGAGGTCTACCTGCCGAAGGACCGCGCGGAAGGACTCGACGTGCCCTAACCGCGGTAGGTCATCAGCGCGAGCTGCGTGACCCACAGCAGGTGCCCCACCCCCGCCAGTGCCGTCGCGCGGCCGCGGATCCGAGCCCGGTCGGCGGCCGTGGTCTCGCCCTGGAGCAAACGCGCAAGAGCGCGGGCGAGCAGCCACGACACCGCGACCCAAAGCAGCCCGAGGCCGAGCGCCGCGTGGTAGCGGGGATGCAGTACCGCGAATCCACCGGCGGAGAACACGAGTCCGAGCCCCAGGACGTAGGCGGCCAACGCACCGTAGCGTGCGCCGGCAACGTCCCGGGCGAGGGCGCGGGCGACCGCCGGGACGCACGCGGTATCGGCCTCGGTGAAGGCCCGGACGCGGCGCGGGACCCCGGCGACGAGGCCGAACCAGTAGGCCGCGCTCGCGACGTGCAGGACGAGCAGGATCCAGTGCAAGGTGGGGTGGGCCATGGCGCCCCGAGCATAGGACGCTCCGGAGGGCGCCGACAGGCGGACGGCGCTCCCGGCGCCGACCCGACCTCGGGACCGGTCCGGCGCCGTCGGCGCCGCCCGGCGTTTGGTGTCGGCGGGCCGATGGGGCTACCATTTCGAACGTGGCAACCCGATCGCCGCGATGGGTCCTCGCGCCGGCCGCCCTTCTCCTGATCGCGGGCGGGTGCGGGCGCACCCAGATGGACTTCGCCTCGGGCGGGACGGGCATGCCGCCGTCCACGGGGACGGACACGGACGGTCCCACGACGGGCCCCACCTCGACGGGCCCGACGACCTCGACCTCCACCAGCACCACGACGGGGCCGCCCCCTGAGTGCATGATCCACGAGGACTGCATCACGGACCCGTGCACCGAGGGCCGCTGCATCGACGGCCGCTGCGTGTTCGAGCCGCTCGACCTGGACGACGACGGCTATCCGCCGCAAAGCTGCGGCGGCAGCGACTGCAACGACCTGAACCCCAACACGAACCCCGGCGAACTCGAAAACTGCTTCGACGGCGACGACAACGATTGCAACGGCGTGGCCGACTGCTTCGACCCGGCGTGCCTGGACGTGCCGGGCTGCGGCTGCGAGCCCGCCCCGGGCGGAGAAAACTGCACGAACGGGCTGGACGACGACTGCGACACCACGGTCGATTGCCTCGACACGGACTGCCTCGGGACCCCGGCTTGCGGTTGCCTGCCGGCCGAGTCCGGCGTCGCGTGCGTCAATGGCTTCGACGACGACTGCGACGGTGTCTTCGACTGCGACGACAGCGACTGCGCGTCCGAGCCCGCCTGCGCCTGCCAGGGTGGCTTCGAGCTGTGCGACAACGGCATGGACGACGACTGCGACCTGCTCATCGACTGCGCCGATCCCGACTGCGACGGGCTCTTCCCGTGCACGTGCACCGGCGGCCCCAAGCCCGAGGTCTGCGACAACTTCCAGGACGACGACTGCGACGGCCTGCTCGACTGCATGGACACCGACTGCACGCTCGCACCCGCCTGCCAGACGTGCACGATGGAGCAGTGCGACAACGGCATGGACGACGACTGCGACGGCAAGATCGACTGCGCCGACGACGCTTGCACCTTCGCCCCGAACTGCGCCCCCAAGCCGGAGATCTGCAACAACGGCCTCGACGACGACGGCGACGGCCTCGTCGATTGCCTGGACCCGGACTGCGCGAACGTCCCGGTATGCGAGGACGAGCAGGGCACGTGCGAGACGGCCAAGCTCATCACCGAAAGCGGCAGCTACTTCGGCGACACGACCGGCAACCAGAACCTCCAGGAAGGAAGCTGCGGCGGCGGCGCCGGCGAGGCCGTCTTCTACTTCGTCCTGAGCGAGCCCATGGGCGTGCGCATGGACTCCATCGGCACCAGCTTCGACTCGGTGCTGTACGTGCGTCGGGGTTCGTGTCCGGACGGCTTCGAGGTCGCGTGCGACGACGACTCCGCTGGCAGCATGTGGGCGGCCAAGCTCGAGTTCCCGTTGCTGCAGCCGGGCACCTATTTCGTGTTCCTCGATGGCTACACCATCGACCCGAACCTGGGGCCGAACGAGGGACCGTTCCAGTTCAACATCGAGTTCGTGACGGACCCCTTCGAGATCTGCGACAACTTCCTCGACGACGACGGCGACGTCTACGCCGACTGCGCGGATCCCGACTGCGCCCTGGCCCCGAACTGCCTGAACTGCAACGGCGGCCAGCCCCCCGAACCGGAGTTCGGCACCGCCCGCTGCACCGACGGTGTGGACAACGACTGCGACGGGGCCACGGACTGCTCCGACGACGACTGCTCGGCGAGCGACTACTACATCACCGAGTGCTGCAACGGCATGGACCAAAACGGCAACGGGATTCCCGACGACTTCAACTGCCGGTGCAACAACGACAGCGAGTGCGACCAGGGCCAGATCTGCTATACGCACACGGCGAACACCTGCGGCTTCCCGTGCACCGCCTTCTTCGGGGACGTCTGTCCGTTCGTCGCGACCGGGTCGTTCTGCAACGCGGCCACGCAGCAGTGTGAGTTTCCTCCCTGAACGCAGCCTGCCGGGGCTGGCGTTCCATCGCCGGCAGCCCCGAACGAGCCCGCTTCGCGTGCGCCAGGGCGAACCCTGACCGCTCCGGCGCGACTCCAATGATGCGAACCGACGCTGGAGAGCCCTCTCATGACGAACGATCCCATCGCCATCGAAGTCCGCCTCGACGACTCCAACCTTGACCAGGCCCGTGCGCGGGTAACGCAGGCCCTCGCCGACGAGGGGTTCGGGATCCTGACGGAGATCGACGTCCGCGCTACGCTGAAGAAGAAGCTGGACCTGGATTTTCGCCCCTACGTGATCCTCGGTGCCTGCAACCCCAAGCTCGCGCACCGAGCCCTGTCGGAGGAGCCATCGATCGGCGTCCTGCTCCCGTGCAACGTGGTGATCGAGGCCGACGACGAGGGCGTCCTGGTTCGCATCGCCGATCCCAAGGCGATGTTCCAGGTCATCGACAACGAGGCGGTGGCGCCCGTGGCCGAGGAGGCCGAGGCTCGCCTTCGGCGAGTGGCTCAGGCCCTCTCCGGGTAGCGTCCGTTCTACTCTGCCCCCCAGGGGCGCCGCCGCCGCCGGAGCCGGACTGCCGCAGGCCCTCTCCGGGTAGCGTCCGTTCTGCTCTGCACCCCCTGGGCGAAACGCACGTGGCCCTCCGGCGCGTCGGCCCGCCGGGGAAACGAACCGCGCGAGCGTCTTTTCGCCACATGCCTGCACGCCCAGGCGCCGTGGCGAACAGATTGCGCGTGCATTCGTACCGAGCACGGCTTTGCTTGGCGTGTGCCGTCTTCCGTGCTCACGCCGACATCCCCTCTCGCCCGTCTCGCCGCCTCTTCCCCCGCCGCACGCAAGGTGTTGCTACGCCACGGGCTCGACTTCTGCTGCCACGGACAGATCTCGTTGGCCGACGCGTGTGCGGCCCGCGCGCTCGATCCGGCGCAGATCCTGCGCGAGATCGCCCGCGCGCCGACGGACGCGCCGGAGTTCGATCCCCCGAGCGACCCGAAGGCACTGGCCGGCTTCATCGTCGAGCGTTTTCACCGCCACCATCTGCCAGACCTCGACAACCTCGTCGCAGCCGCACGCAAGGTCGAACGGGTGCACGCCGCGCATCCACGCTGCCCGGTGGGGCTCGCCGAGGCCCTCGCCACGCTGCGAACGACCCTTGCCGAACACATGGCGAAGGAAGAGAAGGTGCTGTTTCCCGCCGTAAAGCAAGGCATGCGCGGACCCGCCCTGCGCCCTCCGGTGGAGGCAATGATGCGCGAGCACGATGGACACGGCGATGCGCTGGCAACCCTCCGGTCGCGGACCGACGGCTTCTCGCCCCCCCCAGGGGCCTGCCCCACCTGGCGTGGGCTGTACCAGGACCTGGCCCGCTTCGAAGAAGACCTCACGACGCACGTATTCCTGGAGAACCACCGCCTTTTTCCGGCGATCGCGTGTAGTGCCTAGGCGCCCCGGCCGTCGCTCGCCCATCGTCCCCGTGCGCGAAATCCCATCGTCCCGCCGCGGATGACGCCCCCACCGGCACGTGACCAGCGAGGGCGCGGTGGGTGCGGTGGGCGTGGGAGGACTTGAACCTCCGACCTCTGCCTTATCAGGGCAGCGCTCTAACCAGCTGAGCTACACGCCCGCGGGAGGCGTCTTGTACGCGGCCTTCGTCCGCTCGTCAAGGGCGTCGGCCGCAAGCGTCCACGCCCCGATCGTGCCCCCCACGGAACCTGCCGCCCCACGTCTCCCCCGATACTCCAGGCCCGTGGGGCGTTGCCCATGGGTTCGGCGCGAGATCCCCGTACGAACCGTGCCAATCGCCCATCCGACGGGGAGATCGTGCCCGCGCAGCGATGTGGCCAGCGTCCAGCAAGATGGCTCCCGAAACGCCCCGGCGATCTCCGTCGCCGCAATCATGACCGCCCGCCCGTGGGACCGGACGAGGCTCCCCTGGAAACGGCCTCGCCAGCCCCTCTCCGAACCCAGCCGGTTGGACGACAACCCGCTTCCCCTGCCTCGAAGAGGCTGCACATCGCTCCGGAAGCAAGCCAGGGCGGCCCGGTGGTGCCACGCCGGTTCCGCCGACTCACACGACGCTCGGACGCTTTGACGGTCAGGGGCGCCGGGGGTGCGGATGGATCGCCGGCCTGACGGTGGAAGACCGGCGGTTTCCGGCCTGTCAGGCCACGTCGAGGACTTCGGCTACCGCGAGAAGCAAAGGTGGAAGACCGGCGGTTTCCGGCCCGTCAGGCCACGACGAGCCGCGCCGAACCCAGATCGGCAGACGGCTCTGCGACACTCGAGCGCGGGGAGGCGGTGGAGAGTGCGACGTAGCGGCCAAGCGCCTCGGTGAGGGCCTCGACGTCGGGTCGTAAGAACGTCCCCACGTAGAGAAAGCCCTCATCTTCGAGTTCTTCATCCGGCTCGGCGTGCACGAGCCGGCCGCCGAGATCGAGCCAGAGGGTTCGATAGCCGTGATACGCACGAAGATCCGCGACGATCTGTGGGATGGTCTCGACGATGCGCCGGGCGTCCATGCCCGTACCGTTCCACGCCCCCACCCCTCGGCCCAAGAAAACGGACCAGCCGCGGCGCCGCGCCGGACCTACTCACACGTCCAGTTCTCGTCACAGCCAATCACGATGCCTGAACCGCTGTCGGTGGCGGTCAGATACAGTCTGCCCGTCGCGGGGTCGCGCACGACGTCCACGACCGCCTCGATGTTGGTCAGATCCGTATCCCATAGCGGCTGGCTTCCGTTGATGAGGGGGAGATCGTAGGCCCAGATATGCCCCACGGCACCACCGTAGTACCCCACCCCCGACCACTTCGTGACGCCACCGACGAACAACGCGTTGCCGTCGGTTGCGAGTGCAAGCTGGGCCTCGATCAAAGCCCCGTCGTCAAAGGTGCTCTGGCCGGTGATGGTGCCGGTGGCCGCATCCAGCGCCGCGATGAAGGCCCGGGCGTTTCCGTTCATCAAGTCGTCGAACGCGCGCCCGACGACGTACAGGTTGCCATCGATGAGAACCGCGTCGTAGACCTCCGTCGAGGCGGCTCCGATCGAGATCGCCGATGAGGTGAAGGTGGGCGCGCATCCGCACGTGCACGTCGGGTCGAAGTGCAGCAAAACGGCATTTTCCAACCGATTGACGATGGCATAGACCACGTCCGTCCCCTCGATGAGGACGTGCCCCTCGCCCGGCTGCCCACCCCAGGTGAACCCGCAGGCCTGCCCGAGCGCAGAGCCGCTTCCCAACCACGGCAACTGGGTCAGGCCCTCCCCTTGCTTACCCACCATCCACAGTCGGCCGGTGGAAAGCTCCGTAATCTTGTTGAAGTGATCCTTCTTCGCCACCGACCCATCCACGGGAACCGTCCAGTCGGTGTTCAACGTGCCCAGTTCGAGCCTCGCATAGACCCCCTGTTTCAACCCGAGGCCCGACGACGTCCACCCGGCCAGGAACAGCCCGTCGGTCGTACCGGTCACTCCCATCCAGACGGTCTCGGGGTTCGTCGCGTGGCCGACCTGAACGGCGTTCATCACGGCACCGTCACATGGATCGACCGCCGCCAGATGCCCCGTCCCGGATTCATTTTGCCCCACGACATAGAGCACGCCGTCGTGGAAGGTCGATCCATAGAGCGTGGCCGTCTGCATGGGTGTTCGCCACGGCAGCGCACACTCGCCCGCCGTGGTCCCCGAGGTGGACAGCGGGGAGGTCGTGGATCCCCCGGTCGTCGTGGCCGACGTCGCCACCGTCGTGGCTCCGTCCGTCCCGGCGCTGGTGGACGTATCCCCCGCCGTTTTCCCCGTCGCGGCCGTCTCCGTACCTGACGTATCTCCCCCTCGCGTGGCGCCGACGTCGCCCTTGGCGCACCCCGCGAGCACGGCGATACCGCCAAAAACGACGTTTCGAACCTTGAATGCTTGAATGGTCATCCCCGTTCCGAGCATGGCGAACCCGCCGCCTCGCCGCAAGCCCCACCGGAAAAACGCCCGCGAATCGAGGCGAACCGCCCGGCCAGCGCGAGCGCCCCCTCGAACAGCGCGGGCCCCGGACGCCCGAGCAGCGCCTCGTCCAGCGCAAACACCCGCCCAGCCCGCACCGCGCCCAATCCATCAAGACCCGGCCGGCGTTCGAGATGGGCGGGATCGAGCTTGTGAGGCGGCACGCCACACCAGGAGACGACACATACATCGGGGTCTTCAGCCCTCAATTCTTCGGGCTGGATCTCGACGCTCGAGCCCGGTCGGTCGCCGAACACGTTCGTCCCGCCAGCCAGGGCCAGTACCTCGTTGCTGTAGCAAGACCGCCCGGGCGTGTACATCGGGCGAGGCCACCACTCGAGATACACCCGCAGCGGCGGTCCCGGCGCTCGCAGCGCTTCGATCCGCGCCTTCTTCTCCAGGAGCCGGGCCACGGCCGCGTCCGCCGCGTCCGCCGCACCCAGCAGCCCTCCCACGCGCCGCAGATCCGCCAGCACCCCGTCGAGCCCACGCGGCGCCAGCACCTCGAACGGCAGCCCGCGGGCGTGCAGACCCGTAACCACCCGCTCCATTCCGGGCACGGTCAACGACGCCAGCACCAGGTCCGGCCGCAGCGCGGCGACCCGGTCGAGGTCGGGGCCGAGGTCCGGGCCGAGCCGCTCGCAGCCGGGCGGGAGCGCCACGTCCGTGGAGTCCTCCACCCCCACGAGTCTGCCGGCGAGTTCCAGCGCAACCAGCACCTCGGCGTTCGACGGGGCGAGCGACACGAGGCGCCGAGCGTCGGCCGCCCCCGTCCCGAGCTGCGCGGGATCGATGGCCCGCTCGACGGCCACGCGCCCCGTCCCGTCCCGCAGCGTCACCCGGTCACCACCCCGGGCCCACACCCAGCACGCCAGGGCGAACGGAAGGTCGGGATCGTCGAGGGCGAGGTCGTCCGCCACCTGGTACCCCGTCGAGAGCATCACGTGCCCGACACGGCCGTCCCGTCGCCGCAGGTGCACGTGGACCGCGCGCGGATCGTCCGGCGGCCGCTCGAAGGGGCCGTCGTCCGCCACCACGGCCACGGCCGCGCGGGTCTCGAACAGGTGCGACGGCTTCTTCACGTCACGCGATCTCCCGGACGGGCCTTCTCACCCACCTCGACGAGGGTCAGTCGCTTCGCATCGGGCCCGACGGCGAGGATCATGCCCTCGCTCGTGCCGAATCGCATGGTGCGGGGGGCCAGGTTCGCCACGAGGACGACCTTGCGGCCTTCGAGCGCCTCGGGCGCGTAGCTCTTTGCGATGCCGCTTAGCACGGTGCGCGTCCCGAGCGGCCCGACGTCGAGAAAGAGCCGCAACAGCTTGCTCGCCCCCTCGACGCGCTCGGCCCGCACGACCCGCGCCACCCGCAGGTCCACCTTCCCGAAGGCGTCGATGTCGATGGTCTCGGCCAGCGGCTCCACCTCGTATGCCTCCGAGCCGGCCCCCTCGCTCTCTCCACCGGCGCTCGACAGGCTGTCCTTGCTGGCCTCCACCACCGCCGCGACCGCCGCGCTGGAGATCGGCGCCGCCAGGACCTCGTAGGCGCCGATCCGATGCCCCGCCTCGAGCGGCGTTGCGGCGTTCGAGAAGTCGAGCGGCTCCGGCAGGCGCAGCATCCGCTCCACCTTCTCCGCCCAGGCCGGGATCACCGGCTTGAGGATCGCGGCCACCACCTGCGTGGCGTACACGCCGGCCGAACACACGGCGCGCGCGTGTTCGGGATCCCGTTGAATCGTCTTCCACGGCGCCTGCTGCGTGATGTAGAGGTTGAAGTCCTCCGCCACCTCCATGGCGGACCGCACGGCCCGCGCCGAATCGAACCGCCGGTAGTGATCGGGCGCCTGCGCGAGACGCTCGCGGGCACGCACCACGAGATCGGCGGTGTCCCGGGGCAGCGCGGCCAGAGTGCCACCGAGCCGACTTTCGACGAACTTCACGGAGCGGCTGGCGAGGTTCGCGGCCTTCTTGACCAGGTCCGCGTTGACGCGCAACACGAAGTCTTCGAGATGGAGGTCGATGTCGTCTTGCCCCCCCGTCGTCTTGGCCGCGAAGTAGTAGCGCAGCGCGTCGGGGGGCAGGTGTTCGAGGTATGTCCGCGCCAGGATGAACGTCCCACGGCTCTTGGACATCTTCTCGCCGTTGACCGTAAGCCACCCGTGCACCTGGATCTTGCGCGGAAGCGTGTAGCCGCCGGCGTGCAGCATCGCGGGCCAGAACAGGCAGTGGAAATAGACGATGTCCTTGCCGATGACGTGGACGATCTCGGTCTCGCCGGTCGTGTCCTTCCAGTACCGAGCGAAGTCGCGGCCGTGCTCCGCGCACCACTTCTCCGTGGCGCCGATGTACCCCACCGGCGCGTCGAACCACACGTAGAAGAACTTCCCCGGGTGCCCCGGGATCTCGAAGCCGAAGTAGGGCGGGTCGCGCGAGATGTCCCAGTCGCGCAGCCCCCCTTCAATCCACCCGAGGACGTAGTTGCGCACCGCGTCCTGCATCTGCACCACCCCGCCCTCGTCGGGAGGCGCCAGCGCCTTGCGCAAGAAGGCCTCGTAATTGCCGAGCTTGACGAAGACGTGCTCGGAGGTCGCGATACGAGGCTTCGCTCCACACAGGGCGCAGGCTGCCTCGACCAGGTCCGTCGGCGCGTAGGTGGTCCCGCAGTCCTCGCAGGCGTCCCCGTACTGATCGGCCGCACCACACTTCGGACACGTCCCGCGCACGAAGCGATCCGGCAGGAACATGGCGTCGCGGTCGCAGTAGAACTGCTGGACCGAGCGTGTCTCGATGTCTCCGCGCGCCTCCATCGCGCGATAGATCGCCCGGACGTGACGCTCCACCTCCGGCGCGTGCGTCGTGTGGAAGACGTCGTACCCGATCTGGAAGTCGCGAAAATCACGCACGTGCTCGTCGTACGCGCGCGCCACGAGTTCTTCGGGGGCGATCCCCTCCTGCTGCGCGCGCACCTGGATCGGCGTGCCGTGTGCGTCGT
This sequence comes from Polyangiaceae bacterium, assembly GCA_026989935.1. Lineage (GTDB taxonomy): Bacteria > Myxococcota_A > Polyangia > Nannocystales > Nannocystaceae > J032. Next base: position 4,537 of record JALSIN010000275.1, on the reverse strand, counting down.
CGGCCCACATGAACACCACGTCCTCGCCCGCGAGCCTTCGGGCGCGCACGTACACGTCCGTCTGGAGGAACTCCAGCAGGTGCCCGAGGTGGATCGAGCCGTTCGCGTAGGGCAGCGCCGAGGTGACGAGGACCCGCCGTGGCATGGGGGCCTTGTAACACGTCCCGGGGGTGGCGCGACGAGGGGGACCGCGCGAAGACCCGCCTCTACTCCTCCAGGATCATGGGTTGGGTCCGGCTTTCGGACCGTGGCGTCGGCTTCGGCATGGGCGGGATCCGGCGCACGCCGCTGCGCGCGACGTCCTGCAGGTGCTCCAGGAGCGCTTCGGCGGTGGCGCAGCGCCGCTCCATGGCGCTGACCACGTCGTCCACCTGCTCGGCGAGCCCGGACACCAACTCGGGCAGGACGTCCACCGCTGCGTACCGGATCCGCCGCGGCGCCGCGAGAAGGGGCGTCACGCGCCCCGGCTGTTCCGTCGCCACCTGGTGCTTGGCTTCGAGCACCTTGACCGTCTTGACGGCCAGGTGATAGCCGCCCTGGACCTTGAGGTAGGCCAGGAAGGCCAGCTCCGTCACACGATGGCCCGTCTTGTCGGTGCTCACCCGCTCGTGAATCGGCCGCGGGTGGACGTAGTCCAGGCCGATCATGAGGCGACCGAGCAGCTTGTCGATCTCGGCCACCAGGCGGTTGAGCTTGTCCGAGCCGTCGTTGAGCTCCCGAGCGGCCGTTCCGAGCCGCACGAGCTTGTCGTTCATCGTGTCCATGGTTCGTTCCTTCCGGAGCCCGTCAGGGCACGGGGGAGCCACGTCCCCTCCTTATTTCAGGCTACGGCACCCCAAGGCACCACGCAAGGGGGAGCAGCACCCACCTTTCCCCACAGGGGGGATCTTTCCTGGCCGGACTGGCGGGCCACCCCCTTCATGTCGCCGACCTGGGTGGATTCCAATCGGCCGAAACCGGGCCTTGCGTCGGCCCCGGCGCCGCCGGGCCCGCTGCGGCCTGCGCGCGAGGAACGGTCTCGCCCCGTGCGACTCAGATGCAGACGAAGACGTCGCAGATCCCCAGCACGTTCCCCTTGACCCCCGGCGGGCAGCAGTTCCCCTGGGGATCGTTCTGGTCGAAGATGCACAGCTCGCCCTGGCCGGCGCAGTTCGGGTCGTTCGTGCACCCACTGGTGTCGAGCGTGCAGTCGGGCTTGCACGACAGGGTTCCGCCGCCGAACCCTTCGGTCTGGCAGGTCTTCCCGCCGAGGTCCATGCCGTCGCACAGTTCGTTGCCGTTCTTCATCCCGTCTCCACACGACATCAAAGGCGTACAATTCGACGTATCGATGGTCTGGCAGTCGGCCGAACACGACAGGCCGCCGCCGGCGAAGCCGAGGGACTGGCAGGTCGCGCCGCCGAAGTCACCCGTGTCGCACGCCTCGGTCTCGTCCTTCGTGGCGTCCCCACAGGTGAAGCAGCCGTCGGTGAGGATCTTGCAGAGACCGTTGCACAGCAGGTCACCGGCCTCGAAGCCGTAGTCGGCGCAGGTCTGCCCGCCGAAGTCGAGCAGGTCACAGTCCTCGCCCGGCTCCTTCGTCCCGTTACCGCACTCGGCGCCGCCTCCACTCGAAACACCCCCCGACGAGGTACCGCCGTCCCCCACCGAGCCGGACGAGCCGGACGATGCGCCTGTCTCGCCGCCGCCCGAGGACGCGCTGCCTGCGCCCGAAGACGCCCCCGTGCTTCCCGCACTCGTCGCGGTCGTCGTGGGGGTGCCGCCGGTGTAGCCCGTAAACGAAGAACTCGAAGATCCGTCGGCACCCACCGCGCAGCCCCCGACAAGGGTGAGCGCAGTGAGGACAACGATGAATCCTGGCCGCATCATCGCGCGCATCCTAGCAGCGGCCCCACCTGCGACCGCCTGCGAATACCTCCGTAGCACGTGAGAATTACAGCGTTTTTTACCCACATGTAGGGGCGTGTCACGGTTTATCCTACCGCCTGCTCTCGGGACTTGCTCCCTCGTGTATACGTTGTGCCCGTGCCCCGCCGACGCACCCGCGCCTCGGCCTTTGCCCGTTTCGCCTGGGCGTGCTGCGTCTACCTGGTGGGCGTGATCCTCTTCGGCGCCTGGGTTCGGATCACCCACTCCGGCGCTGGCTGCGGGCGGCACTGGCCCACGTGCAACGGCCAGGTCGTCCCGCTCGCCCCCTCCACCGAGACGCTCATCGAGTACAGCCACCGCGCCACGAGCGGCCTGCTGGGCCTGCTGGTGGTGGGACTCGTCGTGTGGGCCGCGCGCCGCTTCGGGCCGCGCCACCGCGTGTTCACCGCGAGCCTCGTGACCCTCCTGTTCGTGATCGTCGAGGCGCTGGTCGGGGCGGGGCTCGTCCTGCGCGAACTCGTCGCCGACGACGCCTCGTCCGCCCGCGCGGTGGTCATCGCCCTGCACCTGGCGAACACCCTCATGCTCACCGCTGCCTGCACCCTGGCGGCGTTCTGGTCGACGACGGCCGCGCGCCCCGCGGGCCGGCCCCCTGCGCCGCTTCCGCCGCTCGTGGTCGTGGCCTTCGCAGCCGTGGTCGTGACCGCCATGACGGGCGCGGTGACCGCCCTGGGGGACACCCTCTTTCCGGTGTCCCCCACCGAAGGCGGCGGCCTGCTCGGCCGGCTCCGCGACGGCCTCGACCCCGCCACACACGTGCTCGTCCGCCTCCGGATCGTCCACCCCATCGTGGCCGTGCTGACCGCGGGCCTGCTGTACGCGGTCCCGGAGGTCGTCGAGGACGCGACGACGGACGACCTGGCCCGCACGCTCGGCAGGGCCGTGCGGCACGCCGCCCTGCTCGAGGCCGGCCTGGGCCTCGCAAACGTCCTGCTCGCGGCCCCGGGCTGGCTGCAGATCGTGCACCTTCTGTTCGCACAAGTCCTGTGGATCGTGCTCGTGTGCGCCGGCGCGCGTCTTCGAGACGTGGCGGCCGCTGCGTAGCCCGCCCCCGGGCGCCCCGTCCGCCTACCCGAGGAGCCGGCGCACCGCCTGCCCGAGCGCCTCGCGCGTGAAGGGCTTGGCCAGAAAGTTGATCGGGCTCGGCACGATTCCGTGTTCGATCAGGGTGTCTTCGGGCTGCCCCGACACGAACAACACGCGCAAGCTCGGGCGCAAGGCCTTGGCGCGGTCGGACAGCGTGGGACCGGACAGGTCGGGCATGGACACGTCGGTCACCAGCCCGTCGAACGCCTCGGACGGGTCTTCGAGTCGCCGGAGAGCGGCCGTGCCCCCGACGACCACACAAACCTCATAGCCGAGTTGTTCGAGCATCCGGGCGGTACCGCGTGCCACGATGGGATCGTCATCCACGACGAGCAGCCGTTTTTTCCGACCCGGGGTCGTGCCGGCATCGATCGGCAGCGCCGTCGCGCCCCGTGGCGCTTCGATCCTCGGCAGCCTCACCTCGAACGTCGTGCACACCCCTGCACGGCTTTCCACCTCCACCCGTCCCCCAAGCTCCTGGGAGAAGCGCCGTACGACCGAAAGGCCCAGCCCGGAGCCTCGTTCCTCGCCTTTCGTCGAGTAGAACGGCTCGAAGATCCGAACACGATCCGCCGGCGCGATACCGGGGCCGCGGTCCGTCACCCGCAGCACGGCCTCGTCTCCTTCCTGCGAGACCGACACCGAAACGGTGGCGCCGGCCGGCGAGGCGTCCCGAGCGTTCGTCACCAGGTTGAAGAGGATGTGCTCGACCAGCGCCGCGTCCCCCGCGATCCACGGCCCCGTCTCGGTGGGAAGGTCTACCGCCAGCGCGACATCCTCGCTGGCGCAGACCCGCTCCAGCAAGGGCGCGATGGAGTTGGTCACCGCACGCAGGTCGATCGGCCCCCGGGTCCCCGCGGCCGGACGCCCGAGCGCGGCCACCCGGCGCGTCATCTCGGAGACACGCCGGGTCATCTCGCGCAGGCCTTCGATGCAACGGGGCGCAGTCGGCGACGCCTGCTCGATCTCGTCGAGGACCCCGTACAGCGCCGCCAGGACGTTGTTGAAGTCGTGGGCGAGCCCCGCCGAAAGCTCGGCCACGAGTTCGCGGCGCCTCGCAAAGGCGACGACGGCCTGCGCGTCGAGCAGAGCGCGCCGGCGGGCGTCCGCGATGGCGTCCCGGTACCGGAGGGCGACGATCAACAGCGCAGACGTCCCCACGTGGAAGAACAGCGCCGGGACCCAAAGGGCGGGGTCGGCGAACGCCGGCTGCAGACGCGAGACCAGGACGATCCCCGCCGCGCCGGCCGCCACCAGCAACGCCGCAAAGCGTGTCGAGACGAACATCCCGGCGAACAGCACGCCGAGCACGGAAAACGCGTACCAGATCCGATCGTGCGGCGTGGTCAGCCCCACCGCCACGCTCATGGGGGTCGGGACCACGGAGGCGAGAACCGCTCCGACTCGCGCGTGCCGAGAGCGGGCGAGCGCGTAGGCTCCGAACATCACGCCCACCGCCGCGAGGACCTCGACGACGGCCACGTCGAAGCCAGGCACGACGAGCCACTGAATCAGGGCCGAC
>JALSIN010000274.1 GCA_026989935.1 Polyangiaceae bacterium | reverse complement strand
TCGATCCCCCATCGCCCGTCGTACCGGTCGCCCCGTCCCCCCCGCCGCTCGTATCCCCCACGCCGGTCGAACCGGACCCGTCGGCGGTCCCGCCGGTCCCCTCCATGGGCCCACCCCCGGCCCCGGCCCCCTTGTCTGCGCAGCCCGCCCACAGGACGGAGGCAATCGCCACCGGTCGTACGAGAGAAAAAACCGTTCGTCGTGTCATGTCGTCACTCCTGGTCGTCACGTGGATGTTAGTTAGTTATCAAAGGTTTTATGGTTTTGCAAGGATATTTTTTGAAAAACGAATAAACCTATCCTCTTGCCCGCGACGCTGAAGGATCAGCGGTCGCCGTGGCGCACTCGGCGCAAGTAGCCGCGCCCCTTGCGGCGCACCAGCGCAGCAGGATCGGACGCCTCTACGAAGCGCGCGCGAGCGCCCCATCCCGAGCCGCCGACCTTGCGCAGGCTCGCACCGGACGGCGAGGTCGCGCCACGGCGCACCGCCCCCCTTCGTTCGTCACGCGAAGGTCACGACGGAAGCAGACACACGCCCACGTCCTCGTACTCGGGCGGGGCCGTGCCCATCTCGAAGAACGGGACGCACTCGGCCCCCGGCTCGGTGTACGCCGCCGCACAAGTCTGCGACGCGTTCGGGTCGGTCAAGTCGCAAAACGGCGCGCAGCAGGCACCGCTCCCCATGCACCCCGGTACGACGGCGGCCGACTCGCACGAGAGCCCTGGATTGCAGACGTTCAGGGATTCGCAGGGGGCTCCCGCGGTGCCGGTCCCCTCGGAAGCATCCAGCACACAGGCGAAGTCATCGCCGGACGGCACCGGAATGCAGACCTCGTCTGCCGAGCAGTCCTGGAGCAAGGGATCGCATCGCGGCAGACACAGGGTCAGCACCCCGTCGTTCGCGACGACACAGGTGTCCGCAGGGTCGTCGCACATCGGTGCGTCCGGCGTACCCGCGCAGAACGGCACGCAGGTCCCCATGTTCGTCTCCTCGTCCACGCCCCAACACATGGACGCCTGGACGCAATTGTCCACCCCCGACGTTCCGTTCCCTTCGACCGAGCAGGCCTCCCCCGGCTGCTTCGGGTCGGGGGCGATGGGCGTGCATTTCGTGGCGTTCCACGCATTGCCTCCGTCGTTCGCGTAGGGCATGCACTTTTGCCCTTCCGGACAGTCCTGCGACCACACGTCGCACGACCCACCCCCCCAACCGGTCTCCCCGCCGTCGAGAGATCCAGTCTCGCCCGCCGACGTCGTGGTGGTCGTACCGGTCTCCCCGGCGCTCGTCCCAGCAGCACTGGTCTGCGTTGCTCCCACCGAGCTTCCGTCGGTAGTTCCTGAGGATGCGGATCCTCCGCCCGTCTCCGAGGCACCGACCCCGCCGACCACGGGCCCACAGGCGGCGAGTTCGAGCAAGGCCAGCATCGCCCACGGGCTTCCATTCGGAGCACGTCGCCCGCGGCGGCCCCACGCACCCGCCAGGGCCGCGAATCGCGCCACTGTCTGCACCTGGTGTGGGCGCGGCCCGCGGTCTCCCGGCGTGGAATACGGCTCGTACTGGGCCCTAGGATCCGGCTCGAGGGGGGCGCACCTGAGATCGCTCCACGGCTTGCCCTCATCGTTCACATACGGCATGCACTTTTCCCCTTTCTGACAACACTGGATCCAAACGTCGCACTCGAAACGGCCCCCCGTGGTCGCCACGAAGACTCCGCCCGTGGCGGCGCCCGTCTCTCCGTTCGTGGCATCGGCCGACCTCCCCGCCCCATGCGACGTACGACCGGCCGCGCTGTTCGCGGTCCCGTCCCCCCGTCCCACCGCTCGAACCGGCCTCTCCTCCACCTGCTGCGCCGGGAAGGCGAGGGGCGCACGCCAGCGGCGCCACGCCCAGGCCGAGGGGCAGCCCTCACAGGTTTCTCCGGAACGAAGGACACAAGACGATGTTCCTGCCTATGGCGGAAGTACAGAACATGCATAACACACAAAGATGTCTTTTATCGAAAACCGAAAGATCCCGACTTTTTTTTCGAGCCCGAGGGGGGAGAGCGAAACCTCCGAGGATCTCATCCGCATCCGCTCGGTCCCCATGCACGGTCGGCCAGCGCCCGGCAACACCTCAAGCGAACGGCGAGGCGCCGCGAGGGAACCCCCGGCGCGACGCCATCGAGTGGGCAGGTCCCCCCCAACGCCTCTCGACCAAAAGGCGAGGCGCCACGAGGTCCCGCTCGACCTCGTGGCGCCTCCTGTCGCCTGCCGGGCCGCGGCGCTCGCGACCCGGCGTTCCATCACGCGACGATCACTGCGGGATGACGCAAACCCCCACGTCC
>JALSIN010000273.1 GCA_026989935.1 Polyangiaceae bacterium | reverse complement strand
AGCGCGCCCGCGCGCTCGCCGCGATCTTGTCTTCGATCGAGGACGAACGGTTCGACGAGGCGCGGCGCCGCCTCGCCCGGGCCCGTCAACGCTGGCCCGACGACCCCGTCTTCGAGGCCCTCGACCGTGGGGTGCCCGACACGGCGGCCTGCGGGGAGCCGTCGCCGCCGACCGGGCCGCCGGCCCCCGCGGCGGCGGCGGACGCCCCGGTCGTCGCCCTGCGCGACGCCCCGTGGGTCCGTACGTTGCGGGCCCCCGTGCCGGACGCACCGCTCGTGGGACGGCCGACGATCCGGCGAATCCACGAGCGTCGCAATCGGATCACGAATGTACGCCCTTGGTTCCAGAACCACGGCTTCTTCTGGCCGAAGGTCCCGGCCCCGGACGACCCGCGGCTGGACGCCGGCGAGTTGACCCCGCCCCACGAGGCGGCGCCGCCCTCGGAGGTGCCCGCGTCCCTGGCCGGCGAACCGCTGGCATGGGTCATCTTCGACGGCCCGTATCTGCTCGCCCTCTACGAGCGGCGTTCGTTCATGCTGCCGACGGCCGATCCCCACGCCGAGCGACCGGTGTACCCCCAGGTCCTGGCGATCTACGACGAGACGGGGCGGCGCCTGGCCGCCGTGGACTTCTCCACCCTGCGCCTGTCGCCGAAGACCCGCCCCGAGGACTGGACGATCGCGCAGCAGGACCTCATCTGGGCCCACTACGACGGCCACGCCCTCTACGTGGCCCACGGTCACTGGACCTACGCGAGCACGAGCGGCGGCCAGACGGGCTACGTGACCGCACTGGACCCTCGCACGGGGCGGCTGTACTGGCGCAGCGAGCCGCGCGTCGCCAATGCACAAGACTTCGCCGTCTGGGGCCCCTACCTCGTGACGGGGTACGGCTTTACGAAGGAGCCGGACCGGCTCGTGATCCTGCGCAAGCTCGACGGCGAGGTCATGGCCACGCGGCGCGTGGCCTCGGCTCCGACGTACCTCGTCTTGCGGAGCGCCACGGAGGCTGGGAAGGCGCAAGGAAGACCCGTCGCGCCCGCCCGCCTGTTCGTTCGCACCTACGACCGCGACTACGAGTTCGAGCTTCGTCCGGGGCGCCTTCCGCCGGCCGACGATCCGGTCGTCGGCCGCTAGCCCTCGGCGCCGCCGATCAGATCTCCTCGAACATCCACGGCCGCACGCCTTCGAGGCGCGGCGCCGGGTCTTCCCCATACAGGTACCAGAGGGCGCAGGCCATGGAGCTTAGCAGCGAGTTGCCGTCTTGCGGGGTGAAGCAAAAGCCCGTCACCGTGCGGCCGTCCTCCGACACGTGGAGCGTGGAGACGGGCACCACGGTCTCGTTGAGGATCCGGCCATAGTAGCCGTGGTCGCGGCCGAAGGAGAACACGAGCGCCGCCGACACCTTCTCGGTCAGCGCCACGCGGGGGTTGTCGCGCAGGCGGGCGAGCACCTCGTCCCGGCTCGTCGGCGCCTCGAGGTCCAGCGCAAAGTGCAACGTGTGCATGTATTGCGTGTTGAGCTTGATCGCACTCGAAAACAGGTCGAGGTCGTGTCCGAGGGTGTGAAAGAGCCCCCAGGCGTCCCGGGCGTGGTGGGTGCCGAAGCGCCCGTCCTTGTGCTTGCCCACCTCGGGCGCCGGGATGAATCCCTTGGCCTGGGAGATGTCCGTGGCCCGCCGCATGCACACGAACCGACCGCGGGTAAGCCCCAGGCCCCCCTTGCCGTCCTCGGCCAGCGTCTTGATCACCACGCTGATGTTGTGGGTGTTGCAACTTACGATCTGCACGAAACGGCTCGAACGATCGAGGGCCTCGTCGTTGATCCCGCGGGCGTAGGGCTGCCCGAAGCCGTACTCGCTGCCCTGGGCCATGAATACGCGCGGTCCGGCGACATCCTCGTAGCGGGGCTTGTTCTCGTTTCCCACCGGCGTGCAGTCGATGACGACGCTCGCCCGTTCGAGAGCCTCGCCGTGCGTGTAGCTGACCTTGTGCCCGAGCCGCTCGAAGTCCTCGACGCACTCGTCGTCCACCACGAGCTTGCCGCCCCGACGGATGAGGCTTTCGACCTTCGCGCGCTCGTGGGACAGCGGCGTTCGCTTGTGGAACGTCACCTCGTCCACGCCGAAGTCGTCGCGCAAGCTGGAGAACAAACCGATGAGCGGCTCACCGATGGTGCCGGTGCCCACGATGTGGACGATGCGCTTGGCCATGGCCGCGGGGTGTAGTCCCCGCCCGGCCCGAGATCAAGGGCGCCGGCACCGGCCTACAGGCCGAGCAGATCACGCACGCTGCCGAGCACGGCGTCGGAGGGCAGACACAGCCGCGCCCCGGCCTCGCGGGCGCTCCGCCGCACCTCACCGGTGGGCGCGGCGTGGACCGCGACAATCTGCGGCGGCCGATCCCCGCCGGCCAGTTCACGGACCACGGCGAGCCCCTCATCGCCGGCATCCCCGAGCATGATCACCGCGTGCGAAAGTGGCGCCGCCTCCGCGACGAGCCTTGCGTCCGCCGCCGTCTGGGCCGTCAACACGTCCACCCCCTCGGCCTGCGTCAGCTCCCCGCGCACGCGCTGGCGAAACTCGGGGTCCTGGGTGAACACGAGGACCCGCGGACGGACCACGGCGCACGCCCCCCCATCCGACGCCCGAGTCTCGTCGGCGGTGGGCAGATCGAAGGCTTCCGCCACCTTGGCACGGACTTCACGCACGTCGAGGGGCTTTCGCAGGCACGCCGCCGCCCCCGCCGCCAAAATCCTCTCCGTGTTCGCTTCGGTGTAGTAGCCCGTGATCGCCAGCACCTCGGTGTTGCGCGTCGCGGGGTCCTGCTTGAGCCGGCGACAGACCTCGAAGCCGTCCACACCGGGCATCATGAGGTCGAGGAAGATGAGCTGCGGGCGGAAGGTCGCCACCAGGCGGCCCGCGTCGAAGGCGTCCTTGGCCACCTCCACCTCGAACTTGCGGTCGAGATCGCGCACGACGTCCCGTACCAGGTCGAGCACGACGGGTTCGTCGTCCACCACGAGCACCCGCCCGACGCCGCCGCCCGCGGGGCTGTCGAAAGGGATGCCCCGCTCCCGGCACACGCGCTCGAGGTCTTCCCGGCGGACCCGGCGATGGCCGCCGACGGTCTTGAAGGCGGGGATCAGCCCGTCTTCGATCCACCGGATGACGGTCGTGGGCGTCACCGAGCAGATCCTGGCGACGTCGTGGGTCGAATAGGTATCCTTGACGGCGTTCGTTCGTCCTCGGCTCATGGGTCTTTCGTCGGTTGGAAGAGATCGTGCATGGGCGGGATGCCCGGGCAGAGCCGCGCGCACCCCATCGTGGCGGCTCACCGCGCCGTCCCCGGCGGCGCCTCGTCGCCCCCCTCGTCTGCGGGCAGCCACACGGTGAATCGGGTGCCCCGGCCTGGTCTGGAGTCTACGTGGATCGTTCCCCCGTGTTCTTCGACGATACCGTAGCTTATCGCAAGACCGAGGCCGGTGCCCTTCCCCACGTCCTTCGTGGAGAAGAACGGGTCGAAGATCCTCGGAAGGACCTCCGGATCGATGCCCTCCCCCTCGTCCTCCACGTCGAGGCGGGCGCGGGCGCCCTCGCGCGTGACGCCCACGCGCACGGTGCCGCCCCGCGGCATGGCGTCCACGGCATTGGACACCAGGTTCAAGATCACCTGCTCGACCCGCTCGGCGTCCATGCGCACGAAGACCGACTCGTCCGGCTCCCGCAGGATCTGCGCGTTCCGCACACGCCACTGGTAGGCCCCCAGCCGGATCACCCGGTCCACCACCTCGCGCAGGTCGGCGCGCTCGCGCGGCGCGGCCGGGCGCCGCCGCGAGAACAGCAAGACCCCCTCCACGATCCGCCGGCACCGCTCGGCGCTGTGCTGGATGTGCTCGATGCGGCGGCGGACCTCCGGCGGGAGATCCTCGCGCTCGGTGAGCAGTTGCGCGTACCCCACGACCCCCGACAACGGGTTGTTGATCTCGTGGGCGATGCCGGCGGCGAGCACGCCGACCGCGGCCAGCTTCTGACTGCGAAGGACCTGTGCCTCCAGTGTACGACGTACCCGAAGATCGAGCCCGACCCAGACGGACACGGCGCCCTCCGCGGCGCCCCCTGCGAGCGCCCGGCCCTCCAGGTGGAGTGGCACCTGTTCCCCCGTCGCATCCTGGAGTGCGGCTTCGAGGGTGCAGGTCCCGGTGGCCGCCAGACGTTCGAGGGCATCCTTCCACACCTGCGGCGGATCGGCACGGGCCACCTCGCATCCGAACACCTTTCCCACAGCCTCCTCCGCCGACACGCCGAGCAACCGCTGCCCGGCCCGGTTCCAGGTCAGCACCCGCCCGGCCGCGTCGAGGGAGACGACGAGGACGCTCGACTGGTCGAGCAGCATGGCGCGGTAGTCGGCCAGCGCCTTTGTCTCGAGGGCGAGCAGGCCGTTGGCGACGCCGAACGCGACCTGCCCGGCCAGGCGGGACAAAAAAGCCTGGTCACGCTCGTTGTAGGAGCGCCCCGCACGGTGTCGTACGAACAGCACACCGACCGTCCCCGACGGCGCGGTCAACGCAATCCGTACGCCGTTGGGTGCGATCGGCCCGTCCACCCCGAGCCATGGATCGCAGTCTTCGTTCTCGATCGACGCAAACGCCGGTCCAGACAGGAATCGCGCGGGCAGCCCCGTCGCGCCAAAGACGCGGGCCACCGACCGCGGGCCGTCCGGACCGGCGGTCCAGCGCTCGACCCGCGTCCCCATCGCCACGAGCACGTCCACGCGGTCGGCCCCGAAGCCACGGGCGATGGCCGTGCATGCGTCGAGCACGGCACGGCGGGGATCGGCGGCCTGCACGAGGGCGCGGTCCACCTGGGCCGTCACCTGCGCCTCGAACGCCTCCCGGCGGCGCTCGCGAAGATCCCGCACGAGGACGAGCCCCGGTGCGCCCGCGCGATCGCCCACGGCCACCGCCAACTCGACGGGGATCGGTTCGCCGTCCTCCCCGGCCACCTCCACCTCGAGCCGGACCGACCCGGCCCCGGCGCGAGAAAGCACCCGCACCACGCGATCGACGTCCGGCGGCGGCAACCGTTCGAGGAAGCCCGCGCCGGGCGCGAGCCGGCCGAGCAGCGCCTCCGCCGCCCGGTTGGCCTCGACCACGCGACCGCGGCCGTCGAGCAGGACGGCGCCCTGGTCGAGGGCCCCGAGGCTGTCGGCCAGCGCCCGCTCCACGCCGGCCCGCGGGTCTGCAGCCCCCGCGTCCGCCCGCCGTGAGACCGCCACGAACACGGTGCCCGAGCGGGACGCCCGCAGGCGAAGACTCGCCGGAATCGCCACCTCGCCGGGGCCCAGAAGGGCCACCTCGGTGGTCACCTCGGCGCCCGGCCCCCGGGTGCGGACCGAGCGAAACGCCCGCGCGAAGCGGGCACGGTCCTTCGCCTCCGCCAGGCACTCGAGCCAGGGGAGCCCCGGCGTGGCGCCACGGCCGGCGCACATGCGCTGCAGGGCGCTGTTCGCGGCGGCGATCACCCCAGCAGCGTCGAGGACCACGACCGGGACGGGCAGGTCGTCGAGGGGCGCGACCGCCGCGGCGGCCCCGCCGGAACCGTGGGCCTGCGTCGCGCCTTCGCGCCGTTTCGTTGGTCCGGCCATCGGCGGCACCCGTCCCCCGAACCGTACCGCGCTCTGCCCGCAGGCGCACGCGGCCGGTGCCGACGGGCGCCCGAAGGGACCCGGCTGCCGAACGCGCCGGACCATTCGATGCCGGCGGACCCACCGTGCACGGCCCCGTCGCGGTGGGCACATCGGCCCTGGACGGGGCCGCGCGGCCCCACGCCCCGGTTCCCCGGCGAACCCCGTGCGGAAGGCGCCCCACCGTTCACCGCTGTCCACCGCCCCCGCGAACGGACCCAAGCCCCCGGGGCCCGCCCTGACGTGCGGCCGACGGGCTCGGACGTCGCTCCCGGCCCGTGGTACCAAGACCGCCATGCCACCTTCCGCGCCCAAGAACGCCGCCACCGTCGTGGTCCTCGCGGGCGAGGCGCACGATCTGCCGCGCGTGGTGATGATCCGCCGCAGTACAAAGAGCCGCTTCATGCCCTCGACGCACGTCTTTCCCGGCGGGCGCGTCGAGCCGTCCGACGGCACGGGGGACGAGGCCTTCGCCGCCGCCGCGGCCCGCGAGTGCCTCGAAGAGGTGGGGCTTTCCCTCGCCCCCACCGAGCTGCACTGGTTCGACACCTGGACGACGCCGTCGGCCGAGCCGCGCCGGTACCACGCGCGCTTCTTCGCGGCCTTCGTGGCCCCCGAGCGCATCGAGGGGCTTTCGGCCTGCGAGCGGGAGACCTTCGATCTTACGCGGCGGACGGCCCGCGGCATGCTCGATGCGTGGGCCGCCGGCGAGGCCGACCTGCCGCCGCCCACCCTCGGCACGCTGCTTCGACTGGCGGACCGGACGGTCGCGGAGATCCGGGCCATGATCGAGGCGGTCGATCCGGCCCCACCGATCCTCCCGAAATGGATCGAGCGGGACGGGATTCACCACGTCCGCCTCCCTCACGCCCCCGACTACGACCGGCTGCCGGGCGAGGGGGCCCCCGCCCCCGCACGCATCGCCGACCTGCCCCACGGTTTCGCCCGCAAGGAGGGACGATGGCACCCCGAGGCGTGATTGGACCGGCCTTGCTCGCGGCATCACTGTCGATTGGTTGCAAAAGCGACGCGCCCGCGCCGACTCCCGGCGCGGTGGCGACGACCGGGACCGCTGCCCCCCCTGCGGCCGCCGAGTCGCCCGCGCCGCAGGCCACCGAGGCAGCCCTGCTCGCATGGCTCTCACCCGACGCCACGGCAGCCGCGTTCGTGGACCTCGACCGACCGCTGGACGTGGCCCTCGTGGCCTACCTCGCCGGCGCCCCGGCCCCCGTCGAGGACCTGTTGCGCCAGATTTCGGGCGCCCGCACCGACCTCGACGAGTTGTTGCGCATCGACACCCCGGCCCCGTCCGGCACCCTCGGGCCCCTGGGCCTGGGAGCCCTCGTCCCCCTCGAATCGGACCCGGTGCTGGTCTACCGCATCGACGGCGATCCGCGGGGGTTCGAGGCGGCGCTGGCCGCCGCCGGCTTCGAGCGCCGCTCGCTGGACGGGTGGACGACCTACGAACCGAAGGGCGCCTTCGCCCGCCGCGTGGTGCTGCTCGACGAGCGCACCGCCGCCCTGGTCTCGCGCCGGGCGCTCGGGTCGGGCCTTTCGCCGCTTTCAGCCGCGCGCGACCTGCCGCCGTCGAGCCTCGAGCGGCAGATGGCCGAGGCCCTGTCGGCCCGGCCGCGCCCCGTGGTGGAGGCCGCGGCCGGCGGCCCCATCGTCCACCTCGACGCCCCCGAACCCCTCGGGGGCTATCATCTGTCCGTGTTCCCGTGGCAGCGCGGCGGGCTGGACGTACGGGCGGACCTCGTCCCGACCGGCGACGCGGCCGCTTTGGCCGAGGCTCTGGCGGGCCGCGGGCATCCGGGGCTCGACGACAACGCGGCCGATCTCGCCCGCAAGGTGGCGTTCGTGCCGGAGGGGGCGGTGGTACGAGCGCGACTCCAGGTTCCCGGGCAGGAGGTCCAAGGGATCCTGCTCGGGCGTGGACCGGGGACGCCATGACCCACGGTACGCGCCTGCTCGTGCCCGTCGTCCTGGCGGCCTGCACGCACGCCACGCCGCCACCCTCACCGGCCAACACCCCGGCGCAGCGACCCCGACGGGCGCCGCCCTCCGCCTCGGCGGACACGCCCCTCCTCGACCCGACCTGTGTCACCAACGCGCCACGGGATCCGGCTGCGTGGGACCTGTCCGGCGACTTGCTGTTCGCCGCGTGGATCGACGCGACGGCGCCCGGCCTGCCCGACGCGCTCGAACGCCTCGCCTCGTACGCCGAAGATCCGGGGCACGGGATTGCGATGTCGGCGGCCTTCGCCCTGGGGCGGCTGCCGGACGAGTACCGTTTCTTTGCCGCGTGGCTGGCCGAGGCGGGCCTGCCGCCCCGGGATCTCGTGCGCGCGGGCACGGTCACCGGCGCGGGCGCCTGGTTCGTCCCGCACGACTGCCCGACCGACGCCCTTCGATCCACCTTCGAGGTATCCCTGGACTATACCTTCGGCCCGGCGCCACGGGGGATCGTGGGCCGCCCGCCGTCGGACGATCGGATCTTCGCGGTGGTGCTCCTTTCCGACGGGCCCCTGGTGGCCGTGCCCGTCCGCCAACTCGACGCCTTCTGGGCCGCGATCACGGCGCCCGAGATGAACCTCCATGACGAGCCCCCCGGCGACGTCCTCGCAGATCTGCCGCCGGCCCCCGTTCGCGTGGTCCTGCGCCAACACGGATTCGTGACGCGCCACGCCCCGACCCGCCTGGTGGCGCGCCCCGACGGGGTGCGGGCCGGTGGTACCGTGGCGCCACCATGACGCTCCACGGCCCCGACGATCTCCTCGCCCACCTCGCCCCCATGTTCGAGGCCTGCGCCCGCCTGCTCGCGACCGCCGAGGGCCCCGGCGACGAAGCGCGGATCGAAGCGGCCCTGCGGGCGCGCTTCCCGGACGACGGCCCCCTCCTTCGGCCCTTGCCCGAGGCCCTGCGCCGGGGGGTGGCCGACGGCTGGCTGTGCGACCGCGGCGCGCCGCCCGCGCGCTTCTCCCGCATCGCGAAGCCCGGCCCGGCCACGGCGAACCTGAGCGTGGACGTGGTCCACCTTACGGGAACGGGCCTGCGCCACGCCCATCCGCGGGGCGAGATCACCTATGGGGTGGCCGACGAGGCCAGCGACCCGGCCGCCGTGCGATTCGACGGGCGCGGACCGGGCTTCCAGGTGCGCGGTCCCGGCTCCGTCCACACTCCGACGGTCACGGGCGGCGGGATGATCCTGCTGTACGTCCTGCCCGGCGGCGCCATCGACTGGACCCCCGCGACCTGATCGGCCGTTTCGCCCCTTTCCACCCCGCAGGTGGCGATCGCTTCGCGGCCTGTGCTAGGTTCCGCCGCCCAAGGAGACCCTCTCGTGAAGTACACGCCCATGGCTCGCACGTTTCTGACCTCCCTTTCCCTTTCCCTCGCCCTCGCCCTCGGCGCCTGCGGCAAGAACACGCCCGAAGGCACCACGCCCCCAGAGGACGCGGCCGGCTCCGGCGAGCAAGGCGGCAAACGTCACAAGCGGGGCAAGAAAGGCGCCAAGGGGGACGAGGCCAAGGGCGAAGGTGCGCAGGCCCCCGAGGCCAAGCCCGAGTGCAAGGCGGAGATCTCCGATACCCCGGCGCCGCTGTTCCTCGACCCCGAAAGCGGCGAACCGCAGGCCTTCGTTCGCGTCCCCAAGGGGATGTCGAAGGACGACCTGGTCGAGCAAAACCCCTTCTTCTACATGACGATGAGCCAGGAGGGCTTCGTCTCGTCCTGCGACGCCATCGTCAGCTACATGGCGGCGGGGATGATCGATGACGACCCCAAGAAGGACTTCCAGGAGCTGGTCAAGGCGTTTCTGGGGCAGCTCGGCTACCAGGTCGAGGGCTTCGAGGACCCGAAGGTCGAGGGCCGGCGCCTCGAAGGTGCCGTGTCGGCCAAGTCGCAGCAGGGACCGGCGAAGCTGTGGGTCGTGTTCGACAACAAGTACAACGCGGGCAAGATCTTCTTCATCGTCCTGGAGGCGCACCCGAACGCCTTCGACGCCATCCAACCCACGTTCAAGGCGGTGACCGACTCGCTCATCGTGGTGCCGCCGGAAACCCCCGAGGGTTGACCCCGTCCAGTGGGGTGAGCAGCACGCCGGCCGCCGGACCTTGCGGGGCCCCGGTTGCGGTCCCGGGGGACTTCCGGTAAAGGCGGTCCTTGCCGAGATCACCCCGTTCGACCCCATCGTCTAGAGGCCTAGGACTCCGCCCTTTCAAGGCGGTAACACGGGTTCGAATCCCGTTGGGGTCACCGCGCCGCCCTCGGGCGGCGTCTTCGGGCCCGTAGCTCAGTTGGTAGAGCAGCGGACTTTTAATCCGCGGGTCGTAGGTTCGATCCCTACCGGGCTCACCCCTTGCGGCGGCGCCGCCGAAGCGCGACGAAAAGGCCCCCGATCGCGAGGCCCCCGACGCCGGCCGCGGCCACCACCTGCGCCCACGCGGCACGGACTTTTCATCCGCGGGTCGTAGGTTCGATCCCTACCGGGCTCACCCCTTGCGGCGGCGCCGCCGAAGCGCGACGAAAAGGCCCCCGATCGCGAGGCCCCCGACGCCGGCCGCGGCGAGGACCTGCGCCCAAGCGGCGAGGCGCAGGGCGCCGCGGACCACGCGCTCGTGGTCGGCGCGCGCCTCGGGCAGGCGCCCGAGGGCCTCGGCCGCGTGGTGCAGGGCCGCCACGGCGAGGTCCCCGTCGGGGATCCGCGCGTGACAGGCCGCGCAGATGTTCCGCCGGTCCATGCGCCGGCGCTGCTCGTCGGACAGCGGCCCCGACCCGGCGAAGTGGTGGCCGACGGTCTGCCGTTGGATGCCGTCGGGCGTGACGACCACCGACCAGTCGGTCACGAGCCCCTCCACGGCCTCGATCTGGGGCCGCGCTCCCGCAGGCAGCGCCCGCCCGTTCGCGTCGGCCAGATCGACCGTCTTCGGTTCGTGCCAGGGCATCGTGCCCGGGATCCCGTAGCCCATGGCCTTTTGCGACCCGTGGCAGGACTCACAGGGCCGGGCCTTGCCGATCGTGTGCGGCTGAACGGGGCTCATGTCGATGGCGAGCTGCCCTTGCGGCCCGCCGCCCTCGGTCCCGGGCGGCGTCCGAAACACGTGGTTGCGCACGACCTCGGAGCCATCGGGGCCGATCACGGTCACCGCGGGCTGACACCCCGGGATGATCGGCGAGACGCGGCCCTCCCCGTTGACCCCCAGCGGTGGGTCCTCCCAGCGCAGGTACGACCGCATCTCCGTCACCTTGCCAGCGACGTACGTATCGTAGGTACCCTCGTCGGGATCGGCGGCATGCGCCGGGTCCTGGTGCCGCCGGCCGGCCGCCACCCAGTCGAAGGCGCGGGCGCCCCCGCGGTAGTCCACCTCGACGTGACAGCCGTAGCACTGGGGCGCCCACGCCGCGTGGCATGCGTAGCACTCCATCGTCTCCAGGTGGCGGGTGGCGTGCACCATGGCGGCGCGGGCCTCGGGGGACAGGGCGCCGCGCTCGGCCTTGCGCTTGAGGGGTTCGAGCCGAAGATCCTTGCCCGCGGCGGTCCGCACCACGACCTCGTCGCCGACGCGCACCACGTCCGGCATCGGGTTGCCGCGCGCCGACAGCAGGTACCCGTCCTGCGGCGGCCCCACGTCCCCCCGGCGCAGGTGCTCGGGCACCGAGCGGGCCGTGCCGCGGGGCGGACCGGACGCCGGACGCCCCGCCCGATTCTCATCCCCCCACCCGAGGGGCAGCTCCCACGGGTACGCGCTCGGCGTGCCATGGCAGTCGCTGCACTCGATCTCCACGGCCCCGAGGTTCGCCCCCACCAAGAACCCGTCGCCGTGCACGTCCCCGGACGTGTGGCAGTCCTGACACAGCATCCCGCGCTGGTAGTGCACGTCCTTTTCGAGCGCGATGTAGTGCTTGGTGTGCAGGGGGAGCTGCCCACCGCCGCCTTCGGTGTAGGGCGAGGCCCACGCGGCCTCCATCAACCCCTGGTAGGAAACGCCGATCCGCTTGCCGCGGTTGTGGCAGGTGGTGCACGTCTCCACCGGGATCCCCGTGACCGTTCGGCCCCCCACCTCGACCGCCGCGTCACGCGTGGCCTGGATCCGGTGCACGAGCACGTGGCCGGTTTCGTCCGGATCGATGGTGCGGTCGCCGCCCTCGTAACGCCCCTCGTTGCCGTAGGGCATGTGGCACGCGCCGCAGCCCATGCCGCGAAAATCCCCGCGCGTGGCCCGGCCGCGCACGCCCAGGTGGCAGCGCTGGCACTCCGCCCGCAGGTACGTAAGCGCCGAAAGGCCCGGGCGCTCGGCGAGCTCGGCGGCGCCGGGCGCGGCGGGGAGGGGCTCGTGGGCGGACACGAACACGTTGGGGTGGGCCGCCCGCTTGGCCTCCATGTAGGCGCGGTACGTCTCGGTGCCGATCCGCTGCGACGGATCGGTCGGGTTCTCGGCCGCGTAGTTGGCGTAGCGGTGCTCGTACCCGGCGCCGAGCGGATCGCCGAAGGCCCACAGCGTCCCCTGGATCTTGCCTGCCTCGGTCATCATCAGGCTGTTGCGCTCGGCCCGTGCGAGCTTGGGGTGGCAGGTGCCGCACGTCCGCGCAAACACCCACGGCGAGGCCGGGTCGGCGTAGAACCCATCGGGGCCGCCGCGCTGGGCGAGCCGCGGGTCGGCCCCGGTGTGGGCGGCCTCGGCGGTCTGCGCCGCGGGGTCGCCGCCGTGGCACACGGTGCAGCCATCCGGATCGCCCACCGCGCGGCCACGCTCGACAATGGCCTGGAACATGGGACGGTCCGGGGTCCGGATCGGCTCGATCCCGCCGTGGCAGGCCCCGTTCGTGCACCCGCGCCCCGACCACGGGGCCCGCACGCCCCCGCCCGCGCCGTCGGGCACGACCGTACCTTCGCCCCGCGGGGCGGGCGGCGCCGGCGCCTCGGGCTCGCCCCGTGGGACGGGCGCCTCGGCATGCGCCGAGGTGCTATGGCCCCCCGTCACGAGACCCGCCCCGCAACACGCGGCGAGCCACACGTAGATCCACCGGGGGGGCGGCGCGCACGGCACGGACCAACGATACGCCCGCGGCCTTCGAATGCAAACCGCCCCGCCGCCCGGCGCGGATCAACACCCGGGGGGATCGCACGGTCCCTCGCGCATGACCGCGTTGCCCATCCCCACCGCGCAAAACGACGGCATGTTCGCCGGCAGCCCCGCTGCATAGGGGGTCTGCCCGTCTTCGAGCCAGTACGGATGATCCAGGACGAACTCCCACAGCATCGCAAAGGGCGTGGGCGCACCTTCCACCTCGATGGGCGGTACACCGTGCCCGCAGTTGTGGACGCACTCGACGAGCGCGTGTCCGTCTTGCGTGAGGTTCTGCTCCATGTCGAGGGAGGTGTCCTGGAAGTTGATCACGATGCAGGTGTCGTCCGGCCCGCCCCAAAGGACGAGGGCGGGCATCTTGTGCGGGCTCGACGTCCACGGCTTGACGAACGGCCCCCCCGTCCCCCCCGAAAGGGAAAGGAACGACGAAAGGTACGCCCCACGCACCCCGGCGAGCTGCGAGGTCCAAAGCGCCCCGGCGCTGACGCCCACGCTCGACACACAGGCCGGCTGCACGTCGTACTGCGCCGCCACGCACGCGAGCATGTCGTCGAAGAAACGCGCCTCCTCTTCGATCCGGCCGTCCCCGTCCGCGACGGAATAGGGCCACACGAAGGCGAGATCCCCCTTCTTTTCGGGGATCACGGCGAAGAACCGGTACAGGTTCGCCGCGTACTGCACGTCCCCCTTCTCCAGGAAGCCGCTGGCGTCGCCGCCGAGCCAGTGCCACAGGAAGACGACGGGCAGGCGCTCGCCCGGGGTCCAATCCTCCGGCGCCACGAAGAGGAACGACCGCGCGTTCCCGGAGCTTTCGATCGTGTTCGTACCGGGCACGATGGGCGGGCAGGTTCCGTCGTACACGGGCAGCGGAGGCGGCATCTGGGCGCCGGGCGGCGGATCGTCGAAGCACGTCCCGCCGAGGATCCCGCCGGTGGTCCCGCTCGTGCCCGTGTCGGAGGCCGTGCCCGTGTCGGCGGTGCCGGTCCCGCCGTCGCTGGCGGTCCCCGAGGAGCCGCCGGCCGCGGTCGCCGTCGTCGTGGCGGCCGTCGCCGCCGCGGTCCCGCTCGAACCGCTCCCCGCGGTCGAGCTCTGCGCACCACCCCCGCCGTCGTCCCCGCAGCCGCCGAGGACGGCCAGAAGTGGCGCTGCGACCCGCAGGATCCTGCGCATCGGTAGGATGATAACCGAACGCCCCCGCGCCAGGATTGCTTGCGTCACGGCGCGAGCAGCGCAACCTTCGTCCCGCACGGCGCGACACGGCCGCGGGCGCGCGTGCCGGCGTGGGCCCGGCCGTCCCCGGCCACCTCGTAGGCCACGAACGCACTCGAGACGGCGCGGAGCGTGCCGCGCCGCGGCGCCTTGTCCAGCACCACGTCCACCACCCGGCCGGCCCAGCGCGCGCGCAGACGCGCCTGCCGCCGGGCACCCAGGGCCCGAAGGCGCGCCACCCGCCGCCGCGTCTCCTCGGGGGGCACCGCAGGCTCGAGTTCGGCCGCGGGCGTGCCGGGCCGGGCCGAGAACGCGAACGCGTGCACGTAGTCCACGCCCGAGTCCTCGAGGCAGGCCACCGTCGCCTCGAAGGCGGCCTCGTCCTCCCCGGGGAACCCCGCGATCACGTCCGTCCCCAGGGTCACGTCGGGAAGGGCCCGCCGCGCCCGGGCGGCCGCGTCCCGAAAGGCTCGGGCCGCGTACACGCGCCGCATCCGCCGCAGCACTCCGTCGTCGCCGCTTTGAAGCGGTAGGTGCAGGTGCGGGCACACGCGGTCGGGCGCCCGTCGGATCACGTCGAGCAGGGCGTCGTCGAGTTCGTGCGGATCGAGCGAGGACAGGCGGATCCGGGTCCGGCCCGCCCGGGCCACGAGCGCGCCGAGCAGGTCCGCGAGCGTGCGCCGGGGGCGAAGGTCCCGCCCGTACGTCCCGAGGTGGGCCCCCGTGAGCACCACCTCGGGGGCGCCGTCCGCCACCAGGGCCTCGAAACGGCGACATGCCTCGCCCAGGGGCAGGCTGCGCGACGGCCCGCGCACCCGCGGGACGATGCAGTAGCTGCACCCGTAGTCGCAGCCGTCCTGCACCCGAAGCAGCGCCCGGGCGCGCGCGTGCGGCCGGGCGGCGGGCAAGGCATCCACCGCAGGCCACGGCCCGGTGCGCCCCGCCCCCACGGCCAGCCCCGCCGCGAGCCGCGCGGCCGGCACCAGGGGTGGGCCCTGCCCCGGCGGAACCGTGCCCCCACCGTCGTGCGCGATCGCCCGCAGCAGGCTCGCCGCCTTCGCGCGGTTGCCCGCAACCGCCACCACGCCGGGCAGGGCGCGACAGGCCGCGGGGTCGAGCTCGGCATAGCACCCCGAGAGGATCACGCGTAGGTTCGGGTTCGCCCGGACGGCGCGCCGGACGGCCTTGCGCGCGTCGGCGTCGGCGCGGTGGGTGACGGCGCAGGTGTCGAGCAGCAGCAGGTCGGCCGCCTCGGCGCGATCCACGAGCACGTGCCCGTGCGCGGCGAGCACCGCGGACGCGGCGTCCTGCTCGGCGCGGCTGAGCCGACAGCCGTGCGAGACCACGAGCACGTTCATGACGCCCGGTCCCCTTCGTCGGCGCGGCGCTCGGCGAGGACGGCGACCAGCACCGCGTGGACCGCCCGCGCGTCGAGCCCCCGCAGGTGGCGCAGCAGCGCCTCGGCCTGGTCCTGGAGCCCGAAGCGGGTCAGCTC
>JALSIN010000272.1 GCA_026989935.1 Polyangiaceae bacterium | reverse complement strand
CCGCGCCTTGCGAACGTGCTCAACAACCGCGCCGCGGTCGCCCACGCCGCCGGCGCCTACGACCGGGCCGAGCGGGACCTCGCGGCCGTCCTTCGCCTGCGCACCCGGGCGTTGGGGGAGGACCATCCGCTCACCGCGTCGGCCTACAACAATCTCGGGGTCGTCGCCCTCGACGCCGGCGCGCCGGCGCGGGCCGTCCGGTACCTCTCTCGCACGCTCGAACTGCGCATGGCGACGGTGGGCGAGGACCACATCGACGTGGCGCGTGCCCGGACGAACCTGGCCAACGCCCAGCGTCTCGCCGGTCGCCCGGAGGAAGCCGCGCGACTGCTCGACGAGGCGCTCGCGATCCATGAACGGGTCTTCGGTCCCGACCATCCGGACGTGGCCACCGTGCTCGTCAGCCGGGGCAGCGCCCAGGAGGATCTGGGCGACTGGGCGGGCGCCCGGGCCTCGTACGAGCGGGCGCTGGCGATCCGGCGTGCGGTGTTCGGCGACGACCACCGCACCTTGGCGAGCGCCGAACTGGGCCTTGCTCGGGTGAGCCTCGCGCGTGGGGCGGGCGCGGCGGCCGCTCGTTTCGCCGGTGCGGCGGTGCGTCACTGCACCGGCGCGGGTGCATCGGAGGGCCGGTGCACGGACGCGATCGGCTGGTATGCCGTGAGCGTGGCCCGGTGGGCGGCCGCCCCGGCGGAGGACCGGGCGCGGGCCGCGGAGATGGCGCGCCGCGCCTACGAACGGCTCGGTCAGGCGAACCCGGACGAGAAGAGGCTCGCAGCCGCGATTGCGGCGGCCTACCCGGCCGTGGTCCCCTCGCCGCAGCGGCGCGCCGTCGCCGCGGGGGTCGGCGCGGGCGCGGCGGACGGCACGGGGGGCGCTACGACCGAGCCTTCCCGCCCGCGCGGTCCTTGAGGTCGGACCACAAGGCACGCACCTGGTCGCGCAGTTCCTCCGTGCGCGCTTCGATCCCCGCGCCGAGCTCGCGCCCCGCGGCCTCGATGTCCCGTTCCAGTTTCTCCACCCGCGGCAGCAGGTCCTCCTTCCAGCGGGTCTGGGCCTCGAGGGTGCCCAGGTGGATCTGAACGCGCAGCTCGTCGCGCATGGTCCGAAGGTCGTCGAGCAACGACCGGATGCGCTCGCGGGGCGTGGGTACAGTCTCGTCGGCCATGCGCCCATCATGACCACGTTTCCGGCGGGCGCATCGGGTCCGTACAAAGAAAAGTGAAAGAGCACTGTCTGTATGTTCAGGTACGCAGGAGCCGGTCCTGCGGAACGGGAGGCCATCCCTTGGGCCGCTCCCCGCTACCACGAACGCCCCGTCCAACCGCCCCCTTCGGCCAGGGGGCGCAGCTTGAAGGCGGAAGCATTGGCACGGAGCCTGAAACGGGTTATACGCCAATTCATGGCGGCAATCGATCCCAGGGAGCTAGCAAGAGCGCTGAACGACAAAGAAGTCAAGACAGCACTACGGGACATCATCGCAAAGGGCGTGTTGACGGCTCATCTGGTGGTGGTCGTGTTCGCTCTTGCCTGTGGGCTGCTCGCATCGGGGTTTCGGTAGACGGCCTCGATCGATGTGCAACCGATAAGCCGCCGATCCATCCGCGGCGGATTGGTGGATGAGCGCGGCGTTCGGACCCACCTCGGGTAGTCCGGACGCACGAGGCAACGTAACCGTTCAGTACGCGATACCTTGAGCGCGAACGGGGGCATTGTCGCTTCTTCTTGGACATGCCTCGGGGCATAATTTTGCTCTATCGGAGTTTTGCGAAAAAGCGGGGCAGCGTCACTCCGAGAAACTGCCGCCCATGGGGCGTGCGCTTCATGAGGTCTCGCAACTCAACGGCCTCGATCCGGAGCCCCTACATCGCCGACGTCCTCGTTCCCCTCCAACGCCCCGTTGTCATCTCCGACGACCTGATGCCCTGGAACTGGCCCCCCGGCCTTACCGTCACCCGCGCGAGCGATCCGAACGGACGACGAGGGCTCGGCGGCTGATCGGTTACGAAACGCCAGCGACCTCGGTCGCACGAGGAATCTGGGCTTGAAAAGTTAACGATCAATAACGCCAGCCAAGACTGGAATAACGACATGTCGCCGACGAGAACGGACTTCGACATCATCGGGACGCCGCAACTCCTGTGCCCAATGTTCGTAGTGGCGCCGGACGGCCCTCAAGAGGTCTTCTTCTCGAAAAGGCTCTCGCCTTACCGTGGATCGCAACATGCCTCGCACGAGGTCGGCTCTTTGGGTCGCCGAAAGAATCCGCAAATTTTGCTCAATGACGATTGCGGCATGTAGGGAAAGGTCAACCTCCGTCGGAATTGCGGAGTCCTCTTGAAGGGTCTGGCGTGCAAAGAACA
>JALSIN010000271.1 GCA_026989935.1 Polyangiaceae bacterium | reverse complement strand
GCGAGACTCCTCTGTGCCTGCGCGAGCCGGCGGATGATGGAGGCGGGCACCTTGGCCGGCCCGCCGAGCGCGGCCGCCAGCGCCTGCCCGACGACGAGCAGCACGTCCAGCGGCTCATCGCGGAGCAGGCGCTCGACCACGGGCAGCGCCCCGCGCTCGCGGCCGCAGTATGCGGCCAGAGCCATGAGGGCGGCGAGTCGGGCATCCTCCCGCTCAGGCAGCTCGGCGCGCCCGGCCACCACGTCGGCGGGGTCGGGCAGGTCCCCCTCGACACGCCGCCACGCGACGTACTCGGCCGCCGCGCCCTCACCCACGCACGCGGCCACAGACTCGCCGCCGCCGCCCGCCGCGGCCGCGCGCGCGGCGTGGTCCCACGAGCGCGGGCTCGGCCACGCCCGCCCGGCCTCGTCGGGGTCGGCCGGCACCTTCAGCAGGAGCTCGGGGCGGCGGCGGATGAAGGCGGCGATGCGGGCGCGCTCCGCCGCGTACTGGGGGCTGTCGCCGCCGGGCGGCTCCGAGCCCCAGTAGGCGGGGTAGTGCGCCGCCCAGTCGGCCGGGTCGGGCTCCATGTGCAGGTGGGCGAAGCGATTGGCGAGCGGCGGCGGGAGGACGCTCGCCGCGCCCGCGGCGTGCTCGACTGGATTGGCCGCGGCGACCACCCAAACTGACCGCGGAAGCTGCAGCTCCCCCACTGCGCGGTCGAGCACCACGCGCAGGGCCGCGGCCTGCACGGCCGGCGGTGCCGTGGTGAGCTCGTCCAGGAATAGAATGGCAGGGCGGCCGGCGCGGGAGGCCTCGGCGAGCCGCACCGCCCACGCGGGCGGCTCGAGCGCAACGCCCGCGCCCCGCTCCGCGGGCGGGATCGGATACCCGCCCACGTCCGCGGGGTCTCGGACCGATAGGATGACCGTTTCGAGGTGGGCGCTGGCCGCCCTGGCCAGCGCTTCGATAGTTGCCGTCTTGCCCACGCCGGGCGGCCCCCACAAGATCGCGGGCACGCCCGACGCCATGTACGTTTGAAGCTGCTGCATGGTAAGCCTCCTCGTCATTTGGCCATGGTGCGATCATACCGCGTGTCGGCAGGCCTGCAAGAGCCGGGCATACCGCTCGTCGGTCAGGACATACCGCTTGTCGGCGGTGCCCTCCGGTATGCAGGAAATATGCCAACTGCTATTGACAGGCCGCGCCGCCCGTCCTAGCCTTGGAGGGTGGTCGCACTGCAAAAATCGTACCGGATATGCGCACCCTGTCCGATGCAGCCATGCCAGCCGATCGATCGCCGTCCCGCCGGTCGGTGCCCGGTGCGCCCTGCCGTGGCGGGGCCGGGCGGCCACGCAGTGGCGCGGCGGGCCGGCCCGGGGCGAGCCGGCTCCGCTGGGGCCGGCCCCGGCCGGGCGAGCGCGGGCGCGCGGGCGCGGGCGGGGCGGCGCCGGTGGGGCGGGGCGGGCATCAAGGCTGAAATGGCGCCAAGTGATGGGGGTTCGGAATGAAAACGATGCTGATCCGCGCCAGGCCGCAGCGAGGCCCGCGGCGGAGCGCCTGGGGGAAATCCACAATAAGGGCGTTCCGGCTGTGCTCGACCGTTAGCGATCCCAGGGTATTCGCGCATTTCCCGTTCTGGGACCAGCCTCAGTACCTGGGGCGCGAGGACCGCAAGGATGCTGCTGACGTGGTGCTGGTGTACGGCGCCTGCTTCGAGTGCCCGCAAGTCGCGGTATGCTACGCCGGGCCAGTTCCGACCCGGACGATCTGGGGCCGGGACCGCCGGCTGTACAGCTGGCGCTGCCTTCTGCGGGCCTGGCGGGCGCTGACCGCGCGGGCCGCCCTGGGGCTGTGAGCGCGCCAGCCGGCCCGGCGCGCCGAATATGCTCCATGACCCCCCGGCCGCAACGGCGCTGAGGCGGAACTTTCGCTGCGTCGCCGGGTCAAACCTTCTGCCGGGGGGTCATGGAGCGAATAGCTCCAGACCGGACGCGCCGCTCGGGCGACTGGGCGGCGCGTTTCTTTTGGCTCACTCCCATAGTTCCCGGCACTCGGGCGCGACGATGGGCATGATCCAGTTGACGCCCAGACGCCGGTGCATGGTCCACGCCATCTGGATGGGGGGCTCGAACGGATAGACGTTGCCTGCGGCGTACTCGTCGTAGCCCTTCAGGCTCCCGTTTACAATGCAGGTCCGGTTCCAGATGGCCCGGTGGTGGTGCCCCACCACAAGCAGGTCGTGCTGGTCGCCAGCCAGGGCGCCCGAGTAGCGCCGCTTCACGTCGCCCCGCGTGACGGGGCCGATGGGTCCGATGATGCCATCTCCGCCCCGAAACTGGTCGCCGTGCATCATGCGCACCTTCCACCCCTCGCCCTCGATCAGGC
>JALSIN010000270.1 GCA_026989935.1 Polyangiaceae bacterium | reverse complement strand
TGCGGTGGGAGACGATGAGGGTGGTCGGCGCGCGCCCGTCCGCGCCCCCGGACAGCCCCGCGATGGCCTCCACCAGGCGTGCCTCGGTACGCTGGTCCACGGCGCTGAGCACGTCGTCGAGCAACAGGATCGGCGCCTTGCGGACGAGGGCGCGCGCCAGGGCGATC
This sequence comes from Polyangiaceae bacterium, assembly GCA_026989935.1. Classification (GTDB taxonomy): domain Bacteria; phylum Myxococcota_A; class Polyangia; order Nannocystales; family Nannocystaceae; genus J032. The sequence continues at coordinate 2,204 of JALSIN010000270.1, read as the reverse complement.
CGCTGCCGTTGCCCGCCCGACAGCATGATCCCACGCTCGCCGACCATCGTGTCCAGGCTCTCGGGCATGGCCGCGAGGTCGTCTTCGAGCGCGGCGAGGCGGATCGCCTCCCGCAGGCGTCGCTCGATCTCGTCGGGCGCCAGCCGGGCCTCTGGGTCGAGCCCGAACAGGATGTTGTCGCGGATCGACGCCGAGAACAGGAACGGCTGCTGCGGGACGTAGGCGATGGCGCGCCGCAGGTCCCCGAGCCGTATGCCCCGCACGTCCCGGCCGCCGGCGAACAGGGTGCCGGGCGGCGGCTCGTAGATCCGTGCCACGAGGCGAAGGAGCGTGGTCTTGCCCGCGCCGGTCAGGCCGACGATCCCGAGCATGCCACCTGCCGGCACCTCGAACGACACGTCTTCGAGGACCGGTTGCCCCGGTTCATACGAAAACGAGAGGGCACACGCCCGGATCGACGGCGGCGCCGCCAGGTCGGCCGGAGCCCCCGCCGACCGGTCCTCGACCGGCTCGGCCAGCAGGGCATCGATGCGCCGGAGCGAGGCCGCGCCGCGGGACATGGAGGCCAGCACCCACGAAAGAGAGGTGAGCACGGACACGAGCGACAGCAACAGGGCGCTGAAGGCCACGAGGTCCCCGACGGACAGCGCGCCCGCCATGACCTTGCGGCCCCCGTACCACAGCACGACGGCCGTCCCCAGAAGGCCCGCAAGACCCAGCACGGGCATGGCGAAGGCGCGCAGGGAGGCCACCCGAAGCTGGAGGGTCAGGTAGGCGTCGTTGCGCTCGTCGAAGCGCGCGCGGGCGGCCCGCGCCCCGTCCAGCACACGGATCGGGACGACCCCGGCGTAGCACTCGAGGACCCGGTCCGAAAGCCGCGCGAGCAAGGCCATCCCGTGCCGGACCATGCCGTAGAAGCGCCGGATCGTGTGGCGCATGTACACGGCTCCCACGGCGACGGGACCGATGCTGGCGAGCGTAAGCGCCGGGTCCGTGCGCCACATCTGCCACAGGTGCAGGGGGATCGCGATGGCCACGTTGCACACCTGCAGGCTCGCGAAGCCGGCCAACAGCCGCAGGGCCGTCGCATCGTTCGTGGCGAGGCTTGCGAGCTCGCCCACGCTGCGGTGCACCAGGCGCCGCTGGGGCGTGGCCAGCAGGTGGGCGAACACGTCCACGCCGATGCGCCACTCGACGCGGCGGGCGGGGTTGAAGAACAGGATCCGCGACAGGGTGCGGACGAACACGATGCCGACCCCGAGCGCCACGAGTTCCCAGGCGGCCGCGCGCGCGGCGGCGATGCCCACCGGGCCCCGTCCCAGGGCGTCCACCGCGTCGCCGGCCAGGCGCGGGATCCGGACCACGGCCGCGTTCGTCGCCACGAGCGCCGCCGCGCCCAGCGCGTACTTGGGGATGTTCGCCCGCAGGTACCCCCGGTAGAAGCGGGTCAGGGGACCGGCGAGCGCTCGCAGGGTGGACACGGGACGGCACCATGCCGCAAGCGGCGTACCCGTGAAAGAGCCGCGCGCCGGTCCCGGGCGCACGTCCCGACGGCCCGCGCGACCGGCCGCCCCAACGACGAAGGGCCGCGACCCGACGGTCACGACCCTTCGCCGCGGACGAACCGGGGCTCGATCAGCCCTCGCCGCCCTCGCCGCCCTCGGCGGCGCCTTCCTCGCCGCCCTCGGCGGCGCCTTCCTCGCCGCCCTCGGCGGCCTCTTCACCGGTCGCCTCCTCGGCGGCCTCCTCGACCGCGCCTTCGGCCTCCTCCGTGGCCTCGGTCGCGGACTCCTCGGCGGCCTGGGCGGCCTCCTCGGGGTTGGCGGTGTCGGTGGAACCCTTGCCGCAGCCGAACATCGCAAAGGCGACGACGGAAAGCATCGTGATCTTCTTCATGGTTGGTCTCCTGCGAATCGTGTGTGTGGATTGAGCAAACGACCGTGCTCGGCCGTCTACCGAACGCAAGGGCCCCATACCGCGCTTGGCGCCGATAGGGAAGGGGCTGCGCGAAAAATTCTGCACGGTCGGCCGAAAGACTGCGCAATTAGCGCACCCTCTGGACCGATCCGGCCCCCGAGGCGTTCGAGGAGATGCCCCCGCCATCCGCCCCCGCCCCCTGCCGCGGGGCTCGCGCACGTGCGCCTGGCGCGCACTCTTACTACTTCTTCTTCGGCTTCGTCGGGTCCCCGGCGTCGAGGGAGGTG
>JALSIN010000269.1 GCA_026989935.1 Polyangiaceae bacterium | reverse complement strand
AGGGCGGCGATGGGCATGAGGGCGTGGTCCGTTCCCACGTCGGCCAACCGCGCACCGCGGGGGATCCGGCGCACGATGGCGTCGAGGCGCGGGGACAGGGTGGGGACGCGGGGCGGCACGGCCTGTGTCGGCATGCTACGAGATCCGCCGCATGACGGACGCCGCCACCCGCCGGGCACTTCTCGAGGCCACGCACGACTTTCCAGGTCCTTACACGTTCAAGGCCTTCGGGCCCGCCTCGGAACCGTTCGAGCGCGCCGTCGTCGAGGCCGCGGCCGGGGTCGTGGCCGCCGAGCGGATCCGGGTCTCGCGCCGCACGAGCGGCACCGGGCGGAAGGTCTGCGTCACGCTGGAGGTGGAGGTGGCCTCCGCCGACGAGGTCCTGGCCGTGTACGCGGCGCTGCGCGCGGTGCCGGCCCTGGCGATGCTGCTGTGAGGCTCGGGGCCCCGGAAGCCGCCGGTTTCTTGGAGCAGGGGGCACGACCGCGCACGATGGGGCCATGGCCCTACGACGCACGCTCCTCGGGTTGATGGCCTGTGCAGGGTGCGCACCCGCGGCCCACGTGACCGGCGGTGCGTTGGTGGACACGCACGATCCCGGGACGGCCCTTGCGGCCCTCGACGAGGCTTGCGGGGCCCGAACCGCCTGTCCGCCGCACGACCGGGCGCGGATCGACCTCGAGCGCGCGTTCGTGGCCCACGCCGCCGGCGCACGGTCCCGGGCGGAGCGGCTGTTCGAGACGGCGCTCGACCTCGAACCTCTCTTGGCCGGGGCCGTCACCCCGAAGGTTCTCGCTCGCCGCGCCTACGGTGTCGTTCGGCCGCCGTACACCCCGCTGGTGACCGAGTCCCTCGCCGCGCTCGGTTTTCGCATGTTGACGACCGCCGAGGCCGGGGACCTCGAAGGGGCGCGCCGGGCCGCGGTGCGGTTTTCGGAGCTGCGCGAGCGCTTGTACGAGGCGGGGGACCGCACGGAACATGCCGCCTTCGGTTCGTTCCTGGCGGGGCAGGTCTTCGCGGCCCTGGGGCGGGCCGATGTGGCCGGGGCCTATTACCGCGAGGTACTCGCCACGCGCGAGTCGTTGTTGTCGCGGGCGGCGCTTGCACGGATCGAAGACCGGGCCGACCCCCTCAGCCGGGCGTACCTCGCCGCGCCGCATCCCCACGAAGGCGCGCACGACCCGGGCCTTGCGCGTGTGGTGATCATCGTGGCGGTCGGTCACGTGCCGCCGGTGCGGCCTCAGCGGCTTCCGATCGACTTCGCCTGGACCCTCGCCGGGCCGTACCTGGACGCCCTGGGGATCGACGACGGCATGACGCGTCTGGAGCAGGTCGGGATCGAGGATGTCGTGATCCCCGAGCTTGCGCCCGAAGGCACGCAAGTGGATGCGCCGGCGCTTTGGATCGACGATGCGCGGATCCGCCTCGAAGAGCTCTCGGATCTGTCCGCCGAACTCGAAGCCGAGCACCGGCGGTTGCGCCGACCGATGGTGGCAGCGGCCCTGGTCCGTGCCATCGAGGGCCAGGATCCGCTGTTCCTGCGCGCGCCGGATACGCGGAGCGTGACCACGTTGCCGGCGCGCGTCTTCGCGGCAGAGGTGGACGTACCGGCCGGGCTCCACCAGATTCGGGCGCGCGCGACGATCGACCGGCGCGTGCGACAGGCGGCGACGGCCGTCCGTATGCGCGACGGCGACGTGGCGGTCGTGGGGCTGACCGTGCTGTAGCCCCATGATGCGCGGCCGGTGCATCCACCCGGCGAAGGTGGGCGTGGTTTGCTAGGCTTGCGCGCCATGGCGCCCAGCAACGACGCCTTCCTCGCCGCCTGCCGCGGCCGGTCACCGTCGAGACGTCCCATTTGGATCATGCGGCAGGCGGGGCGCTACCTGCCCGAGTACCGCGCCGTGCGGGCGAAGACCTCCTTCGAGACGCTCTGCCGCACGCCGGCGCTCGCCGCCGAGGTGACGGTGCAACCCATCGAGCGGTTCGACCTGGACGCGGCGATCCTGTTCTCGGACATCTTGTCTATCGCCGACGCCTTCGGGATCGAAGTCCGCTTCGACCCGGGGCCGAAGATCGAGCGACCGTTGCGCACCGCCGCCGATGTGGCGATCCTGCCGCCTGCCGACGTGGCCGCGTGCGCCTACGTGTTCGAGGCCGTGCGCGCGTGCGTGGAACGGATCGGGGGCAGGGTGCCGCTCATTGGTTTCGCCGGCGCCCCCTGGACGGTGGCGAGCTATCTCGTGGAAGGGGCCGGCACGCGGACGTTTCGCCACGCGAAGGTGCTGCTTTGGAGCGAGCCGGACGCGTTCGACCACCTCCTGCACGTTCTGGCCGAAGCGACGGCCGCCTACCTCGAGGCGCAGGTCCGTGCGGGGGCCGACGCGGTGCAGGTGTTCGAGAGCTGGGGCGGCGCCTTGCGCCCCGACCTGTATCGAGCACGCGCGTGGCCGCACCTTCGTCGCGTGCTCGTTCGTGCGCTCGCCACGGGCGTGCCCGTCATCGCGTTCGTGCGCGGCGGCGAGGCCGTGTTGCGCGCCATTGCGGACGACCTGCCCGAAGGGGATCTGGTGGTCGGGATCGACCACGACGTCGCCATGTCCGCCGCGGTGTCGATCGTCGGTCGCGATCGGGTCGTCCAGGGCAACCTCGACCCCATGGCGCTGTTCGCCCCCCGTGCCGTGCTCGAGGCCGAGGCGCAGGCGGTCCTCGACGGGGCCTGCGGCGCGCGGGGGCACATCTTCAACCTCGGCCACGGGATCTCGAAGGACACCGACCCCGAGCAGGTGGCCGCCCTCGTGGACTTCGTGCACCGCGCGTGACCATGGGGAGCGCAACGCATCCTTGGATCCTGGCCGGTTGCCTGGGCGTTGCCTGCTGCGGCTCGACCGTCTCGCGCGAGGCGGCCGAGCCGCCCGCGCCCACGGAGGACGCGCCGCCGCCTGCGCCCGCGCCGCCTGCGCCCGTGCCCCCGGCCGACGATCCCGTGGCGGTGACGATCCCGCTGCTCGGGGGCGGGACCGTACGGCTGGCGAAGCTGGCGGGCACGCCGAGGATGGTCTACGTGCCCGATCCCGGCGCATCGGGCGCCGATCTTGCGGCGCTCGCCCGGTGGGCCTCGGATGTCGCCCGCGGCGGGCGCGACCCCGGTCCGGTGGTCGTGCTACTCGCCGTCGGCGGCGATCACGATCGCCTGGCCGACGCCTGGGGGATTCCGATCCCCGGGGTCTACTTTGGGTGGGACCCCCAGGGCGCCGTCGCCGCCAAGCTGGCGATCGACCACTTTCCGGCCGTCATCCTGGTGGACCGGCAAGGAAGGGTCGCGCTGCGGGCCTTCGGGACGGCCGCGTACGAGCTCGACGCCATCGCGCGCAAGGCACGGGCGCTGTCCGGAGCGCCCGATTGGTAGGCGCGGTGCGCCGTCGAGGCCGGTCCGATCGCGCACCGGCCCGTTCCGTCCGGCTAGACTTCGAGCAGGATCCGCTGCGGATCCTCGATGCACGCCTTGACCCGCACGAGAAACTGCACGGCCTCGCGGCCGTCGATCACGCGGTGATCGTAGGACAGCGCCAGGTACATGACGGGCCGGATCTCCACGCGCCCCTCGACCGCGACCGGCCGCTCGACGATGTTGTGCAGGCCGAGGATCGCGGTCTGCGGCGGGTTGATGATGGGGGTGGACAGCATGGAGCCGTACACGCCGCCGTTCGAGATCGTAAAGGTCCCACCCTGGAGTTCATCCAGGGAGAGCTTGTTCTCGCGGGCCCGCCGCGCGTAGTCTGCGATCCGGGTCTCGATGTCCGCAAAGGAGAGACGATCGGCGTCGCGCAGGACGGGCACGACGAGCCCCCGGCCGCCGCCGACGGCCACACCGATGTCGTAATGGTACTTGTAGACGATCTCATCGCCGTCGATCTCGCTGTTGACCGCAGGGAAGGCCTGGAGCGCCTCGACGGCCGCCTTGACGAAGAACGACATGAAGCCCAGCTTGACGCCGTGGCGGTCGAGGAACGCTTCCTTGTATCGTTTGCGCAGGGCGATCACGGCCGACATGTCCACCTCGTTGAAGGTGGTCAGCAGGGCCGCCTGTTGCTGGGCCTCGACCAGACGCCGCGCGATGGTCCTGCGCAGGGGCGTCATGCGCTTGCGTTCCTCGCGGCTGGTTCGTTCGGTCGGTTCACCCGCGGCCGGCTGCGGAGGCGGCGGCTGCGCCGGGGCCGGCTCGCCGCGGGCGGCGTACCGGACGACGTCCTCCTTGAGGATCCGCCCGCCGCGGCCCGAACCCGGGACGTCCGCCAGATCGATCCCGCGGCGCCGGGCCTCGGCCCGGGCGGAGGGGACCGCCGGGGGTGGCGCCGTGGCGGCTCCGGCGCCGTCGGCCGCCGCCGCGGCGGCCGGCGGCGTGTGGGAGGGCTGGGGCGTTTGAGCGGCGGGCGATGCCATCGAAGCCGCCTTCGCGGTCTCGTCGATGGCCCCGATGGTCTGGCCGACGGCGACCGTGTCCCCTTCGGCGGCGGCTTGCTCGGCGAGCACCCCGGCGACCGGGGCGGGAACCTCCACGGTGACCTTGTCGGTCTCGATCTCGACGACGGGTTCGTCGGCGGCGACCGGGTCGCCGACGTTCTTGAGCCAGGTGGCGACGATACCTTCGGTGACGGACTCCCCCATCTGGGGGACTTGGATGGGCGTGGTCATGGGGCGGGGCTCAGTTCGGGTCGGCAAAGGCGTCGTTCAAGATGAGGTCCAGTTCGAGCTTGTGGCTCTCCGGGCTCCCGGTGGCCGGGCTTGCGCTCTCCTTGCGGCCGACATAGCGCAGGACGGCACCTTGGCCAAGGCTCGACAACATGGGCTGGATCCGGGGGCGCACGAACGTCCATGGCCCCATGTTCTCCGGTTCGTCTTGGACCCACAGGAACGAACGAGCGCTGCGGTAGCGGGCCAGTACATCCAGGAGTTCCCGGTCCGGGAAGGGATAGAGTTGCTCGATACGGACGATCGCGCAGTCCGTTCGACCGCGCTCCTTGCGGGCGCGGGCAAGGTCGTAGAACAGTCGCCCGCTGCACAAGATGACGCGCCGGGTGTCCGCGGCCTGGTCGTCGCCACGCCGGTCGTCGAGCACGCGATGGAAGCAACCGCCGGTGAAATCCGACAGCGGCGAAAACGAGGCCCGCAGGCGAAGGAGGCTCTTGGGGGTCATGAGGACGAGGGGCTTGCGCCACTTGCGAAGGACCTGACGCCGCAGCACGTGGAACATCTGCGCCGGCGTGGACGGCTGGCACACCTGCATGTTGTCCTCGGCGCAAAGCTGCAAGAAGCGTTCGAGCCGCGCGCTCGAGTGCTCCGGCCCCTGGCCTTCGTAGCCGTGGGGCAAAAAGAGCGTAAGGCCCGAGATCCGGTTCCACTTGTCCTCGCTCGACGAGATGAACTGGTCGATGATGACCTGCGCCGTGTTGCAGAAGTCGCCGAACTGGGCCTCCCAGATGCACAGGGCGAACGGGGACGCCAGGGAGTAGCCGAACTCGAAGCCCAGGACGGCGTACTCCGAAAGGGGGCTGTTGAAGACGTCGAAGCGGGCCTTCGCGCCGGGAACGTGGGCGAGGGGAACGTAGCGTTCGCCGGTCTCGGTATCGACCCAGGCCGCGTGCCGGTGGCTGAAGGTGCCGCGGATCGAGTCCTGGCCGGACAGGCGGACCGGGTGGCCGACGCGAACGAGCGAACCGTAGGCCAGGTATTCCGCCGCGGCCCATGAAAGGGGCTCCTTGCCCTCGAAGGCGGCGCCGACCTCGGCCACGATGCGGCGGACCTTCGGGTGGAGGGAAAAACCCTCGGGCACGTGCGAGAGCGCCGTGTGAACGGCCTCGATGTCCTCTGTCGCGGCCGCCGTGTCCGGCCGGTCGCCGTCGGGTTCGTCACCGCCGAGGTACTGCTTCCAGATGCCGTGCATGGGCGAGGGGGCCTTGTTCGCGCCGTTGCGCCGTACATGCTCGAGGGCCGTCTCGAACTCCTCGCGGATCTCCCGGTCCATCACCTCGCAGTCCTGCTCGGTCACCGTTCCCCGCTCGATGAGGCGCTGCTGGTACAGCGCACGCACCGAAGGGTGCTTGCGGATCAGCTTGTACATGACCGGCTGGGTGAACGTGGGTTCGTCACCCTCGTTGTGGCCGTACTTGCGGTAGCAGGTAAGATCGATGACCACGTCCGTGTGGAACCGCTGCCGGTATTCCACCGCGAGTTGGGCCACGTAGGCGGCCGCCTCGGGGTCGTCGCCGTTGACGTGGAAGATCGGGACGTTGAGCATGTCCGCCACGGCGGTGCAGTAGATCGTCGAGCGTGCCTCGATGGGCTCCGTGGTAAAGCCCACCTGGTTGTTGATGACGATGCGTACCGTGCCGCCCGTGGTGTAGCCGGGCAGGCGGCTCAGGTTGAGGGTTTCGGCGAAGACCCCCTGGCCCGCCATGGCGCCGTCGCCGTGCATCGTCACGCCGAGGACGCGGTCGCGGGCCTCGTCGCCGATGTAGTCCTGCTTGGCGCGCACGCGGCCCGCGATCACCGGGGTGATGGCCTCGAGGTGACTGGGGTTGAAGGCCAGCGCCAGGTACATCTTGCGACCCGACGGGTGCAGGTAGTAGCGATAGCACCCCTTGTGGTACTTGACGTCGCCGCCGCCGAGGTTGACCCAGGGGTCCCCCTTTTCGAACTCCGAGAAGATCTCCATGGGCGTCTTCCCGAAGATGTTCATCATCACCGCGAGGCGTCCGCGGTGGGCCATGCCCATCACGATCTCCTCCGCGCCGAGCTGCCCGGCGCCGTCGATGATCGTCTCGAGCATCGCCAGCAGGCTCTCGCCGCCGGCGATCGAGAACCGCTTGGCGCCGATGAACTTCTGGTGCAGGAATCGGTCGGCGTTGTCCGCCCGGGCGAGGCTTCGCAGGAGCTTGCGCTGGACCTTGGGCGGCGGCGTGCGCTCGTTCTCCGTGGACTCCATCCGCGCGCGCAGCCACTCGCGGCGGTCCGGGTCGGCGATCTGCCAGTACTCCACGCCGATCTTGCGGCAGTAGGTGTTGCGCAGCCGCTGTAGGATCCGTCGCAGGGGCACGGCCGATTCGTCGAACAGGGACCCGGGGTCGAAGGCGCGGTCCATGTGTTCTTCGTCCAGGCCGAACGTGGCCGGATCGAGGGCCGTGACGTTCAGTCCCCGGGGCCGCCCGAGCGGGTCGATGTCGGCCGCCAGGTGCCCTTGCAGGCGGTAGTTCTCGATGAGCTTGTCCACCCGTGCCTGCAGTGCCACCTGCTCCGCATCGCCGTGCAAAGGTGCGGGGCCGAGGCGGGCGGCGGAAGGCGCCGGGCCGCCCTCGACGAAGGCGCGAAACGACGGATCCACGGAGTTCGGGTCCGCTCGATATCGTTCGTAGAGTCGTTCGAGGAACGGCAGGTTGTCCGGAGAGATCGGGCGTGGGGTCGCCATGGCTTGGGGCGCAAGTCTACTCGTCGCGGGAGGTGGGTGCAGGCGGCGCCTCGGACGGTTGGCGGCTGCGGCCCCGGGGCGCCCGAGGGGTCCACCGCGGGCCGCCCGGACGGGGCGGTCGCCGCGGACCTGGGGCGGGCTCGACGCCGCGGGGGATCGTCGGTTAGCTTGAAGGCACGATGACCGCGAGTTCGCCGCCTGGATCGACCGAGGAGCTCCTCTCACGCCGCGTGCGCGCGGTCCTCGACGGGACGGGGGAGTCGTGGACGCGACGCATGTTCGAGCTGGGCCGGCGCCTGCGCGCGGAAGGCGGCGGCCCGGTCTACGATCTGTCGCTCGGCAACCCGAGCCTCGAACCCCCGCCGGCGTTCTTTCGCGCCTTGCGGGCGCTCGTGGAGGACGATACGCCCGGCACCCACCGGTACATGACGAACGCCGGCTTCCTGCAGGTGCGGCGCTTCGTCGCCGAGCGTGAGGGGCGGCGGTTCGGCCTCGAGCTCGACGAAGAATGCGTCGTCCTGACCGTCGGCGCCGCCGGGGCGCTTGCGGTGACCTTGCGTGCGCTGGCGGACGAAGGGGACGAGATCGTCGTGCCCGCCCCGTACTTCTCGGAGTATGCCCACTACGCCCGCCATGCGGGTCTGAAGCTCGTGCCCGTACGGACCACGGCGGACTTCGACCTCGCGCCGGAGGCCGTTGCCGAGGCCCTCGGGGACCATACCCGCATCGTGCTGCTCAACTCGCCGAACAATCCCACGGGGGCGATCTACGGCGCCGGCCGCCTCAACGAGCTCGCGGCGGTGCTTCGCCGACACGTCACCCGGACCGGGCGGCCGGTGGTCGTGGTCGAGGACGCCCCCTACCGCGACCTCGTCTACGACGGCCAGACGCCCGCGAGCATGATGTCGCGCTACCCGCACACGGTCCACGTCACGAGCCACTCGAAGGACCTGGGCCTCGCCGGCGAGCGGATCGGGTACGCGGTGCTGTCGAGCGAGTTGGCTGGTCGCCGGCGGGTCTTCGCCGGGCTTTCGTATTGCAACCGCACGCTCGGCTTCGTCAACGCCCCCGCCCTGATGCAGCGCATGTTGCCCGAGGTGCTGGGGGCGCCGGACGGCCGGGTCGATGTCGCGGTCTACGCGAGGCGGGCCCGTACGCTCCACGCGGGGCTCGCGCGGCTCGGTTTTTCGGCCGCCCCCCCGCGGGCCGGTTTCTTCCTGTTCCCGCGCCTGCCCGACGACCTCGTCGCCCGTGCGCCCGCGGGGGTGCCCGCCGACGTGTGGTTCGCCGAGCGGCTCGTGGCGCGCCGCTGCATCGTGGTGCCGGGGACCGCGTTCGGTGTCGCCGACCACCTGCGCCTTTCGGTGGCGACGGACGACGACGCCGTCGCCGGGGCCCTCGACGCCATCGCGGCGGAACTGGACGCCGGATAGCGGCGTCCCCGTGCGGGCCCCGCCACGGATCGACGCGCGGACTACTCGCCGGGCCAGGCGATGTCGGCGAAGGGGGCCTCGGGGTGGGCGAACAGGTAGCCCTGGACGAGGCGGCAGCCGAAGTCACGCAGGACACGAAGCTCCTCGATGCGCTCGACCCCTTCGGCGACGACCTCGACCCCGAGTTCGTCACACGCGCGCACCATCGAGGCCACGAGCTGCCGCTTCGTGGGGATCCGGTCGATGTCGCGCACCAGGTCCATGTCGATCTTCACGACGTCCGGTTCGAGCAGCGCGAAGCTCGTAAGGCCCGCGTGGCCGGCCCCAAAGTCGTCGATGGCCACCCGGTAGCCGAGGGCCTTGAGCCGGCGGATGCTGCGGTGGATGCTCGGATCGTCCGTCAGCGAGTGGCGTTCGGTGATCTCGAAGACCACGCGCTGGGGGGACAGGGCGGTGGTCGCCAGGTACAGCTCCTCGTCGGACAGCTCGTGGACGTGCAGGTTCACGAACAGCAGCACGTCGTCCGGCACCGACGGCAGGGCCTGGCCGGCCAGGGTGCGCACGCGCCGGCCGAGCTCGATGACGGCGTCGAGGCGCTCGCCGAGCTGGAGTAGCGCGTCCGGCGACGAAAGCTCCGGGTGGCGCGGGCGCAACAGCGCCTCGAACGCGTAGAGCCGGCGGGCGTCGGCGTCCACGATGGGCTGGAAGAACAGCTCCATCGACGCGAGGGCCTGCGAGAACGTGGTCTCCAGGCTCGACAGGGCCGACAGGTCGCGGTCGGGGCGCTGCTCCAGGTAGGCGAGCATGGCCCGCTTGGCCGCCGCGATCTCGCCGAGGAAGATGGCGTCGTGCAGGACCTTGCGCAGCTCGACGGGATCGACGGGCTTGACCAGGTAGCGCAGCGCGCCGTACCGCATGGCCTCGATGGCCGTCTCGAGCCGCGGCCCCCCCGTGATCACCACGACCGGCAGGTCCGGATCGGTGCTTCGGATCCTGCGCAGCAACTCGATCCCGTCGATGCCGGGCAGGACGATGTCGGTCACGATGGCCGCCATCTTCTGCTCGGCCAGACGGGTGAGGGCCTCTTCGCCGTCGGCGGCCGTGTGCACCGTGTATCCGCTGCCCGACAGCAGGCGCGCGAGCGCCCGGCGGACGTTCGGCTCGTCGTCCACCACCAGGACGTGCGGAGCGGGCTGCGTGGGGCTGGACGGCACCTGGTTCAAACGTATCGCATCGACACCATCGCGCGGGGGGTGTCGCATGCAAGCGCCCGGAATTGACCTGTTTTAGGGGGATCGTTGCCCGGTCGTGGTCAGTTTCGCGGGGATCTCGCGGCGTGCCTCGATGGGCCGGCCGTCCCGGTCGTAGGACACCTCGAACCGGGTGCCGTCGGCCGCGCGCAGTTCCACCTCGAACTCGACGGTGCCGTCCGCGCGCTCGATCCGCTGGGCCTTGGCGGCCGTGCCGCGCCGGCGGGCGTCCTCTCGGGCCGCGCGCGGGAGCTTGCCGGCCGGGATCTCGCACTCGGTGTAGCGCACGGTGCCGTCCGCCTCGGCGGCCAGCTCACAGCGGCGACCGTCGCGCGTGGTGACCTCCACCTCGTATACGGTCCCCCCCTCGGCGTAGAACTCGATCTCGAAGGCGTCGGCCTCGGCCCCCGCAAACGCCTTTTGGGCGCTCGCCTTCACCGGCTCGGGGACCTGGGCGGCGTCCCGGTGATAGACGGAGACCTTGCGCAAGGTCCCGTCGGGCGCCACGTCGATCTCGACCTCGTGTACGCCCTGCGCGTTTGCGAGCGCATCGGCGATCGGGTCGGGCAGGCGGGGCGCGCCCGCGACGGGCGCCGCCGGGGGGGAGGGGGCAGGGGCCTCGGCCTCGTAGGTCTCGTCTTCCTCGAGGGCCCCCTGTGGCGCGGGTGCGGCGTCGGGCGCCGGGGGCGGCACGGAAGGCGCCGGCGGCGCCTCGGCACACCCGGCGAGGAGACCGGCGACGAGGGGCGGGACGAGGCGCGGGATCGCCATGGCCCAAGGGTATCGGAGGCGGGGGGGAGCGTCACCTCGGCGCGCGGGCCTCCGTCGCGGCGGCCGGAGGGCCTTCGCGCTCGCGGGGCGGGGCGGGGCCCACGTCCACCGGGGGCGGGGGGGCGCGGGGATCGTGGGCGCCGTCGGAGCCCGGGTCGTCGGGCTGGGCCTCGGGCGGCGAGCGGTCCGGTGTGGTGCCGGAGGTGTCGTTTCCCAGCGCGGCGTCGGGCGAATCGCTCTCCGGCGCGGCGTCGGGCGTGTCCTCTCCTGGCGTCGCGGAGGGGCTGCTCGGCGCGGGGGTGGGCGCCGGCGGCTGGGAGGCGGGGCTGGACGCTTCGCCGACGGGGGCCTCTTCGCCGGGGCCTTCTCGTGGTGCGGGGGAGGCGGGCGGCGCCTTCGGGGGTGGTCGCGCCGGTTCCCGGGTTTGCGCCGGGGCGGGGCGCGGGCGGTCGCGTCCTCGCCTGGACGGGCCGGTGGCGGCCGTCGTGTCGGCTCGGCCGCCGAAGGCGAAGCCGAGGGAGAGCACCGGCCCCCAGGTGAAGCCGCACGGGCTCGTGGAGAAGACGGCGATGCGGTTGCTCGCCGCGTCCTCGTACTCGAACGCACGCCGGCATCGCGCCTGGGGGAACATGCTCGTAAACGACACGCCCAGGGCGAGGAACGCCGGGCCGCCGATCCCGATGTACGCCCCCGCGCCGGCCCGCCACCGGCCGTGCACACCGCCGCCGTGGTTGAAGACGACGGGCCCTACGGCGGCCGTCACGTAGGGGGAGAAGCGCGGCCGCGGAACGAAGACCCACAAGAGCGACGGCATGACCTCGAAGATGTTCGTGGTCGTCTGGCGCTCGATCCCCGGGTAGGTCTCCTTGAAGGAGCGCCCGTAGAAGAACACGGTGTCGGATACTTCGAGACCCAGGCCCAGGCCGTGCCACACGAAGTAGGTGGCCGCGCCCGAGATCTGGAGCGTGCCGAAGTTGCGCGAGAAGCTCCCGCCGAGGCCGAAGCTGGGCATGACGGCGCCGCGGCGAAACGGTCGCCGGGGCGGTGGGAGGCCGTCGGCGCGGGCGGTCGCGGGCACCATCACGAGGCCCGCCAGGGCGCACGCCGCGAGCCGTCGCGCCCCCCCTCCACCTGCCGAGGGCATCCACGCACGGAAGCGGTCAACGTCCATGGGGCGGCGGGTCCGCCGGTCGTGCGGGGCTCGCGGCGAGGCAGACGTCGGGCACGCAGCCGGCTTCGACCACGGCGTCGTAGTCGTCCGCGCAGCCGGTGTCCGGGACCCGTTCGTTCGCCAGGGGGTCGCACGGCAGCGTGGCCAGGCAACGGTATAGATCCACCTGCGCCGCCCGGCAGTCCCCGTCGAGGTCGTCGAAGATCGCGCGGTGCGTGTCGATGCAGGCGGCCGCGTCCTCGTCGGGGGCGAGCAGGTCGCACGCCGCGAGGGTGTCGCACTTGGACCGCAGCGCCTCATCGGCCTCCGCGTCCAGGTCCCGGCTCGAACCCGCGGTGCACGCAACGAGCAGGGCGACGGTCACGGTCGCGGCGGCGAGGGCCCGGCGGTGGACTTGGAGTGGGTGGCCGCGACGACCGTGCACGAAACCAATGATAGCACAAAATGGCGGCCGTATCGCCGGATGGCGCCTGCCGGAATTCACCCCCCTGGGCGAGAGGGGCGGTTCGGGGGAGGATGGCTGGCGGCTTCGTGGGCCGTCGCGGCGGATCGAGTGGAGCTTCGAGCCTCGCCGAGGGGCATTTGGGTTGCCTCGGGCGCCTCCCTCGCATCGGACGACCGATCGGGCGCGCATCTGCCTTTTCAGACGCTTCCCGGCGCTCTCCTCGCGCGCCGTCCTCGGCTACCCGGCGAGCCCCCAAGCCAGCGCCCGGACCTCTCGGATGAGCTCCGTTGGAGGATGCCCTTCGCTCGGCCGCACCACCAACCTGCCTCGCACGGTTCACGGCCTTCGCCGCCACGCCGATCGCCTGCCTTCGGATTGCCTTGCCGCGAGAAACGTCGCCCTACTCCTTCCGAAAGACCGCGATGAGCGTCAGCCCGATCGGTGGATTCATTGGATTTTCGACCCACCGAAACCAATAATAGAGACCCGCACCAAGCAGGCGTTTTAGCGTTCCGGTCTGACGATACCGGAATTCTGCCTTGACTTCACGCTTTGCTAGATTGGCGCCGAAAACCACCGGTACGCCCAGCAGGTTCCAGTAGCGTATCCGTTCCAGCCGCAATCCGCCGGCCGAGCGCCCGAGTTGTCTCAAGGCTTCACGCGAATATCGCCGATAGTGCCCAACCGCTCGATCATGGGGACCAAATAGCGCCGGGACCGCCGGCACTGTGAGAATCATTCGCCCGCCCTTCTTCGCAGCACGCCCCAAGGAACGCAGCATGGCAAGATCATCCTCGACATGTTCCAAACAATCCATGCTGACTATGTTTTCGTAGCGCTCGCCATTCTCCACGACCTCGTCGATGCCCACACACCGAATCACATCGCTATCGAGCCCACATTCTTCGAGGTGAGACTTCGCACTTCGCACGATCGTCTCGTTGACGTCAATACCGCCACACTCTATGCCGGCTCGCAGTAGGTACTCGACGAAGCCACCTGCACCGCAGCCAACATCCAGCACGCTTCCGGGTAACAGGAAGCCAGATAACAATCGGTACAAATTGCTCAGCCGAAAATCTCTCCTTTGTCGGTTGGAAAGCTGCGACAAACGCGCTTCCAATTCGAGCACGGCCGTTGAACGTGGGCGATGGCGTATTGAGTCTCCCATGTTCGGATGCTTCCTATACTGATGCTGTATAGCATGAATCCAGTTCGCAAGTCAAGTCGTGCGTATGAGGATGGAGTTGCCCCGATTTCTTGGACTGGTTGCTTACGCAGCGCGTGACCCTCGCGCCGTGGTTTGTCGATGAACTTGGTCTGGGGTTTTGTACCCGAGCGTGGAATGCAGGCGGACGCGATTGTAGTAGCCCTCGATGTAGGGGAACAGACCCCGCCGGACAGCGGTGCGGTCTTCGGGGATCTGGTCTTGGAAGAGCTCGGCCTTGATCGTTCCGAGCGTGGCTTCGGCAACGGCGTCGTCCCGGCCGTTGCCCTTACGGCTCATGCGGACGACGGCCTGCCTGTCGCGAAGTCGTCTCTGATGGTCGCCCGCCGTGTAGGTGGAGCCCCGATCGGTGGGGTGGGGCAGGTCCGGGCCTCGGGCGTGTCGGGCCACGGCCTGGTCGAGGGCCTGAAGTGCGAGGTCGGCGTTGCAGCCTCGACGTCGAGCCGCCGGGTGCCGAATCGTCGCGGAGCGGGCTTGCGGGTCCGCCTGGCGTCGTAGCTGCTGCGCGGGACCCCGAGGGCCTTGCAGACCGCGGTGACCGAAGCCTTCGCCTCGGTGGCGAAAAGGTGCATGTCTGCGGTCACGACAGGCCCTCCCTTGCGAAAAGCGCGGTGGCCTTCCGAAGGATGTCTCGTTCCTGGCGGAGCGTTCGGTTTTCACGTCGCAGCGCCGCCGACTCCTCGCGCTCGGTCGTGGTCCGCGGACCTTCGCCCCCACCGCTCGCATCGATCTGGGCCTGGCGGACCCAGCGAGTGACCGAACTGGGGGAAAGACCAAGCTCGGTCGCGACCGCGTAGGCCGTCTTCCCGGTTTGCTGGCAGAGCCGAACGACCTCGGCCTCGTACTCGGAGGCAAACCGCCTTCGTGTTCCCGACGACTTCTTCTCGGACCTGCTTGGGGACATCCTTTTGCCTTATCGGAGTTGTCCAAGAAAACGGGGCAGGGTCGGAGCGCCCGGGCCCAGGAAGGTCTGCCCGTGCTCGAACTCCAAGCGCTGCATGAAGAAGTCCGTCAGGCCCCCTCGCACGCCGACGAGGATCTCCTGCGTCTGCGGCCCCTCCGTGCTGTGGAAGTGGTAGCCGGGCATCCGGGTCACGAGCTGTTGGAACGCGGCCTTGCCCTCGACTCCGAGCAGGGCGAAGACGTCGGGGTGGCACGACCTCATGAACTCGACGACACGTCCGACGCGCTCCGGCTGTCCCTTGAAGTGCTCGACGTTCCAGGAGGCCAGCGAGAAGAGCTTGGACATGGATCCCCTCCGCTATGTGGCGGCGGTGACGTCCGACGTCGTTCCGTCGGGTGGCGACGTCTTCGCACCCGCGACGCCGCCGTGCACCAAGAGGTAGTCCCGCCGCACCTGCCAGGCGGTGGCAAAGGAACCGTAGGTCCTGCGGGCCATCTCGGCGGCCGACAGGTCGGGCTCGGCTTCGAGCGCGGCCCACATGTCGGCCCGGTAGGTGGGGCCCATCATCACGCGGTAGCGAAAGGCGTGGTGGCGCCGGCAGAGCGTCGCCGGATCGAGCACATCGGCCGGCCGGTCGCGCAGCACTCCGGCGGGAACCCGCAGGGTGCTCTGGGCGAAGCGCTCGTCCTCGCCGCGGCGGCGAAGTTGGAAGTCGGAGCCCACGCGCAAGAGGTCGAGGCGCGGTCCCTCGTAGACCTTCTCGAGCCGGGCGAAGCGCCGGTCACGGCCCTGCCAGCGGCCCATGGCGTTCCAGAAGGCGCGCACGCGCTCGGAGGGATGCTCACGCGTGATACGCACCAGCCGGTCGGCGTTGACCCACGGTGCGTGCACGCCGAACCAGGTGACGAGCACCGACAGCACGCGCAGGTCGTCGTGCTCCATCCCGGCCTCCGAGGCGAACAACAGCGTGTCCTCGATGTTGGCGCTCCAGTCGGGCTCGGCGGCCAGGCGCATGCCGATGCCCGCCATGGCGCGCGAAAGCTGCGCCTCGCTCGGGCGCTCCCTGGGGAGCACGATGCGGCTAAACCCCATGACCGAGCCTCCTTGCCAGGT
>JALSIN010000268.1 GCA_026989935.1 Polyangiaceae bacterium | reverse complement strand
AAGATGCCTTCCCGCCACGCATCGAGGTCTACCCGGGGAAAGAGGTGCTGCGGTCCCGGCGCCTCGCCGTCCTCTCCTTGCCCGGCATGAAGAAGGTCCGGTCGAAAGGGAGGTCGACCTCCTGGGTGGCGAAGCACTCCGGGCACTCGATCTCGATGGTCGTGTCCACGCCGCAGTCCACCCGGTCGAACTCGTCGACCAGGAAGTCGGCGTCGCGCATGGTCAGGTCCTCGATGAAGCGCCGCCGCTCGCGCGGCTCGACGCCCTCGATCTCGACCACCCGGAAGGCGAGCATGGCCGACAGCAGCCGGTCCCCGGCGCTGCGCCGGAGCTGCGGGAGCTTGCGCTCGTCGGCACCGGTCAGCAGCCGGAACCACACCCGCTTGCCCGCGTCAGGCAGCACCGTCTCGAAGCGGTTTCCGTCCGTGAAGGCCGCGCGGCTCTCCTCGGACAGGGAGCGGCACGGCAGGTCGCGCAGGTCGAGCTCCCACTCGATGCGCGCCCGGCACGCGTCGGCGTGGCAGGAGACGGCGAAGGCGTACTCGGGCCCGTAGGTCAGGGCGCGGATCTGCAGCAGCGCGTAGAAGCGGTCGCCCTGGAGCACCTTACCCCAGTCGATCTCCTTGTCCCCGAAGTCGTAGGGCCCGGCGTCAGCCGTCTCCTCCCAGCAGGCGGACAGCAGTTCGTCCACCTGGCCCCCGGCCTTGGCCAGCTTGCGGTCCGCGAGGATGCGCTCCTCGCGCACCTTCATCCCGCGGATGCGACCCGTGAGCCCCGACGGGCAGGTGATGATCTCGGACATCGGCTTGCACCTCCTCGAGTAGGCGGTCTCTCAGGAGGGCAAAGCCTCGGGGGGCCAGGATGGGGACAGGCATCGCCCCTCGGTGCGCGGGGTGAGGCTCTACGGCTGCTGGGTGTCGTCGTCAGGCAGCTCGCGCTGGTAGACGGCGAAGAGCGAGCCCCCGTCCGATGTCGCGCCGGCGCCCTCGACGTAGACGTCGGCACCGGCCTCGATCACCTGTCCCAGCTCCCAGCTCCTGAAGAGCCCAGGACGGCGCACAAACTGGTCCGGCTGCTCCACAGGCGTAGGCCGCGGGTGGCCCTCCTCTGGCGAATCGGCCAGGCGCAGCAACCTGGCAATGGCCGGGTGGGGCCTCAGCATTGCGTTGCCGCGGGCAGCCCCAGGGGTGCGACGGGCCCGCTCGTAGACGCGCTCGAGCCCCGTGCTCACGCGGCGGATCGTCTCATCGTCCGTTCCCCTCACGGCGAAGACCCCACCGAGGACGAGGACGGTCTCCCGGAAGAGCTGGCGCAGGGCGTCTTGGTCTGGCTTTTCGTTCGGCATCTCGCGTTCCTCCTTTCCGGGTTCATTCCCGGCATCTATTAAGAAGGTTGGGCCTCAAGTGGCTGAGATCACACGAAGCAGCACCTTCATCCACCAGGGTCGGCCGCGGCCGATGGGCAACTACTGAGGAAACGCGGTCCCCGGATCCGAACTGGGACAGCGATCGTCACGCCGACGTTCGGATTTTGCCGGCGAGGACGAGAGCTGCCTACTGGATCAGCTCGAAGTAATCGTAGCTGAGCGTCACCGACTCGATGACGTTCTCGTCGGCCTCGTTGTCCCAGTCGCCGGCGACGAACTTCACCGGCCACGCCCGGGACAGGGACCAGCGCCGCAAGGTGGTGCCGTCGCGGTCCTGCTGGACGATGTCGAGGTTGCGCTTGTAGTTCACGTCGGTGAGCCCGAGGCCGCTCGAGGTGATCGCCACGTCCTGGAACCAGTCGAAGAGGTCCCGGTCCTGGGTGGCGCCGCGCTCCAGCGTCACGTCGGAGAACGTCAGCCGGCCGGGGCTCTTGTTCGGGATGAGCGAGCCGCCCTCGAAGTACTGGACGTTCGCCACCTCGACCGAGAGCTCGCTGCACTTCTGGAAGCCGGCGTGACCGACGTCGTCGATCTCGCACACAAACTTGAACTTCTTGTGGAAGCTTCGGGGGTTGCCGATGACCGCCATCTTCGTGTCCTCCTATCAGGTGCTCGCCGCGGCCAGCTCTGACTCCAATGCGCGAGTATCCTGGCTGATGCGCAGCACGATGAACTCGGCCGGCTTGTTGGTGGCGAGCCCGACACGGGCGATGAGCTTGCCGGCGAAGATCACCGAGGGCGTGTTCAGCGTGTCGGAGACGTCCACGAAGAAGGCCTTGGACGGCTCGCGGCTGCGGAAGGCACCGTTGTTCATCTGGGTGAGCAGGAACGCCGTGATGGTGCGCCGGACCTGGGCGCGCAGGCCCTCGGTGTTGTTCTTGTGCCGGGCGAACTGCAGGCCCTGCTTGAGGCTGCGCTCGATGAAGATCACCCCGCGCCGTTCGGCGACGTAGG
>JALSIN010000267.1 GCA_026989935.1 Polyangiaceae bacterium | reverse complement strand
GCGGGATCGTACGGGGGTACACCGAGCAACTCCACCATCGCCGGCACGACCTTCTCCATCATGAAGGCCGTCATCTCGGCGTCGTACTCCTTCGCCGCCTCGATCGTGTTCTCGGCCGGCAGCGGATAGAGGTCGTTGGGCATCTCGAACCCCGCCGACTCCATGTCGTCGCCGTGGCACGTCTGGCACTTGAAATCGGCGAAGTGCTCGCCGTCTTGCGCCTTGAAGAGGCTGGACATCTTCGGCAGCACGTAGATCCCCATAAACTCCTGCTTTTGCTGGCGCGTCTTTTCGGCCCACGGCACGGACGGGGCGCCGGGCTCTTCGGCCTGGGCCTGCTTCGCACCCTCCTCGGGCGCGGCTTCGGGCGCGGGCTCGGCCGCCTTCGGCTTGCAGGCGGCGATCGACAGCGCGAAAACAGAGGAAACGGCGAACGAAAGGGTCGTGGTCGTGCGGCGCATGGAGATCCCTGAGCGTTGGAACGTGCGGAAGGGGGGGACGTCGGAGCATGGCGCACGCCGACCCCCCAGGGCCGGTAACGGCCGGCGGGGCCCCACGGTACCATCGACGCCCGTGGCACACCAAGGACAGGGCGTTCCCCACCTGGGTCATGGGGTCGGGCTGCGCGTGGCCCACTACGGGGCCATCCTCGACGGAGCCGGGGGCGAGGTGGACGTGTTCGAGGCGATCACCGAAAATTTCCTGGCCGGCGGGGGCCGGCCGCGTGCGGTGCTCGATGCCCTGGCGCCCCGCCGCCCGATCGTCTTCCACGGGGTGGGCCTGGGCATTGCGTCGTCGGCGCCGCCCGAGCCCGCCTACCTCGAGGCGGCACGACGCCTGTTCGACCGGTACGACCCCCCGTGGGTCTCCGACCACCTGTGCTTCCACCGGTCGGGCCGGCACTACACACACGACCTGTTGCCGATCCCCACCACCCACGCCGTGCTCGACCGGGTGTGCGAACGGGTCCGGTGGGTGTCGAAGGTCTTCGGACGCCCGTTCTGCCTCGAAAACATCTCGCGCTACGTCGCCTACCGCCGCACGGACATGGACGAGGCCACGTTCTTCGCCGAGCTGGTCCGGCGCACCGGCTGCGGCATGCTGCTCGACGTCAACAACCTCCTCGTGTGCGCCAAGAACCTCGGTGAGGACCCACACGCCTTCCTCGAACGGATCCCGCCGGGGTCCGTCTACCAGTACCACCTCGCCAACCACACCGACCGCGGGACCTGTGCCATCGACGACCACCGCGGCCCGGTGCCCCCGGCCGTGCTCGAACTGTACCGGTACGCCGTCCGCCGACTCGGCCCTGCGACCACCATCGTCGAGTGGGACGAGGACGTGCCGCCCTACGAGGTGCTCGTCGCGCAGGCGGCCCGGGTGAAGGCCGTGGAACGGACCGCTCGACCTTCGCGCGCGATGCACCCATGACACCGGAGGCCATCGAAGCGCTGTTCGTGGAGGCCGTGGCCTGGCCGTCCGGCGTCGCGGACTTTCTACGCCGCGCCGGCGAGCGCACCCGCGCGGCCTTCGCGGCGACGTTCGCCGACGGGCGGCGACTTCACGCCGTCGCGTGCATGGAGATCTACGCCAACGCCTACTTCTACCGGATCAAGGACGCCCTGGCCGAGCAGTTCCCCCTCGTGCACCACGTCCTCGGTCCGGATGGTTTCCACAACCTCGCAACGGACTACCTGTGCCTCGCCCCTCCGCGATCACCCGACCTTGCCCGCGCCGGCGACCGGCTGCCGGCCTTCCTACGCGCCTTCGCCGCCTGCCGCCGCGACCCGCCGTACCTTGCGGACTTCGCCCGCTGCGAGTGGGCCGAGTACGAAGCGCTCGTCGCACCGGCGCCGCCCGCCCCGCCCCCGCCGCCTCGGGACCCGACCGAGGCCCTGCGGCGCAGGTTTCGCCGCCACCCCGCCGCGCGGCTGTTTCGTTCGTGCTGGAACTATGCGGGCGCCGTGCGCGCAAGAGCACGGGCAGCCCCTCTGCCGGACGCACCCACCCCCGGATGGAACCTCATCGTTCGGCCCGCCTACGCGGTCGTCTCCTACCGCCTGGCTCCCGACGAAGGCGCCTTGCTGTCCTACGCCGCCCGCGGCGTCACGTTCGTCGAGTTGTGCGCCGAGGCGGCCCGCCTTCGCTGGTCGCACGATCGGCTTGCCCGCACGCTCGCCGGGTGGCTCGAAACCGGCGCCCTCGTCGCCGAAACCGCAGCCTAGGAGCCGTAGGCTGCGACCACCTTGCGGTAGGCCGACTCGGAGGCCGGGACGAGCTTGCGGATCCCCACCTCCTGGCACGCCTTCTTGCCGTCCCCGGTGCAGATCTTGGTAAGGTTCGCACGGAACGTGCGGACGGCGGCCGAGTCGGTCCCGCGGAAGGCGACGACGACCATGGGCGGCAGTTCCTTGGAGCGCCAGACCGTCACCAGGTCCTTGCCCCCTTCGATCGACGACAGATCGGCGTGCTGGCCGTCGTCGATGAGGGCGCAGTCGGCCTCACCACGCACCACGGCCTTGATCGTCTGGACGGGGCGCCGGGTGGGCACCAAGGTGAAGTCGGACAGGGTAAAGGCGCCGGCCGCGACGACCCGTTCGACGAAGCGCGCGTCGTCGGCGTGGTTGCTCGCAAGCCGCTTGCCCTTGCAGGCCCCAAGGTCCTTGCCCGCCTTGGCGACGATGAAGTACCGGCGCCCGCCGGCGCCCGCCACGTCGGCCTTCCCCACCACCGACAGGCCGTACTTGGAGCGAAGACCCAGGTACGCGCCCAGCGACAAGATCCCGAAGCTCGGGCGGTGGGCGTCGATCCACCGGGCCGCGAGCTTGCGCGAGGTCAGGTACTTGCTCTCCACCGCGGGCCAGCCGTTGACCCGAGCCGCGGCGGCCGCCAGGCGATCGAGGTACTGCTGCGCCTGGGCGGCCGACCCCACCCCGTGCTCGCGGACCACCACCAGGCCCACCGGCCCGTCCGCGGCACGGGCCCGGGGCGCAGGCAGCGCGAGCGCGAAAACGGCGGCGGCGAGGGACGATCGAAGGAAAGCTCGGCGGGGCTGGATCATGCGGGGGTCCTCCTGATCGGGGCGCGGAGTTGGACGCGCCGCGGGGCGGCAGTATGCAATGCCCCGGCCCCGCTGCGGACCCGAACCTCGATCATCGTGCGAAAACGCACATCCGGCCGGTGCGGCCGGCGGCCCTAGCTACCCGGGTCCAGGACGCGAAACAGGCGCCCGCCGCGGCCGCGGAACGTCCGGACGGCGCCGTCGTGCGCCACCTGGCGCGGCGGGGCGAGCGTCACCTTGCCGCCCCCCCCCGGCAGGTCCACCGCAAAGTGTGGGATCGCCAGGCCGGAAATCCGCCCGCGCAACGCGTCGAGGATCTCGGTCCCCACGTGCACGGGGGTGCGCAGGTGGGCGGTCCCCGCCACCGGATCGCACTGAAACATGTAGTAGGGGCGGGCGCGGTGGCGCAGCAGGAACCGCCCGAGGGCGGCGACCGTCTCGGGGTCGTCGTTGATCCCGCGCAGCAGCACCATCTGGTTGCCGACGACGAAGCCGTGGTCCGCCAGCCGGTCGAGGGCGGCGGCGGCCTCGGCCGTGCCCTCCTTGGGATGGTTGAAATGGGTGTTGACGTACAGCGGATGGTACGGACGCAGGCGTTCGAGCAGGGCCGGGGTGATCCGCTGGGGGAGCGTCACGGGGTTGCGGGTGCAAAGACGAATCACCTCGACGCTCGGGATCGCTCGAAGGCGCGCCACGATCTCCACCAGCCGATCGTCGGACAGGCTCAGCGGGTCGCCGCCCGAGACCAGCACGTCGCGCACCTGGGGGGTCCGTTCGAGGTAGGCGAACGCATCGTCGAGGTCCGCGCGCGACGGCGCGGAGCGAGCGTCGCCCACCTTGCGCTGCCGGGTGCAGTGCCGGCAGTACACGGGACAGGTGTGGGTCACGTACAGGAGCGCACGGTCCGGGTAACGGTGGGTCAGGTGCTCGACGGGTGCGTGGTCGTCTTCGGCCAGCGGATCGGACCAGTCGTCCGCGGACGGCTCGCACTCGGCCACGTGCGGGACCGCCTGGCGGCGGACCGGGCAGTCGGGACCACCGAACAGCGACAGGTAGTACGGCGTGATCGCGAACGGAAACGTGCCGGCCCGCGCCTCGATGCCCGCCCGCTCCTCGGGCGTCAGATCGACCAGGGGCTCCAGGTCGGCGAGGGTGGTCACCCGGTGGCGAAGCTGCCAGCGCCAGTCCGACCACTGCGCGTCGGAGACCGAACGAAAGGCGGGATGACGGACGGTCGCGCTCATGCGCGCAAAGTATGCGGGAGCCGGACCCGGCGCGCGAGGAGCAGCCCCACCCCGAGGGCCAACACCGCGATGCCCCCGGCCAGGTGCCCCTGGATCCCCGGCAAGAGCCCCCACGCATCGGCGGCCGCCCCCTGCGCCGCCGCCAGGGCCTGCTCGACCGCCCCACCCGCCACCTCCGGGGCCCCGGGCACGGCCCACGACAACACGTAGGCCGCGCAGACCACTGCGAGCAGATTCGCCACGAACAAGATCGTCGCGCGCAGATCCACCCCCGCCGCGGCGCGCGGCATCCGCTGGGCCCGTTCGACCACGGCCGCCACGAAGGCCGCGTCGTCGAGCGGCGCCGGGGCCTGCGAAAGCGCCAGTTCGGCCGCCACGAAGCGTTGGATCGTCCGCTGGGCGGCCGGATCGTCGAGAGCCCACCGGCGCAGATCGGCCGGCAGCCAGGATGCTCCGGTGGGGTCGCGTGCAAGGACCCGCGCGGGGACGTCACAGCCACGCAAAAATGCCTGCAGCGCCCGTTGCCGTGCGGTCACGGGGTCGCCTCCTCGAGATCGTCCGTTTCGTCCCACCCTAGCATGATCTCGCGCAGGCGGGCGCGGGCGCGGTGCAGGTGCGTCTTGACCGTCCCGAGCGGCAACCCGAGGATCTCCGCCATCTCGGCGTAACTTACGTCCCGAAGATAGTAGAGCACGACCGCCGCCCGGTAGGGCACGGGAAGCTGGGCGATGGCGCGCTCCAGATCGCGGCGAACGTCCCCGCGGTCCGGATGGGAGGCCCGCGGCGCCGGTTCCCGCTGCCGGGTCCGCTCGCTGATCGGGTCGAACCGGCGCGTGCGCGTCGTGTGGTTCAAGAAGACGTTGTACGCGATGCGATACAGCCAGGTGCCGAATTCGGCGCGGCGCTCGAACCGCGGCAGCGCACGAAAGGCCCGCAGGAAGACGTCCTGCGCCAGATCGTCCGCCAGCGCGCCGTCGCCGCCGCAAAGGCGCAGCAACATGCCGCGAACCCTCGCCTGGTGGCGGCGCACGAGCTCCGCGAAGGCCTCGGCGTCCGCCGACGACTGCGCCCGCGCAACGAGCTGCATGTCGGCCAATTCGCGTACGGACGGATCCCGAGCGGCCGCCGGGGCCGCCACCGCCTCCACGGCCCGACTACGTGCCACGGGCCCCCTCGCCCGGCGGATCCGCCAGTGTGCGGCGCAACCCCAGCCGGTAGCTGACCAGGTACCCGACCCCGATGCAGGCCGGCACGAGCCCGATGGACCAGGCACGGCTGTGGATCAAAAGGCCCGCCAGCAACAGGCCCACGCCGGCCGCGATGAGCACGATACCGCGACGAAGATCCATGATGGCCGTGCCCGTCACCAGCATGGGCGGCACCTCGCGGCCGGCCTCGATGAGGTGCTGCACCACGGCGAGCCGGCGGTTTTCGGACAGCAGTCGCATCCAGGCGACGGCGACGATGACGAACCCGAACACCCCCACGAAGGCCAGAGCACTCCAGCCGCCCGCGGCGCAAGGCGTGTCGTGCACCCCCGGGTGGTGCGCCGCTGGCTGCCACCAGCCACCGGCCATGGCCGCCCGCGCCGAAAGCGGCAGGGCCGCCACCGCCGTGCCGGCCAGCAGGGACGTTCGAGGGATCATCGACCGAAGGTGTATCACGGGCGCCTCCTCCTCGCTTCGACCCGCCCCACCGGCAGCCGGTTTCGACGCCGGGGGACGCCGACCGCTGCGCTCTTTGCGCATGAGCGCGACGACGCCGCGCCCCGCCCAGGTCAGCAGGACCGCCGCCGAGGCCAACAACAGCCCATCGTACGGCACCCGTAGGCGAATGCTGCCGAAGAACACCGCGGCCACGGCCATGAGGGACCAAAGGGGCGCGGTGAGCAGGTACAGGGGCAAAAGGCGCACGAGCCGCAACCCGGCGAGGCCGAGCAGCATGGCCGCAACCGCCGCCGGGACCAGGGTACGCCCGACGAGCCGCCCCCACCAGCGCGACGGCGGGCGGAACCCGCGGCGCCCGGAGTCGGGCCACATGAGGTTGTCGTAGGCGAGCATCCACACGTGCACCGCGGCATAGGCGAGCTGCCGCCGCCAGCCGGTCTTTTTTATACAATCACGGACGATTGCCCGGTGGATCCGCGCGTCGCCGATGTATCCGTCGTACGCCACGCGGCGCGGCCCGGCGGGCGCGAGCGTGCGCCAGCCGCCGCGCGGGCCGGATCCGCGGCGGGCGAGCTGCAAGAGCGACGGCGGCGAGAAGCTCGTGCGCACCTGCCCCGGCCCGGCCGGGTTCGCCACCACCGTCGTCGCGTGACAGCGCCCGAACACCAGGTTGAGCGACCCGTTCTCCGACACCAGCCCCGCACGCCCCGTGTGGTGGTAGAGGTGCAGGGCCGTGGGCACCAGGCACCCCCCGGCGACCACGGCGACCGTGGCGGCCCGGACGGCGCGCACACGCAGGGGCGCCCAGCGCGCGAGCAAAAGGCCCAGGCCCCAAAGGGGCACTGCGGCCAGGATCTGGGGCCGGACCCACGCCCCCAGCCCCGCGGCGAGCCCGGCGCGCACCGCGTGGCGCCAGCGACCCGTCCGCACCAGGCACAGCACCTCGTAGGTGGACCAGCACAAGAACGCCGCAAAGGGCGGCTCCGACAGCAGGTAGCCGCCGAGGGCCACGAGCGGGTAGTAGGGCACCGCCGCGGCCCCGGCCAGCGCGGCGATCCAGGGCGCCGCGCCCGCCTGCCGCGCGATGCGGGCCACCAGCGGCGGCACCACCGCCCCGAGCAGGGCGTACGCCACCGACAGGACCGCCCACGCCTGCGACGGCCCGACCAGCGCGCGGACGATCCCCACGAAGACGTGTACGGCCGGCGGATAGAATGCCTGATAGGGGCGCGGGGTCCATGGGTCGGACGCCACGATCGCCCCTCGCGTCCAGTACCCTCGCATGTCCGAGTAGACGTAGTCGCCGAGGGGGTGGACGAACAGGTTCCAGTGGAGGCGAACGGCCAGGGCCGCGAGGAACAGGCACAGGACGAGGCGCTCGCGCAGGAGCCACGCGACGAAGACGCCACCCGGACGCGCGTGCCGCGGTCGCATGGCCGGAAGGTATCGGCTCGGGGCCGCCGGTGCGAGCGGCCGACACGCCAGAGGCCCACGGCAGCGGTCAGCTCGCCTCGTGGATCCGCGGCCGCGGCGCATCGGCGGATTCGGGGGCGGCCGGCCGACCCAGCACGCGCTCGATGGCGGGCACGAGTGCCTCATCGGCCACCACCCGTGCGCCGAGCCGGGCCAGCACCCGAGCCGCGGGTGTCAACTCCCCCCCGGCGTCGCACACCAGGAAGATCTCGCAGGCCCCGCGCAGCCGCCACGCCGCCGCCACCGCCGCTACCGCGTCGGGTTCGTGTCGTGTGGTCGCGCCGAGGTCCCACACGAACACCCGCGGCGTGCATCCGTGCCCCGGGGAGGCCACCTCGATCGGCGCGACGCCGCCGCGGATCCGGGCCCGGATCCGGTCGAGCAGCGCGTCCGAACCCAGCACCCACACGCAAGGAGGCCCCGCGGGCACCGCCTCGGGCCGCCCACCCACGGGCAGGCGGAGTTCGAGGCGGACGCCGCGCGGCGCCGCCCGGTCCACCGTCACCCGGGTGCCCTCCCCGAACGCAGCCCACACCCCGCGCCCCTGCGCCCCGTGCGCCCACGAGACCAGGGGATCGCCCGGGTCGCCCCCGTGCCCGTCGTGGCGAACCTCCACGCAAAGAGAAGCAGCCCCGGACCGGTGGGCAGACACGGCGAGCGTCCTCGCTTTCCCGCGCCGCGCCGAGTCCCCCGCGGTCACGAGCAACGTGAGGAACGCGCGCGCGAGATCGCGATCGTCGGCCCGCAACCACGCCGCCTCATCCGACACGTCGATCCGGACGTTCGGGATCCCCCGCATCAACGTACGTCCAAGCGTGGACGTCGTACGAAGCAGACGAAGCGCGTCCACGAGGGCGGTGCGCCGAACCCCTGGCGTGACCACCCGAAAGACCGAGACGAGATCTTGCCCCCAGGCGAGCGCCCGCTCCAGTGCGGAGGTCGCCAGCGGCACCGCCGCCTCCGCCCCGCCGGGGGCCGCCAGGGCCTCCCGGATCATCGCCACCACCTGGCGGATGTTGCGCAGGTCCTGCGCGGACGCGGCCAGCAACGCACGACTGAGCGTCGTATCGAGTGCCCCGGCGGCGTCGTCTTCGGGCAGCAAGCGCACATAGAGCACCCCGCCGTCCGGTGCGGCGCCTTCGAAGGGGATCGTGATCGCCCCCGCCGGCCGCGACTCGCCCGGCGCACCGGGCACCACCACATCGAGCCGCCGCAACGTGCCGGCGCGCGGGTTCGCGTGCACGATCCGGCCCTCCGCGTCCTCGACCCACGCAGGCGACGGCAGGGCGTCGAGCAGATCGAAGATCCGTGCCGGATCGAGCCGGGGCATCCCCATCGTTTCCACCCTACGGGATCTCGGCACGCCGCTCAAGAGAGCGTAGGTAGCTTTGCCACAGACCGTCCAGGGAAACGGACTGGATCGGCCGACGGATCCATGGCGCCGCGCGCACCGCTCCGAGCGCGGCATCGAAGCGCGCGAAGACGTCCTGGACGAATGCGCGCGCCTCGACGCCGTACCCGTCGAGTACAGGGCCGACGTCGCGTGCGAGATCGCCCGGGGCCTCGGCCCCGTAGAAGACGGGCTGGATCTCGAATTGCTCGCGAAACCACGCATCCGCGGGACGAGACGAAAAGGCGCAACTTAGGACGCAAGCGGCGAGTTCGTCGAACAACGCCGACCGGCCGGTCGGCCCGGCGAGGTCGAGCGGAAGCGCCCCGTATTGGAACCCGTGGTCGTCGTCGAGGCACCCGGCCACCAGGGCGTGCGCGATCTCGTGCACGAGGTTCGCCGTGGACTCGACCTCCACCACGAGCCCGCCACGCTCGCGCCGCGCGCAGTTGTCCGCCCCCTCGAAGACTCGCACCGTCGCCCCCCAGGCCTCGAACACACGGGCGTAGGCCGCCAGCCGCGGGCACCATCGCTCGGGATGATCCGCGGCGACGTCCATCGCCTCAAAAGGCCATCGACCAGGACACGCCCGCCCCGCGCGCCGACGCCGCAACGCCGATTCGTGCCCTGCGCCGCAGCACGCCACCGAGCGACAGGAACGTCACGCCCGCGGCGACGACGGCGATCCCCGGCACCCCCATGGCGAGCGCCGCGCGGTTGCGCGCCCCCACGTGGCAGTTGTTGCCGCTGCCCTTGGCGCAGGGGTCGCTCGCCCCCATGGCGATCGCGCCCGCCGAGAGCAAAAGGCCCGTTCCCAGCAGGATGCCGCCCGCGCGAAAGAAGGCCCGGGCTCGAAGCAGTTCGACGGGGTCGACCTCCATCGCCTCGTCCGCAGGGGCCTCGTCGGCGGCGGGCTCGGGGGCCGGCGCAGGGGGCGGCGGGGCTGGCTCGGCCGGCGGCGGCTGCGGCCCGGCGGCCGGGCGGCCGGTGTACGAGGTCGGCCCGTCGTAGACCCGATCGACGGCGGTCGGGACCGGCTCGGCCGCCGTGACCGGCCGCGGCCACGCGAGCCCAGCGGCCAACGCCGCCCCGATCGCCCGGTTCCACGTCGCCGCGCCTACCATCGCTCCACGTACTCGTCAGCCCGGACCGTCCCGAATTCGCCGCGGGCGGCCCAGGCCATCTGGCTCGTGGCCACCGCCCCGTGATCGTAGCGCGACACCGCGATCACCCCCACGCCTTCGACCGGGCGGATCCCGTCGATGGCCCGCCGGATCGCGACCCGCGCGGGCATGCCGGCCGCCAGGTTGTCGTAGACGGCCGCCGCCACCCGCTCGCGGACGATGGCCTCGCCCCGCCCCGTGGCCGCCACGGCGCCGAAGGGGCCGGCGAACAACCCGGCGCCCCGCTGCGGGACGTCGCCCACGCGCCCGCGCAGGGCGAGGGTGGTGCCGCCGGTGGACAGGGCCGCGGCGAAGCGCCCGTCGGCCGTCCGCACGACCGCCCCGACCGTGTCACGCGCGGCGGGGGCCACGGCCGCCGCGGCCGCCGCGTCGATCTGCGCGCGGGCCTGCTCGAAGGTCGCCGGCGGCGGGGTGTCGAAGTTCCAGTGGGCCCGCCAGTCGAACCCCGCCCAGGGATCGCCCGGCGGCAGGCCCTCGAACAGCGCGCGGTAGGCCCGTACGAGCTTGCGGCGCGCGCGGTCGGTGGCGAGCCTGGCGCGCTCGAGGCCGAGCCGCACCGCCAGCGCGTTCGCCCCGGCGCCCGCGACGAGCAGGTGCGGCGTGCCGAGGATCCGCGCGGCCAGTTCCACCGGGTGGCGCACGCCGTCCACGCCCGCGACCGCCCCGAAGCGCCCGGCATCGTCCATCACGGCCGCGTCGCACTCGATGACCCGGCCGTCGAGGCGCAGGTTCGCACCGCGCCCGGCGTTGAAGCGCGGGTCGTCCTCGAGCACGCGCACCGCAGCCTGGGCCGCCGCCAGGGCCGAGGCCCCACCACCGAGCGCGTCGAACCCGGCCTCGGCCCCGCGGACCGCCCCGTCCGACCAGGCCGCCGGCGAACCTTGGCCGGCGTGGACGAGGACCACGGGCCCCTCGACGAGGCCGGGCCGGTCGGGGCGGGTGACCGCGGTCACCTCCGCCGGCGCCTCGGGGCGTTCGGCCGGTGGGGTGGCGCACGCACCGGCCAGCGTGGCGGCGGCGAGGATCCACGGCGGCGTACGGGGCACGACGGCGCGACGCTACCAGCCGCACCCGAGCGAGAAAACCCCTTGCCGCCGCCGGCCCCCTGTCGGAAGCTTCGGGGGGCATGGCCCGTCGCCGTCTCGGAAGGGAATGCAGCGCCTCGCCGCGCGGCTCCACACGTCCCGGCCGCCGTGCGCAGAGACTGCGCGGGCCCATCGCGTCCCTGGTGGCCGCGACCGCGTGGCTCTTCCCGGCCGCCGCCGCCTGGTTCCTCGCGGTGCGACCGGCCGCTGCGTCCGCCACCCGAGGCGGCCGGCGCGTGTCCGAACAGACCGTCGAAGGACGTGTCGTTCGCGCGTCTGCCACCCCTGGGCCGGCGGCGCGGGATCGGCCGCACCGTGCGGTGTGTCCCGGCACGTCGTTGCGCCTCGGCCCAGCAAACGCCCCGATCGTCGCGGACGCCTACCTGGACCCGGCGCACGAGGCCACCCCGGAGCTTGCCGCGGCGCTGGTCCTCCAGGTGGCTGCCCGCAACGGCGATCTCGCGGTGGACCTCCACTTCGGCTCCTCCCCCCCGAAACGGCGCAGCCGACGCCCCTTCCGGGCGCGGGTACGCGCGCTGGCCGTCGCACTGGCCCGTGCGGGGCGCTTCGACGACCTGTTTCCCCTCCTGCGTCGCGACGGCCCGGCCGGGCTCGGCGCACGCCTGGCCAACCCGGCCGGACGTGCCGAATTGCTCGAAGGCCTCGACCTCCCACCGGCCGCGTTCGACCGCGCGCTGCACGACCGGTGCGTGGGCGAAGTGCTGGCACGAAACGGCCGGCGGGTGCAGCGCGGCAGCGTGGTGATCGAGGTGGCCGGGGTCGTCACCTCCGACGGCACGAACCTCCGCAACCTGCGAGCGCTCCTCGGGCGGCTGCGCAGCGCCGAAGCCGTCGCCGCTCGGACCCCGTCGCGGGTCCCGAGACCTGCGGCCAAGCGCGTGCCCGAGTACGCCCACCCGTGGCCCGGCGAGGGCCTGCTGCTCGGCGGCCCGGGCCTCGCCCACCACGCCCTGGTGGCCGCCCGCGACGAGGCCGACCCGATCCTGCGCAGTGCCCTGCCCGCCCTGCTCGCCGCGCGCCGTGCCCAACCCGGGCGCCTTTCCGTGCAGATCGTGGCGACGGGGGACCACCCCGTCGCGCGGGACTTCGCGGCGCGCCTGTGCGCGGCCGACCGTGCGGGCCTTGCGCTCGACTACGCCCGCTACCTGGCGCGTCCACGCAAGGCACGGGAGGTCCTCGTCGGCCCGGAAGCGTCCCTCCTGCGCCGCCTCGACGAAGACGAGGAGGCGTGTCGAACGGCGAAGGTCCATCCGTTGGAAGGGCCGCCGGGGCCGTGGATCGACGGCCGTCTGGTGTCGGCCCCGCAAGGTGCCGCCGTCCTCGCTACTCTCCTTTCGGCGCCGCCCTCCCCCTGGGCCCCGTTCCTGTCCGCCGCGGCGCCGCCGCTTCCCTAGCTCACTCGCCCCACAGGCCACGCCACCATGGAGATCAAGTACTGGGCCGGCACCGACGTCGGACGCAAGCGTTCGGACAACGAGGACAACTTCCTCATCGATCAGAACCTGCGTCTCTTCGTCGTGGCCGACGGAATGGGCGGCCACGCCTCCGGCGAGGTGGCCAGCGCCCTGGCGGTCCACACGGTGCGCGAGGTCGTCGCCGCGGGCCGCGACGTCCTCGACCGCTTCGACGCCACGGATCCGCGCTCCCACATCGAGGTGTGCACCCTGCTCGAGCACGCGATCCACGTGGCCTGCGAGCGAATCTACGAGAAGTCCCAGCGCGAGCCGGAAAAACGCGGCATGGGTACGACCCTCGTGGTCCTGCTGATCCTGGCGGACCGGGGTTTCATCGCCTACGTGGGCGACAGCCGCATCTACCTCCTGCGCGGTGATCTCGTCTATCAGCTCACGGAGGATCATTCGCTGATGAACGAGCTCGTCCGCCAGGGGAAGATCCGCGCCGACGAGTTCGACGACAGCCCCTACGCCAACCTCAAGCACGCCATGACGCGGGCCGTGGGCGTCCATGCCACGGTGGACGTGGACACCCTCGACTTCGACGTGATCCCGGGCGACGCCTTCCTGCTGTGCTCGGACGGCCTGTACGAGTACCTCGACGACAACGACATCCGCACCCTCCTGGCCCTGCCGAACGTCGAGGAGGTCCCGGGGCGTCTCATCGACATCGCCAACACCCGCGGCGGCAAGGACAACATCACGGCCCTCGTCGTCCAGGTGCCCGGCGACGGCAGCGGCGACCGGGCGGCCGAACTCAACCATGTGCTCGAACTTCTGCGCGGGACGCCGGTGTTCGATGGGCTGACCTACCGCCAGGCGGTTCGGATCCTCCACGCCACCCGGCAGGTGGTGTTCGAGCCCGGCGACGAGCTGTGCGTCGAGGGCACACCCGGCGACGAGATGTTCGTCATCGTCGATGGACGTATCGAGCTTACGAAGGAGGGCGCCCCGATCACGGAGATGGGGCCCGGGGACCACCTGGGGGAGATGGCGCTCATCGAGCAGGTCCCGCGGTCGGCGACGGCCCGCGCCCTCGAATCCGGCCGCGCGCTGACCCTCTCGCGCCCGCAATTCCACGAGATTCTGCGCAAGGAAGCGCCGCTTGCGGTCAAGCTGCTGTGGAACCTGCTGCGCGTCCTCGGGACACGCCTGCGCAAGACGACGGCCGACCTGTCCGAGGCCCGGCGGGAGATCGTCGAGATCCCGGACGAGCTGGTCGAAGAGGCGGACGGAGCGGAGGCATGAGCGCCGGCCGCGACGAGCTCGTCGCGCGCGCACGGGCGGCCCGCAAACACGCCCACTGCCCCTTCAGCGGGTTCGCCGTGGGCTGTGCCGTACGCACGGCCGACGGCCGGATCTTCGGCGGCGCCAACATCGAGAACGCATCGTTCAACCTGGGCCTTTGCGCCGAGCGTGTGGCGATCTTCTCGGCGATCGCCCAGGGGGCACGGGAGATCCGAGCCGTCGCCGTCGTCACCGGCGCGGATCACCCGGTCTACCCGTGCGGCGGGTGCCGCCAGATCCTGGCGGAGTTCGCCCCCCGCGCGGGCGTGACGCTCGTCTGGCGCGACGGGCAGTCCCTCGAAACGACGGTGGCCGCCCTCGTCCCCCACGCGTTCGTCACCGGTGACTTTGCAGCGTCGGACCCGGCCGATCGAGACGGCGACGACGGCGGTTGATCCCCGGGCGAGCCCCCGCCGGCGAGGGCCCGTCCGCGTGCGAGCGTCGCACCGACGCCGACGCCTCCGCCCGCCCGAAACGATGTCCGACGGCCCCGTGGGCGCAAGCGGCGCACCGCCACCGCGGCCTTCGGCGCGTGGCCCATGCGGGGGGCGCCGTCGGCGAAACAACCCGGTCCGTCACGCAGCCGCCTCGGCCGGCGTTCGCGGGCCGTTTCCTGCGCCGCGACGTCCCACCAGGTCGATGACCTCGGCGCCATCGAGGGGATCGTGCGCGCCCGCGTAGCGGATCGCCGCCGCGCGCCACGGAAGGTCCGCCGCCGGTCGCGGCACCGAGACGTCGAAGACCGCCACCGGCGGCCACGCCATCTTCTCGTAGAGGGGGTCGAAGCGTTCTGAAAGTCGTACGCGAAGCATGGTCCACCTCCCACCGAGCCCCGAGGGCCCCGTCCGGCCCGGTGACCGCAGCCGCCCGCGACGGCCCTGTCGCCCCGCACCCCCGGGGCTCCATCCTCAAGATGATCCCGCCCGACGGGCTGTCAACCCCTGGGGCGCCCCCCGCTGCGCGCGATGGCCCCCACCGGCCGAGCTCGGGCACACCACACCGCTCGCCCCTCCCCACCGGCGGTGGATCCAGCGCTGTGGTTTACGACGACGGCAACGCGCATCGGTACCAGCACCGGCACGGAAACGGAGACCGCGGCGGCTCGGTGCATCCAGGGCCGCGGACGACGGGGACGGCGACCGAGACCGGCACCGGCACCGGGACGGGCACCGTGGCCGTGCCGGTGGCCGGCGCCGAACCCGTCTGCCCGGCCGAACCCGTCTGCGTTCGCGTACCCGACCACGTTCGGCCGGCCCGGATGGCGTCACGCGTTCGAGGCGGACCCGCCAGTCCAGGATCGGAAGCACCTCCAGCGTTTTGGTGGACGCCCGTACGGCTTTGGCACCAGGTGGCATGGGCTGCCTCGCACCCGTGACCGGGAACGGAGGACCCGGTGGGCCCAAGGAACACCGGCCCGAAGGCCGGTTCGGCGCCAGGGCGGTCCCGGAAGGGCCGAACGCTGGCCGAGCGCCGGCGAAACGGCGTCGTCGCAGCGCTCGGCGCCGGCAGAGAGCCGTCACGGCATCCAACTCTTTCCTACATCCTCCCACGAAACCGCGCCCTACCCCCGGCCGCCTCCCGGCCGCCTCCCGGCCGATCGAGGAGACACGAGTGCGAGGTGGGATCCGGGGTCTTTTGGGGGCATCCCTGGCGGTGCCCCGGGCCGTCCGGGGATGGGAGCAAAGGTCGCACGTTTCCCTACCTCCTCCCACGAAATCCTCCCGGCCGGCGGGTTCGGGCTTGACGGTCGGCTCCCAGCCGTGGCATCCACATGGTGGGAGAAAAGACGCACGCGATGATGGGCACGACGGCACGACGGCACGACGGCACGGGCAGGTGTGCTGATCGGAGGACTCGTATTGTGGCAGGTTGGATGTAACGGCGGCGACGGCGGTGGGGGGCCCGAGTGCGAGGCCTCGGGCACCGGCGGCGCGA
>JALSIN010000266.1 GCA_026989935.1 Polyangiaceae bacterium | reverse complement strand
CGGGCGGCGCGGAGAAGCTGTCGATCTCGGTGCCCGCACCGGGCCCGGGGCCGTTTTCCGTGTGGGTCGTGGTGGACGACGACGGGATGGGGGGCGGCGCGTTCAACGAGTGCGTCGAGGACAACAACGCACACGACCCCCTCGAGGCCTGCAAGCCGGTGGGTTGAGGCCGGATCGGCTCCTATGACGTCGCCAGCATTGCGGCCGCGAGGCGGTCGCGGACGGCGGTGCCGCATAGTTCGGCCGTCAGGGTGAGTGCAAAGGAAAGCGCGGTCCCGGGGCCTCGGCTCGTGATCACGGGACCGTCGGTGACCACCGGCGCCTCCTCGTAGGTCGCAGGGCCGAGCTGGTCACGAAAACCCGGGTAGCACGTGGCGCGCCGCCCCTCGAGCACACCCGCGGCGGCGAGTGCGATGGGCGCGGCGCAGATCGCCGCGGCGATCCGCCCCTCGGCCACCTGGCGCCGAAGCAAGGCGCACACGGCCGGGTCGTCGCGCAGGTTCGTGGCACCGGGCATGCCGCCGGGCAATGCGACGAGGTCCCAGGCACGGTCCGTCACCTCGGGGAGCACGGCATCCGCCTGCAGTGCGATCCCGTGGGCCCCGGTGACCGTCCCGGCCTTCGTCCCCACGAGGACGGTCTCCACCTCGGCGCGGCGCAGGACGTCCGCGACGGTCACGGCCTCGATCTCCTCGAAGCCGTCGGCGAGCAGGATGCAAGCGGTGGGCATGACGGTCGTCTCCTTTTCGACCGCCCCATCGTAGCCGACGCGCGCGAGCTTCGACCCGCGCCCGCCGCCGCGCGCGCAGGCAGCCCGCGCCCCGTCCTTGCGCGCGGGTCGGGGCACATCCAAACTGCGCCCCCGTGGACGCGCGCGTCCTTCGCCTCCTCCTGAACCTCTACCCCCCCTACCTGGGGGCGGGGATCCGCGTGCGGCGGATCGACCCGGACCTTCGCGCCGTGGACGTCCAGATGCGGCTGCGGTGGTTCAACCGCAACTGGGTGGGCACGCACTTCGGCGGCAACCTCTACAGCATGGTGGACCCGTTCTACATGCTCATGTTGATCCACAACCTCGGCCCCGACTACGTGGTGTGGGACAAGGCGGCCACCATCGTGTTCGAGAAACCGGGACGGGGGCCGGTTTCCGCGTCGTTTCGCCTCGACGAGGCGACGGTCCGCCGGATCCGCGCCGAGGCGGACACCGGCGCAAAGGTCCTGCCGCGCTTCGACGCGGTGATCCTGGACCGCACGGGCGACGTGGTGGCCCGGGTCGAAAAACGCCTGTACGTGCGGAGGAAGGCCCGCGCCGACGGCGGCGCTACTGCGGCGTAAAGCAGAACCCCGCGGGACTGAGCCACTTGAGCACGTTTTCCCAGAAGACGGGAACGGACGGGTAGTTCGTCCACTCCGAATCGAACGAGACCCATTCGTCGCCGTAGACGAACGCCCGGAAGGTGCCGTTGTCCACGGTCACCCCCAGGCGGGTCGCCGGGTCACCTGCGACGTACATCACGGTGTCCCCCACGCCGTCCACGACCCAGCCGCCCAGGAAGCGCACGGTCCCGAGGCCCTCGGAGATCGGGTGCATCGCCCACGCCGTCTGCGGTTCGAGCAGGACAGCGGTCCCCACATAGGACAGGCCCGAAAGGGAGGCGAGGGAATTCTGTTCGTCGCGGTCCTGGACGTTGTTGACGTAGCCGGCCATGGACATGAAACGTCCCCCGCCGTCGAGCCACGCCTGGAAGACCGCCTGCTCCTGCGCGTCGAAGACCTTCTGCAGGTCGTCGAGGATCACCACGTCGTACGGGTCGAGGTCGCCCGGCGCGAGTACGTACGCCGGCGTGTCGCCGAACCGGACCACCGTCGTGCCCTGATCGGCGAGCCACTGCTGAAAGTCGGCCGACGGCAGCGACCCCGGCGCCCCCAGGATCCCGATGGACAAACAGTCGCAGATCCCGTCGCCCGCGACGTCCACGTCGTCCACGAGGCCGTTGCAGTCGTCGTCGATCCCGTCGCACACCAGCTCGTCGTCGCTCACCGGCACACACCCGGCGCCCCCCGTGCTCGCGCCGGAAGCGCCGCCCGTCGCGGTGCCCCCGGTTCCGGCCGTGCCGGTGGTCGCCCCGGCGCCGGTCGAGCCCGTCGCCGCAGGCCCCGTGGTCGTCCCGGTGCCGCCCCCGGCGGTCGCCGTGCCGCCGAACGAGGCGCCGGAGACCGATCCGGTCGAGTCGTCCGCCGCCGTCGCTCCGTGGGAGGTCCCCGCCGACCCGCCGCCGGCCCCACCGCCGCGACCGCTGCCGCCGCCGCCGCAGGCACCGGCCAGCAGGCCGCACACGGCCAACACGTAGCAAATCGGCTCGTTTTCCCTTCCGCGCATGGATCC
>JALSIN010000265.1 GCA_026989935.1 Polyangiaceae bacterium | reverse complement strand
CCGTCGTCGAGCACCGCCCGGTGCGACTCCACGGGCTGCCGGTGCGCGGGGCCTACACCTCCGTCCTGCGCGATGCGAGCGGCGAGAAGGTTCTCGTGCACCGGGCGCCGGTCCACCCGGCCGAGCGCCGCCCGAACGAGGCCGTCCTCTCGTCCGCCCAGGCCGTCGAGAAGGCCGCGCGGGCCCTGGGCCTGACCGCCCCCCCGCGCCTCGAAGGCGCACCGAAGCTCGTGTACGTAAACGTCCTGGGGCACCCGGTGCTGGCGTGGGAGGTCGCCACGGCCCTTGCGACCCGCCCCGAGCCCTCGCGCAAGACCCTGTGGATCGGCGCCCGCAGCGGCGTGCTGGTGGGGGAGCGCGAGGAGGTGTTCGCCTCGAAGGTGCGGATCTTCCCGACGAACCCCGCGGCCTCCCCCGACCCCGTGGTGGTCGAACTGACCGAGATCGACGCCCAGGGGCCGGGCGTGCCGCTCGTCTCCCCACGTCTTCGCGCCATGAACTGCTCGCTTTCCCCGCCGGACGACCCGGACCTCATCGAGCCGTGGTGGGACGAGGGCGAGTGCTACGCGGTCCAGCGCACCGTGTCCGACGAAAACGGCGACTTCTTCGTGCCCCTGCCCGACGTTCGGCTGCCGGCCGACAACACCGACGGCGACGACCTCTACGCGGAGCTTTCGATCTACGCCCACTCGGAGATCTTCTTCGACGCCCTGGCGAAGCGGGGGGTGACCACCTTTCCGTGCGAGTTCAGCACGATGCTGGCGAACTTCCGCTATGCGGAGCCCGCCGTGTCGTACCCCGAGCTGCCGTTCGGTCCGCTCAACAACGCCTACTACACGAACCAGTGCGACCCGGACAAGGGCGTGACGATGCTGTTCGGGCAGGGGTCGTCCATCGACTTCGCCTTCGACGGGGACGTGGTCTACCACGAGCTCGGCCACGGGGTGACCAGCGACCTCGCTCCGGACGGGTTGTGGAGCAGCCGGTACCGCTCGGACGGTTTGCTGCGCGACGCGCGGGGGATCAACGAGGCCGTGGCCGACTACCTGTCGGCGATGATCACCGGCGACCCGTACCTTGCGGACTACGTGGGACGCTACTGGCCGAACTACGGTCGCGCCTACATCCGGTCGGCCCGCAACCAAAAGCGCTGCCCCGACGACACCATCGGCCAGGAGCATAACGACGGCGAACCGCTGATGGGCGCCATGTGGACGACCCGCGAGCAGGTGGGGCCCGGCTTCGACCAGGTGGTGCTGCGGATGCTGCCGCGCCTTGCGGGGGACGCCTCCCTGGAGGAGGCCGCGGCCGCCCTGCTCGCGGTCATGGACGAGATGATCGGCGAGGGGGTCTTCGACGATCTCGACCGCGCGGCCCTCGTGCGGGCGCTCGAAGCGCGCGGGCTGTTCGACTGCCCGCGGGTGCTGACCGATCCCGACCGGGTGGCCGCGGGACATGGCATGTGGTTGCGCCGCAAGACCTCCGGCGTGGAGCCGTTCCTGCCCGGTCCGATCCAACTGCGCCACACCGTGCCCGACGGCAGCGACAACGTGATCGTCACCTTCTCCCTGCGGCCGCGGGGCACGTCCACGGGCAACCCCATCGAGGATCCGGTGACCGCCCGGGTGCTGCTCAAGGTGGGCGAAGATCCGATCGCGTTCACCTACGACCTGGTTTCCACCGTGCCCGACGACGACACGAAGGAGGTCGTGCTCGTCGGCGGCGACTGGGACGAAAGCTACGAGCCGGCGGTCCTGTCCGAGAAGCAGCGCCAGCTCGTCGTGCGCGGGCTGCAGCCCGGGCAGACCGTCTACGTGATGCTCGTCAACGACGGCACCGGGGCGGACGCCGTGGCCGACGCCGTGCGGGTGGTGAGCGTGCCGGCCGACGCCCTCGACGAGGGCGCGGATCCGGACGGCGGTCCAGGGGCGACGGGGGCGCCGCCTGCGGCCACCGGCGGCGAAGGTGCGGTCGAACTGGGCACGGCGGCCGCTGGCTGCGCCTGTGTGGTGGAGGAGGACGGCCGGCGCAAGTGGCCGGCGCCGATCGTGATCTTCGGGGCCCTGCTCGCCGGTATCGTCGCACTCAATTCGCTGTTACAGGTGATCACCGGGAGGCGGCGGCGGTGAGGTGGTGGGGCCGCGTGCGGCTCGCCCTCGAGGCCCTGTGGGTGCTCGCCCTCGCGTCGGCGATCGTGCTGCCGGTCCTGCCCGGCGAGGCCCTGCGGCCGGTGCGCGACGTCCTGGTCCGGCTCGAACGTACGGTGAGCGTCCAGCAGCACTGGGCCATGTACGCCCCCCACCCGCAGCTTTCCCACGCGGAGATGGTGCTTTCGGCGACGTGGCCGGACGGTTCCGTCGAGGACCTCGAAGAGGCGCGCCTGGCGAAGCGGGCGTTCGGCACCACGTGGTTCGGTCGCAAGACCCGGTCCGACATCTGGCGCTTCTACGCGAACGTGCGGCCGCGCAAGGCCAACCGGGACCGTGCCTGGTACCTGCGGATGGTCTGCGTGCGCGAGGCGCGGCGCACCGGGGTCGTCCCGAAGGAGATCGTCATGCACCAGGTTCGGCGCAGATTTGCGCCCCCGTCGGCCGTGCGTTCGGGCAAGCTCCCGCTCGGACGCCCGCGGACCCGCCTCGTCGCGCGGCAGTCGTGCACGCAGCGCTCGGTCCGCGCCATGATCGATGCCGACCCCTTCGCACACCCGAACCTCCGGCCCGGCTGAGGGCCCCGGCCCGTTCCGGCGCGAGGACCCCGAGGCCCTTGGGCTCCTTCGGATCGTGCTCGTGGCGGTCTTCACGGCGAGCCTTTGCACCCACGTCGGCGCCGTGGCCGAGTACTTCTCGGATGCCTCGCCGCTGTTCGGCCGCTACGCCCGCAGCGCCTTCCCGTCCCGCTTCTCCCTGTTCTTCTACGTGCGCGACCCCTGGGCCGTGCGCGCCGTCTTCGCGGCGGGCCTGCTCGCCCACCTGTTCTGGCTCGTGGGCCTGTTTACGCCCGTCGCGGCTGCGGTGGCGGTGCTCGTGTGGATCTCCATGGTCGGGCGCAACCCGCTGCTGTACTCGCTGCCCGACCAGCTCCACACCGCCCTGGCGATCCTGCTGGCGACCATGCCCGCGGGGCGGGGCCTCGGTCTCGACGCGGCCTGGCGCGGCAAGCGGGGCCCGGTGCCCGTCTGGTGCCGCTGGCTCGTGCAGTTCCAGCTCGCGGTGGTCTACACGGCCACCGGCCTGCTCAAGACCGGCGCGCCCTGGCGGGAGGAGGGGACCGCCCTGTACTACGCCCTCGTAAACCCCTACAACCGACACTTCGACGTGGGACGCTGGCTCGCCCCGCTTCAGCCATGGCTGCTGCGGCCCCTCACCTACCTGGTGCTGGTCTGGGAGGTGGCCTTCGGGGCGTTCGTCGCCCAGAACTGGGCTCGGGAGCGGCTGGCGGGGCGCATCCGGGGCCGATGGGGGCGGATCGCATTGACCGATCTTCGACCGGTGTTCCTGGGGTTCGGGGTGCTCATGCACCTGGGGATCCAGGTGATGCTCTACGTGGCGTTCTTCAGCTTCCTGACGGTG
Source organism: Polyangiaceae bacterium (assembly GCA_026989935.1). Taxonomy (GTDB): domain Bacteria; phylum Myxococcota_A; class Polyangia; order Nannocystales; family Nannocystaceae; genus J032. Next base: position 12,252 of record JALSIN010000265.1, on the reverse strand, counting down.
GGTGCGTACGCCTCCTTCCTCGAGCCGGGCGAGGTGCGGCGGCTCGGCGAGCGTCTTCGGGGCTGGCGCCGCAGCAGGACCCGCCCCCGACCGCCCGGCGGTCCCACGTAGGCCCTTGCGCCCCGCGCCGGGGACTGGTTTCGTAGGATCGTGGGGATCCCGTACCCGTGGCTCGTCGCCGCCGCCGTCGCCGCGGGCCCGCCGACGCCGGCCGCCGAGCCGGCCCCGGAAGCGGCGGCCCAGGCCGCCCCGCGTGTGCTCGTGCTCGTGCCCGAGGGGGACGCGGAAGAACGGGCCGGCTTCATCCGCGCCGTTCAGGCCCACCTGGCCTCCTCGGACGTGACCGTCGAGCGCCGGCCGATCCCCGCCCACGTCCCGCGCACCGTCGCCGCTCTGGCGGCCCATGCGTCCGCGGCCGCTGCGGCTGCCGGCGCGCTCGGGGCGTTCTGGATCGAGTCGGCGGAGCAGGCCGTGCTCGTCTACCTCGTCGAGCCGGACGGGGCGCGGATCCTCGTGCGACGGCTCGACCGGCCGCCCGGGACCGAGGCCGCCGTCGCCGAGTCCGTGGGCGTGGTGGTGCGCGCGTCCGCCGAGGCCCTCGCGGCCGGGCGGCGGATCGGCATGACGGCCGTGCCGGCACCCCCGCCGGCCGCGCGCGAGGTGTCGCCGTCGCCGCCGCCCGAGGTGTCGGAGCCGCCGGCCTCTGCGCCGCCCGAGGTGTCCGAGCCGCCGGCCCCCGCGCCGCCCCCGCCGCGGCCGCCGGCCGGATCCCGCCGGCCCCCGCGTCGGCCCCGCGTGGACCTGCGCTCGTTCTACGCCGGCGGCAACCTGGCGGCGGGGATCCCCTGGCAGCATGGGGTGGGCGGGGACGTCCTCGTCGAGCCGTTGCCCCGCTTCTTCGTCGCCGTGGGGTACACGTACTTCCCTCCGGCGCGCGTCTCGACGCCGTGGCTGTCCGTCCTCCTCGACCGGCACGCCCCCCGGGTGGATCTGGGCGGTCGCCCGTGGGTCCACCGGAGGGCGGAACTCGCACTTCGCGCCGGCGCGTCCCTCGAGATCCTGCGCCGCCGCTCCGTGCCCGGCAGCCTGCCCGCCCAGACGCCCTCGCGGCGGGTCGTGCCCGTCCTCGGAGCGGGCGTCGAGCTGCGCGTGCGGCTGGTGCGCCGCTTCTTCGCGTGGGTCGGGGCGGGCGCGGACGTGCCCCTGGTCCGCCCCCGGTACCTGGTGGTCCCGGACCCGGCCGACGACCCGGTGGTGGTCACGCGCCTCGACGCCGTCCGCGGCACGTTCGCCGCCGGCCTGGCCGTGCGCCTCGGAGGGGCGCGAAAAGGACTGACCCGACCCGCCCCCGCCGGGCCACGATGAAGGATGGACGCCGCGATGCCCGCCTCCTCCCACGACGTACCGAAAACCCCGCACCTGCGGGTGGTGGATCGGCGCCGCGTCGCGCCCCTCGACGAGACCGTGGTGGCCGCGGCGCGCCGCGGCGACCGGGCGGCCCGTTCCGAGGTCATCGCCCACGTGCTCCCCCTCGCCCGGGTCCTCGTCGCGGCGGTCGTGCGCGACGTCCACCGGCGCGACGACGTGGTGCAGCAGGCCTGCATCGAGGTGCTGCGCGCGCTGCCCTCGTACGAGGGGCGCGCCAGCGTGCGCGGCTGGGCGCGGTCGATCATCTTGCGCACGGCCTTTCGGCACGTGCGCAAGGCGTCCCGGCGCGCGCGCATGGAGGTGCCCGCCGGCGATCCGGACGCGCTGTCGCGTCCCCTCGCCGCGCGGCCGGAGGACGGGGTGCCCAGGCCGATCCTGGAGTATCTTGCCCGCCTTTCGCCCAAGCACCGCGAGGTCCTCGTGCTGCGGCACGTGCTCGAGTACACGGTGCCCGAGATCGCGGACCTTCTCGGCGCCTCTCCCAACACCGTCAAGTCGCGCCTTCGTGCGGCGCGGCGCCAGGTCCGGCGCCACCTTCGACGGGACCTCCGCTTCGGGGCGGCCCCGTCCGAGCCGTAGGGAACAGACCATGCAACCGACCGATCCACACGAAGCAACCGGAATGGGCCGAGCGGCCGGCGCCGGGCGTGGCGGCATCGTCGTGCCGCCGTCGGCATCGGTGGAGGTCCGCGCCGAGGCGGCGTTCTACGAGGGCCTCGCGGCGTTCGGGCGGGCGGTCCGGGAGGCCGCCGAGGATCCCTCGCTGGCCGCGGAGGATCCCGACGCCCCCGCGGTGCGAGCGGCCGTGGCGGGTGCGGCCATGCCGCCGGCCGGAGCGCACGGCCGCCGCCGCGCCGCCTGGGCCGCCGCCGGCCTCGCCGCGTGCGCCGGGCTGGTGCTGTGGGTCCTGCCCAGGACGAACCCACCCCCGGAGCCGGCCGCGCCGGCGGGTCGGGCGGCTGCACCGGTCGCGGTGGCCGCGCCGGCGCCCGCCGCACCGGCGCCAGCGTCCGAGCCGGCGGCCCCGGCGGGCTGGATCCGGGTCGCGGCGGCGCGCGCGTGCGTGGAGGTCGGGGGCGGTCGGCTCGTCTGCGGTCGCACCGGCGCCCGTTTCCGGGTGATCGGGCCGGGGGCGCGGGTCGAGCTGGCCGGGGGCGCGGTGGAGGTGGCGTCGGGGGACGACGTGGTGGCGATCGCGGCGAGCGGGGCGGATCCGAACGTCCGGGTGGACCTCGGCACGCCGGGGGAGGTCTACGTGCTGGTGTTGGCCGGGGTCGCCCGGGTCGAGCACGGCCAGGCGCCGGCCGCGTCGCTCGCGCCGGGGGAGGCGCTGCGGATCGACACGTCCGGCGCCTCCCCGGCCCCCGAAGCCAAGCCGGCGCCGAGTCCCGCGGCTCGCGCCCGGCCCGCGGGGCGGTCCGCCGCGGCCTTGCTCGACGCGGCGCAGCGGGCGGCGGCGGCGGGAGACGCGCGCCGCGCCGCCGCCTCGTACCGGGCCCTCGTGCGCCGGTACCCGCATACCCCCGAGGCCGTGGCCGCCCTGCCGGCCCTCGGGAACCTGGAGCTGCGGCTCGGGCGCCCGCGGTCGGCGCTGGCCGCGTTCGATCGGTACCTCGCCTCGGGGGCCGGGGCGACGCGGATCGAGGCCCTGCGCGGCCGGGCGCGGGCGCTCGCCGCCCTGGGGCGCGCCGAGGCGGCCCGCCGCGCGTGGCGGACCCTGCTGGCCGAGGATCCGGACGGCGTGTACGCCGACGAGGCGCGAAAGAAGGCCGGCGGGCCCTAGCGACGCCGGCCGGGCGGCGCCGCGGCGCTTGGGCGGCGCACGCCCTCGGGGATCCGCCGGGATCCCATCGAGTGGCGCCGGCCGGGCGGTGCCGCGGCGCTCGGCCTCGTGCGGTCGCGGGGGGGCGGCCGTGGTGCACCGGTGGGGACCGGGCGGTGGACGTGGGGGCGGGCCGGCGCCCTTGCCAAGTGTCGGGGGCGTCGGCCTCGATCGCGTTCCGTCGCCGTCGTTGGGGGCTCCGCCGGGCGGGCGGCCGCCGCGGTTCGCGGTCGGACCGTGGGCCCACGGGCCGGGTCGGACGAGGGCGGCGGGCGCCTGGAGCACCACGTCCCGTCCCCGCGCCGGGGGCGGGCCGCCCGGACGCGTCGCCGAAGCGGGGCCGGGGCGCTGGTATCCTCCCGGGCCCGTGTCTCGTACGGCCCGACGGCGGTCGTTCGGCGCCCTCGTCGCGGCGCTGCTGGTGGCCCACGCCTTCGCCCCGTCGCGCGCCGGCGCCTTCCCGGGGCTCGGCCCGATCCCCTTCGACCTGGGCTACCACCTCGTGTGGACGGCCGTCGCGGCGGCGGCGGTCGTGTTCCTGTGCACCGCCGTGTGGGAGGACGAGACGTGAGTCGGCTCGCGGTGATCGCCGCGGTGATCGCCGCCTACCTGGTCGTGGTCGCGGTCATCGGGGCCGTGGCGGCCCGGCGCACCCGGGCGAACCCGGAGGACTACTTCCTCGGCGGGCGAGCGGCCCGCACGGTGGTGCTGTTCATGGCGCTGTTCGGCACGAACGTCACGCCGTTCGTGTTGATGGGGATCCCGGGCATCGCCTACCACGACGGGGTCGGCGTGTTCGGCATGAACGCGGCCATCGTGGCGCTCGGGATCCCGCTTACGTTCTGGCTCATCGGCGAGCCCGCGCGACGGGCGGCTCGAAACCTCGGGGCGATCACGCCCGCGGAGCTGTACGCGCGGCGTCTCGACTCGAAGGCCGTGGGGGTCGTGATGTTCGCCCTGTTCTTCGCCTTCACCGTGCCGTACATGGCCACGGCCGTGCTGGGCGTGGGCCTGGCCGTGGACGTGCTTTCGGACGGGACCGTGCCCTTCGCCGCCGCGGCGGCGGGGATCTTGCTGGTCACGCTGGCCTACACGGCCGCCGGGGGGATGCGGGCGACCATGTGGACGAACGTGTTCCAGGGCGCGACCTTCCTGGTCTTCGTGGTGGTGGCCTTCTTCGTGATCACCGGACGGCACGGGGGCGTCGCCGCTCTTTTCGAGCAGGTGGCCGCGCAGGCGCCGGCGCTGCTCGTAAAGGGCGACCGGCCGGCCTTCGCCTTCGGGCGCTGGAACAGCTGGGCACTGGCGATCTCCCTGACCGTGATCGCCTTCCCGCACATGCTCGTGCGGATCTTCGCCGCCCGCGGGCCGCAGACCCTCAAGAACACCTGCATGCTCTACCCGCCCGCGCTCGTGCTGCTGTGGGCGCCGGTGGTCCTGCTGGGCGTCTTCGGGGCCGTCTTGTTCCCGGGGCTCGAGGGCAAGCACTCCGACCGGGTCCTCCCCTTGCTCGTGCGCGCGGACCTGCCCCCCGTGCTGCAGGGCGTGGGCCTCGCCGGGATCCTGGCGGCCGTGATGTCCACCCTCGACGCGCAGCTTCTGACCCTGTCGTCCATGCTCGGCCGCGACGTGCTGCGCGTGGTGCGGCCGGACCTTGCGCCGCGGGCGGAGGTCCGGATCGGGCGCCTGTTCACCCTGGGCCTCGGGCTCGTCGTCTACGCCGTGGTGGTCGCGCGGCCCGCCTCGATCTTCGAGATCGCGGCGTTTGCGTTCTCGGGGTACGTCATGCTCGTGCCGACGCTGTACCTGGGCCTTGCCTGGCCGCGGTTCGACGCCCGGGCCGCGCTCGCGTCCATGGCCGGCGGGGTGGTGGTGCTCGGGGCTGCGATGGTGCCCGAGGCCCCGCCGCTGGGGGTGCTGCCGGTGGCGTGGGGGCTCGCGGCGGCCGTGGCCCTCGCCCTCGTCGTACCCCGATTCGCCCGGGCGGGGCCCCGGTAAGGCCCGGGCCGCGGGGCTACTTCTGATCGTAGGGCGGGTTGCCGGTGGACTGGCAGGCGTTGTCGTCGCACAGCACCGTAAGGTAGAGGATCCGGCCCGGGCCCGGCGGCGCGTCGAGGACGAACTGCGGCGTGGGGGGCAAGACGTCGCCCGCGTCGTTGCGCACCGTGACCGTCACGGACTTCAACAGGTTGCCGCGGATGAGGCGGTCCGGGTCGGGCACGTCGCGGTAGCCGCTGCCCACGGTCAGGTTGACCGGCGCGTTGCAGTCGAACGTGTGTGCGTGCAGGCGCGTGCCGATGTCGTCCCACGCTTCCACGTCGAAGGTGGCGATCTCGAGGGCCGGATCGTCGCACTGGGCCGGAAAGCCGCCCAGGTTCACCTCCCAGCGCACGTAGATCTTCGCCGGCGTGGCCGTAAGGTCGGAGGTGTAGTCGAGCACCGACCCGCCGACGATCTCGACCCGCTCGGGTTCGGCGCCGTTGTCCATCACCGTAAACCCCTCGGCGTCAATGGCCTCGACCGTCAGGTTCCAGCGCCCCACGGTCACGTCCGTAAAGAGGATCTCGTTGCCGCACGGCACCGTCTCCTCCAGGGCGTTTTCACCCTCGCCGAGGGTCGCCCGGATCTGCTCGACGCCGAACTGGGCGCAGCCGGCCGCGTCCGCATCGGACGGGCCGAGGCGGACCGTAAGGGCCAGGCCGCCGGAGGTGTCCTGGGCGCAACCGGCGGCGAGGAGGGCGAGGCTCAGGCAGGCGGGGATGCGGATGGATCGCATGGCGGTCTCCTTCGCTCGGCCGACGGTACGCGGCTGTCCCGTTCGACGGCAAGTTCCCCGCGGGTCTTCACCGGGGCCCGATCGCCGGTTTCTTGGGGCGCGCTGCCCCGATCGCCTACACGAAGGGGGCCATGGGCGCCGCGTGGATCTGCGCAATCGTCGCCGCCACTTCCGTGGGCGCGCCGGCTCCGGTCTCGGGGCGGTCGGCGGCCGGGCCCTCGTCCGGGCGGGCGGGGACCGTGGAGGCCGAGGCCGAACCGAGCGGTGCGCGCGACCCCGAGGGCAAGCGCCGCCGGGCGCACGCCGAACCCGGCGCCCCCGGGAGGAGGCGGGGGCCGGAGGGGGCCGAGGCGACGGACCGACCGGCGGCTGCGCTCGTGCCCACCCCGCCCCCCGAGCGTGTGGCGGCCGCGGCCCGGCGGCCCAAGCGGCCGAAGCGCCGCCGCCGGCGGCCCAAGCCGCGGCGCGTGGTGCCCAAGGGGCATCCCGACTGCGACGGCCGCGTCCCGATCCACGAGCACGTGGTGCAAAAGGGGGAGCACCTCGGGCGGATCGCCGGCAAGTACGGGGTTCGGCGGCGCGATCTCGTGCGGCTCAACCCCCACCTGCGCGATCCCGACCTCATCCACCCCGGGCAGCGGGTGCGGGTGTGCCCGGAGATCCTGCCGCGCGTGGAGACCGAGATCTTCTACACCGTCCAGCCCGGCGACACCCTGACCGGGATCGCCGCCCAGTACGACCTGTCCGTCGAGGCCTTGCTCGAACTCCAGAAGGAGCCGCTCGAAGATCCGAACCGGATCCGGCCCGGCGAGCGCGTGCGGATCGTGGTGCAGGGGCCGGTGCTGCCCGCCTTTCGGCCGTTCGACCCCGAGCGCGTCGAGGGGGACCGCCTGGTGGCCGGGATGCAGCTTCCGCCGGGGGCGCACTACCACGTCAAGCGGCCCCACCTGGCCTGGGGCACGCCGCACACCGTCCGGCTGATCCAAAAGGCCATCGACCGCTACCGCCGCCGGCGCCCGGGCGGCCCCAAGATCTTCGTGGGGGACATCTCGAAGCGCGGCGGGGGCAAGCTGCCGCCGCACCTGTCCCACCGCGCGGGCCGGGACGTGGACATCGGCTACGTGCGCCGGGGCAAGAACGCCAACAACCCACGCTTTACGGTGGTGGACGATCGGACCCTCGACGTGCCGCGCACCTGGGAGCTGGTCAAGGCGTTCCTGGAGACGAACGAGGTGCGCTTCATCTTCATGGACTACCGCGTGCAGAAGAAGCTCTACGAGTACGCGCGCAGCCAGGGCGTCCCGAAGGAGACCCTCGACGAGCTGTTCCAGTACCCCCGCGGGCGGCACCGGGCCCACGGGATCATCCGGCACTGGCGGTCGCACCGCGACCACTTCCACGTGCGCTTTCGCAAGTAAGCGACCGCCCCCGCGCGGGCACGGACCCGCGGGCGCGCAGGGCGGCGTGCGATGGGGGCTCTACGGGGCGGGGACGTGGATCCCACCCACCTGGACGCTGCCGTCCTTGCCCACGACGACCTTCTCGCCACCCGGGCCCTCGATCTTCGTGGCCCCGTCCTTCCCCGCCTCGACCGAACCCTTCTTCGAGCGTACGGCGCCCTCGCGGATCTCGGCCTGGGTGCCGTCGGCCGCCTTCGCGTCCACCGAGCCGTCCGGGCGGACGACGGCCCGGTTGCCGCCCTGTTCGGCCACGATGCGCCCGTCCTTCGTGCGCTCCACGCGGGCACCGGGGGCTGCGACCTTGCCCGGGGCGATGACGGTGCCGGCGGCGTTTCCTCCGGGCGCCGGCGCGGCCTCGGCCGGCTGTTTCTCCGCGGGGACGGCCTTTTCTTCCGCGGATCCGGCCGGGGCCTTCTTGTCGCAGGCCGCAAGCCCGGCCATGAGCGAGAACGTCCATACGAACAGGTGGCGTCGATTCACGGGGCGCACGCTATCCCATGGACAGCATCCCTGCAAGGGCCGAACCGGCCCGCCGGCCGGGGCCATGTCACAGCACGGAGCCGACCGGGCTGCTACCGTCGCCCCATGCAGGCCATCCATTCCCTTGTGAAGGCGCGACGCCTCGTTCTCCTGTGTGCCCTCGCCGCGGCCGGTTGCGTCACGGTCAACAGCGGCGACTCGGGCTCGAACACCTCGTCCGGCAACACCTCCGGCCCGGACTCCGAGCGGTGCCTGGCGAACCAGCAGTGCAGCTGCACGGGCACGAACTGCCAGCAGGACTGCGAGAGCTCGGAGGGCGCGTGTCAGTTCAGTTGCGACGCGGACCGCTGCGAGGCGACCTGCGACGGCGGCGGGTGCCAGATGAACTGCGACGGGGACGTGTGCATCCTCAACTGCACCGGCGGGGGCTGCAACCTGACCTGCGGCAACGGCACGAGCGAGTGCCGCATCCAGGCCTGCGACAGCATGTGCGCGCTGGCCTGCAACGGGGCGGGCGTGTGCGAGAACAGCTGCGCCGAGGTGCCCGGGCTGTGCTCGACGACGCCGTAGCGGGCGCCCGCGCGGATGCCTTCAGGCGCCGTCGTCGTCGCCCGGGGTGACGCCGACGACCAGCCGGTGCGTGCCGTCGGCGTCCACCACGTGCAGGGTGCGGTGTCCGGCCGCCTCCAGGCGTGCCGCGGTCACCTGCGCCAAAATCCGCGGAAGGACCGTCTGCGCCAGGTGCCGGCGATCGGTATCCCCGCAGACCACCTCGATCGTCCGGTCTGCACGCCGCAATCCCCAGTCCTGGATCGTCCCGAACACCTCGGGTGCGATCCGGACGTCCACCGGCTCGCCGGCGCACTCGAGACTCCCGTCGAGCAGCAGCCCCTCGGCGTCGGCCGTGGTGTAGGGCACGCCCAGGGCGTCGAGGGCCCGGGTGAGCTCCGCACGGTCCTCGACGGGCAGGTCGAGGTGGACGTAGCGGCTCATCGGGGCGCCGGGGCGCCGCACTGCGGGCACGCGCGGTCGAGGTCGATCACGAGCAGGAAGCCGCACCCGCCGCAAGGACGGGCGGGCCGGGGCGGTGGCAGCGAGGGGGCGGCGTGCGCGTCGTCGGGCTGCACCGGATCCGAAAGGCGCGTGAACAGATCCGGCGTGTCCGGGTGTCGGCGCCGCCTCGTCACGAAAGCCCCTCCACGGTGTCGGCCAGCAGCGCGACGCCGTAACCCGTGCCGCGGTCGTCGCGAAAGGCCGGGCCGGCCAGGTCCACGTGGCCCCACAGGCGGCGGCGGGCCCGCGGCGCCTTTTCGATCTGCGCGTAGACGAAGTAGGCCGCACACGCCGTCTGGGCGTTCATGCGGTTCTTGACCGAGTTTCGCAGGTCGGCGACGGGGCTTTCGAACTCCCTGCGGTACAGCTCCGGCGCGAAGGGCAGCGGGTGGCAAAGCTCCCCGGTGGCGTGTCCCGTCTCGACGAACCGCGCCTCCAGGCCGGCGTCGTTCGTCACCACCGCCGCGTGGGCCAGTCCCGTGCTGATGAGCTGCGCGCCGGTCAAGGTGGCCGCGTCGAGCACCACGTCGGCGCCGAGGTTCCGTGCCGCATAGCTGACCCCGTCGGCCAGCAGCAGGCGCCCCTCCGCGTCGGTGTTGTTGATCTCCACGGTGCGCCCGCTGTGCAGCCGCACCACGTCGTCGGGCTTGTACGAACGCGGGCCGATGGCGTTTTCGGCCAGGCACAGGATCAGCGTGACCGCCGTGTCCGTGCCGCGCTCGACCAGGGCCCGAAACGCGCCGAAGACCGCCGCCGCGCCCCCCATGTCGCTCTTCATGCCCTCCATGAACCCGCGGCCCTTGAGGTGCAGGCCGCCCGTGTCGAAGCACACGCCCTTGCCCACCAGGGCCACGTGGTGCCGGGCGCCTTCGGGGGCGTACGAGGCGAGGACCATGCGCGGCGGGCTCGCGGCGCCCTTGCCCACGGCGTAGATCCCCCCGAGGTCGTGTTCGAGCAGGGCCTCGCCCGCGATCTCCTCCACGGTCACGCCGTCGAGGGCGCCGAGGGTCGAAAGGGCGCGCTCGGCGAAGGCCCCCGGGGTCAGCTCCGACGGCGGCGTATCGACGAGCGCGGCGCTCTCGCGGGCGAGGGCGACGAGACGGGCGGTCGCCGCGGGTACGGGGATCGGCGCGCCGCGTCGGTCCACGAAGGCCACGTGCACTCGCGCCTTCTTGGGCTTGCTGCGCGCGTCGTAGATCGCAAGTGCGCGGCCGACGGCCAGCGCGGCGGCCCGCAGGTGGTCCGGGGTGTCGAGCACGACGCACAGGGCGTAGCGCTTGCGATCGGTCACGAGGGCGCGCACGCGCGCCGCGATGGCCTCGGAGCGGGCGGCGCAGTTGTACCGGCTGACCGCATCGGGGAGGACGGCCGCGGCGAGGGTGCGGCCGTGGCGAACGTCCAGGCTCGCCACCGTCGCGCCGAGGTCCCCCGGGGGCCGCGCCGTGCCGGCGGCCTGGAAGATCGGCCGGGTCGTGCGATCGATGAAGCCCGGGATCGGGGGCAGGCCGTCGCCCTTGAAGAACCGGGCGGGGGCGAGCAGGACCAGCACGTCGGCGCGCCGGGCGGCTCGCTCGCTGTCATCGTGGAACCGAAGCGTGGCGGACACGCCCCGCAGTATGCCCGAAGCGCGCGGCCGCGTCCTCGCGGCCGGAGCCGGTCAGCGCCCGGGGGTGTCTTGCGTACACAGGCCGGGGTGGAAGAAGGGCGCCTCGCCGCGCAGGCGGTCGATCCGCGCCAGCCGGACGAAGGCCGCGAGCGCCACGTCCACGGCGCGGGCCTCCACGGTGTGCTTGTCCTCGAAGGCCACGAAGGTGTCCTTGGGGCGGTTCGCCAGGATCCCGCACACGGCCCCGGCTCGCAGGCCGCGGTAGGCCGCAAGGCACAGCAGGGTGGAGACCTCCATCTCCAGGTTGAGCACGTTTTGGGCCGCAAGCGCGTCGAGCCGGCCCTCGGTGCGGGGGGCAAAGCCCGGTACGCGGCGCTCCTGGGCGCCGTAGAACCCGGGCGCGGTGGCGGTCAGCCCCAGGTGGTGCGGGTGGCCCGTGTCGGCGCAGGCCCACAGCAGGGCGGACACGACCTCGTGGTGTGCGACGGCCGGAAAGCCGGGTTCGACGAAGGCGGTGGAGGTGTTCTCGAGGCGGACGGCGCCGCTGGTCACGACCAGGTGCCCGAGGTCCACCTGCGGCTGGAGCGATCCGCTGGTCCCGCAGCGGATCAGGGTCGGGCGCTCGACCACCTGGCACAGCTCGACGACGGCGATCTCCATGTTGCCCGCGCCCATGCCGGTGCCCATCACGGAGATCGCAAGGCCCTGGTAGCGCCCCGTGTAGGTGACGTACTCGCGGTTCGAGCGCGTGATCTCCACCGTGTCGAAGCGCTCGGACACGCGGGCGGCGCGGTCCGGGTCGCCCACCAGGAGCACGAAGGGGGCGACCTCGCCCGGGGCGAGGCCGATGTGGTACATGCGCCCGCTCGGGTCGGCGATCCGCTCGGCGGTGGCCGAGGCGGCGCGGGGGAGGGAGGGGGTGTCGGGGTCGGTCATGGTGCCTCCAGCAGGGATCGCGCGTCCTCGACGAGGGCGGGGCCGCGGCTCGTGCCGATGCGGGTGGCGCCGGCTTCGATCATGGCCAGCGCCGTGGCGGCGTCGCGGATCCCCCCCGAGGCTTTGACGCCCATCGAGGGCGGGACCGCCGCCCGCATCCGCCGCACGGCCTCCACCGTGGCCCCACCCGGGCCGAAACCCGTGGAGGTCTTGACGAAGTGAGCGCCCGCCTCGGCGCACAGGCGGCAGGCGCGGTCGATCTCCGCGGGCGACAGGGCAGCCGTCTCGAGGATCACCTTGACCCGGGCCTGCGGGGCGGCCTCCACCACCGCGGCCACGTCCGCTCGCACCGCGTCGTCGTCCCCCTCGTGCAGGGGGCCGCGGGCGAGCACCATGTCCAGCTCGACGGCGCCGGCGCGCGCGGCCTCGCGGGCCTCGGCGGCCTTCACGGCCGGGGTGCCGGTGCCGTGGGGGAAGCCGACGACGGTGCACACGGCGACGCCGGTCCCGGCGAGGGCGGCGGCCGCGATCGGGACGAAGCGGGGCGGCACGCACGCGGCGGCGGCGGCGATCCGCACGGCCTCGGCGCAGGCCCGGCGGATCTCGGCGGTGGTCGCGTCGGGGGACAGGATCGTATGATCGATCCACCGGGCGAACTCGGCGGGCGTCGTGGGGTGGGGATGTGCGGGCA